>NZ_MECK01000018.1 GCF_014596465.1 Streptomyces sp. CBMA123 | reverse complement strand
GCCGGGCGCCGCCGGAGGCCAGCACCCGGGCGCACTCGTCGGCGACGGCGAGGTGCCGGTCGCGGTCGTCGGAGCCGAGCCCGGCGGAGCCGTACCGGGTGGCGTCGAGCCGGGCAGCGTCGAGTGGGGCGGCGGCGAGTCGGGCGAGCAGCAGGCGGCCGATGCCGATCCCGGCGACGCCCTCGATCAGGTCCGCCTCCGGTGGCCCGCCGTCCGGTCCCCGGGTCGGCAGGTCCTCGCCGCCGTCCGGGCCGATCCCGGACCCGATCCCGACCCCGATCCTGGCTTCGGCGAGGAACAGCTCGACGCCGGTGCGGCCCGAGTAGAAGCTCGGCGACAGGCGCCGGGACTGGCCCGCCGTCCACCGCGCCAGGGCGTCGACGGCCTCCGGCACCCCGGGCCGGTGGAGGTGGTGCAGCAGCTCCAGGCCGAGGCCCGCGCTCCCGCCGTAGACGTCGATCGGCGTCGGCAGGGCCGCTCGGGCGGCGAGCACCGGGTCGGCGATCCGGAGGGCCTCGGCCACGCAGTACGCGGTCGTGTGCTCGATGATCTCCGCGAGCAGGCCGTCGTCGATCCGAGGCTGCGAGGGCCGCTCGGGTGGGCGCGCCGGGGAGACGGACGGCCGGCCGGTCCGGAGCCGATCCGCGCCGGCGGTGCGTTCCGCGGGGTCGAGACTGGTCAGTTCGGCGATCAGCGCCCGGAGCCGCCGGTGCTCCCCGCCGGGCAGCGCCCGGTCCAGGCCGGCCAGGGTGCGCTGCCGGTTGACGGCGGCGTCCTCGTCGACGATCACCGGGTCCAGGCCGGTGGCGGCGAAGCCGAGGGTGGCGCCCAGCGCGTGGTAGTCGTCGGCGGGTTCGGCGGGTTGGCCGGCCGGGCGCCGGACCGGGTCGCTGTAGCCGGGGGTGGCGCCGTCCACGGCGGCGCCGTCGAGCGCGCTGATCCCGAAGTCGACCAGCCGGCAGCGGCCTTCGGCGTCCAGCGTGATGTTGTCGGGCTTGAGGTCGCGGACGACCACGCCCCGCCGGTGGATGCCGTCCAGCAGCCGGAGCAGCCGGGTGGCCAGCTCGGCGAGCCGGTCGGCGTCGTAGGGGCCGTTCTCCTGGACGTCCCGCCGTAGGTCCCGGTCGCCGCAACTGGTCATCACCAGGTACTCGTCGGAGCGGTGCCGGAAGGAGTCGAGCGCCCGGGGGACCCCGGGGAGGCCGTCGAGCGCGGCGAGGACGGCCCGTTCGTTGCGCAGCCGGTCCCGGGCGTCCGCCCCGGACTCGTCCTCGGCCACGAAGGCCCGTGCCTGTTTGACCACCACCGCCAGCCCGGTGGTGAGGTCGACGGCCCGGTAGACGTTGCCCTGCGGTTTGCGCGCGATGCCGCCGGTGACCCGGTAGCGTCCGCCGCCGAGCCCGCCGAGCCCGCCGAGCCCGCCGAGCCCGCCGAGCCCGCCGAGCCCGCCGAGCCCGCCGAGCCCGCCGAGCCCGCCGAGCCCGTGGAGCCCACGGAGTCCGCCGGTCCTGCTGAGCCCGGCGGTCCCGCTGAGCCCGCTGAGCCCGGCGGCGGCCGGCGCCCGCGCCGCCCGGCGCTCGAACGGGTCCTCGGCCCAGGGCGGGCACCGGTAGGAACCGGCCGCCAGCCCGTCGAAGAGCCGGC
Source organism: Streptomyces sp. CBMA123 (assembly GCF_014596465.1). Classification (GTDB taxonomy): domain Bacteria; phylum Actinomycetota; class Actinomycetes; order Streptomycetales; family Streptomycetaceae; genus Kitasatospora. The sequence goes on along the minus strand of NZ_MECK01000018.1, from coordinate 24,789 downwards.
CGTCCGGGCCGACCATGACGGATTCCAGCCGCCCGCCGCGCCCGGTCCGGTAGTCACCGGTGAACGGCCCGTACCGGTAGTAGACGGGTGCGTCGGGATCGACCCGCCGATCGCTGACGACCTGTGGCCCCTCCCACCCGCGCAGCACAGTGCCGAGCTCCTCGGCGAGCGCGACCGTGGTGCCCGGCGCCGGGTAGACGGTGATCGCCTTGCCGACCGAACCCGCGCCGCGCACCCCGGAGTTGAGCTCCCGCAGGACCTCCGGGCCGCGCGCCCACTTGGCGTGGCAGACGTACCGTGCCAGGACCGGCAGGGTGAGGCCGAGCACGGTGCCGAGTTCGCCGGGCCGCGCCGAGACGTGCAGTTTCCAACCGTGTTCCACCGCCGGCATCCGCGGGTCGGTCAGGTACGACCAGACGTCGTCGGACCAACCGTGGCGGCCGGCGATGGAACCGGTCACCGTCAGGAGTTGAAGTCGCAGGCGAGGCGGGTGGTGGCGGTCACCCACGGGTCGGCGAGACACGCGGTGGCCTCGCGGTCGGCACGGTCGTCGTCCTCGAACACGATGGTCTCGTCGTCGACCACCAGCGGACCCGCGTCGCGGATCTCCTCGGTCATGGTTCCGGGCATGTGTCGCCTCCAGCTCTTGTCGTGCCTCCGGTGAGGGTGCGGGTCGCGGCCGCTGCGGACGCTCAGGCCCGAGCGGGCCGTCCTCCCGAACCACGAAGGTAGGGAGGAACGTTCCGCCTGACAAGGGGTCAGGACGCATCAACTCCACTTCCCGCACACATCCATGGAGGAGTCGTGGACATGCCGCTGGTCGCCGCCGCCGCCCGGCTCAGGAGCTGACGCCGACCGCGTGCCGGAAGCTCGTCGGGTCGGTGACCAGGTCCAGCATGGCCCGGGCGACGTCGGCGCGCGGGACGGAGGACCCGGCCGGCCCGGACTCGACGGCGTGCCGGTAGTGGCCCCGGCCCGGCCCGTCGGTCAGTCGCGGCGGGCGGACGGCCGTCCAGTCCAGGTCGCTGTCGCGCAGTACGCGCTCCATCGCCTCCAGGTCGGTGTACACGTCCCGGAGCGCCGCCCAGAGCAGCGGGCCGAAGGCCTTCGCGGCGAGGAGGGACTGCCCGGCCCCGGAGCGGTTGAGCGGGGCGGCGCTGACCACCAGGATCCGGCGGACCCCGACGGCCGCCATCGCGGTGGCAGCCGCGCGGGCGGAGTTCGAGGCGGGCTTGAGCGGGTCCTTTCGGCCGGCCTGGCCGATGCCGGAGAGGACGGCGTCGACGCCCTCGACCACCGGCTTCAGGGGGGCGGGGTCGAGGGCGTCGGCCCGGACCACGGTCAGCCGGTCGTGCCGGACGGAAAGGCGGGCCGGGTCGCGGACCGCGGCCGTGACCTGGTGCCCGTCGGCGAGGGCGAGGGTGACCAGGTGGCGGCCGATGCCGCCGGTGGCGCCCAGAACGGCGAGTTTCATGACCCCTCCCAGGGGGTGGGTGAGTGCTCACTTCTTCTCCTTCCAGGGTGAGTGAGTGCTCACCCACCTGTCAAGGTAGGCTGGAGCCATGACGAACGAGGGGACGCACGAGGACGAACGGCCGCTGACCGGAGCGGCGCTGACCAGGGCGCGGGTGCTGGACGCCGCCGCCCGGCTGATCGGTACGGTCGGGCTGGTCCGGGCCACCACCAAGGAGATCGCCCGGGAGGCCGGCTGCTCGGAGGCGGCGCTCTACAAGCATTTCCGGGACAAGGAGGACATCTTCGTCCGGGTCCTGCGGGAACGCGCCCCCCGGCTGGCCGCCGCCGTCGCCGAACTCCCCGACCGGGCCGGGCAGGGCACGGTGCGCGAGCACCTGGAGGCGGTGGTCATGGTCGCCGTGCCGTTCTACCAGCAGTCGCTCCCGATGGCCGGCGGGCTGCTCGCCAGCCCCGAGCTGCTCGCCGCCCATCGCCGCAAACTCGACAACGCGGGCCCGCACCACGTCAGTTCACGCCTGGCGGACTACCTGCGGGCCGAACAGCGGCTCGGCCGGGTCGCCGCCGACGTCGACCCGGACGCCGCCGCGATGCTGCTGATCGGCGGCTGCTTCCACCGCGCCTTCCTGGAGGTCTTCTACGCCGGCGAGGGCCCGGCCGAGGCGCTGCGCCCCGCCGCCCTGGACGACTTCGCCACGGCGACGGTCCGGGCCGTGCTCGGCGGCATCCAGGCCCCGGCGGCCTGAGCCCGGCGTTCAGACGTCGGGGACAGCCGGATACGGGCACCCGGACCGAGGGGCCCGTATCCGGCTGAACGCTTCGGCGGCGGGTCAGCGCTGGAGGGTGAGGAGGCCCGGCCGCCACGGCAGTTGGTCGTAGGGACCGGTCGCGGTGGGGGACTTGCCCTGGTAGAGGAGCTGGAGGTGGCAGGGGTCGACGGTCATGGTCTGGTCGGGGTTGTTGCGGACCAGGTCGCCGTGGCTGATGTCGTCGGTCCAGGTGGCGCCGCTGTTGGCCCTGCCGGCGAAGGGGTGGTCCACGGTGGCGGCCTGCGGGGTCCACTGGCCGTCGAGGCTGGTGGCGGTGAAGGAGCGGAAGTAGCGCTGCTCGTTCGCGCCCCGGGCCTCGACGATCATCAGGTACTGGTTCTGGCCCTGGACCTTGTAGACCTGCGGTGCCTCGAAGAGGTTCTTCACCGTGTCGCTCATGACGGTGGTGTAGGAGGAGCCGAAGTTGCCGGGGAAGTTGCCGATGGGCATGCTCGCGCGGTAGATGCTGCCGTTGTCACCGGCGAAGAACAGGTACATGTTCCGGTCGTCGGCGATCAGGGTCTGGTCGATCGGGGCGGCGCCGGGGATGCCGCCGGTGAACAGCGGCTGCGGCGCCGACCAGCCGTTGGGGTTGGTGGGATCGCTGGAGGTGCGGTAGATGAAGGGCCACTGACCCCACTGGTACGCCAGCACCCAGATGTTCCTGGGCGCGAAGTAGAACAGCGTGGGCGCCACCGCGGGCTGGCTCATCCCGACCTGTCCGGTCGAGGCCATGTCCGACCAGTTGGTGAACGGGCTGAACATCATCGAGCCGTACGACGACCCGTTCACGTTCGACGCGTAGACCAGGTGCTTGCCGTTGACCACCACGTCGGTGAAGTCCTTGACCGAGGCCCATCCGTTCGCCGGCTGCGCCAGCGCACCGGTCGACGACCAGCGGTACGTCGACGGCAGGGAGCAGTTGCCGCCCGGCGGGGTCGAGGTCCCGGACAGGCCCGACCACTTCTGGTTGCCGCCGCCGTTGCACGTCCAGATCTCGACCGCCGTGCCGTTGGCCGTACCGGCGCCCGTGACGTCCAGGCACAGTCCGGACTCCACGCCGACGATCGTGCCGTCGGAGTTCACCCGCCACTGCTGGTTCGCGCCGCCGCTACAGGTCCAGATCTGCACCCGGGTACCGGCCGTGGTGGCATGGCCCGGCACGTCCAGGCACTTGCCGCCGTACACGGTCAGCTGGTTGTCGGAGGTCGACGTCCACAGCTGGTTGGTGCCGCCGGAGCAGTCGTAGATCTGCAGGGACGTGCCGTCGGCCTGGCCGGAGTTCGGCACGTCGAGACACCGACCGGAACCCGCACCGCGCAAGGCGCCGCCGGCGTCCGCCTGAGCGGGGGTTGCGACGAGCAGCGCCGCCAGCGCCGCCACGACCGCGACCACGGCGGTGAGCACCGCGGACAGCGGCCTGCGGCTGGAACTTCGTTCGTGCATGGGGATCTCCTTCGGAAACGGATGGAGCCGGCACCCGGCTCTGTCATCGCTCACCTGGGCGGGCGCGCGCCTGCCGTGGGCGCGCACCCGCGCAGCTCAGCTCAGTTGACGTTCCAGTGCTGGTTGGCGCCGCCGTTGGAGTCCCAGACCTGGACGGGCGTGCCGTTGGCGGTCTGGCCGCCGGGGAGTTCCAGGGCCCGGCCGCTGGCGATGTTGGTCAGCGTGTACGAGCCGTCGCCGTTGCGGTCGATCCGCCAGTGCTGGTTGGCGCCGCCGCTGGAGTCCCAGACCTGCATCTTCGTCCCGTTGCCCGTCTGGTCGCCCGGCTCGTCCAGGGCGCGGCCGCTGGCGATGTTGGTCAGCGTGTACGAGCCGTCGCCGTTGCGGTCGAGCCGCCACTGCTGGTTGGCGGCACCGCCGGCGTCCCAGACCTGGAGCGGGGTGCCGTTGCCGTTCTGTCCTGCGGGCTCGTCGAGGACGCGTCCGGCGGCCACGTCGGAGAGCGTGTACACGGTGCCGGAGACGATGCCGCCGCCCGGTGTGCCGCTGCCGCCGCCACCCAGGGCGGTGAGGACCGCACCGTAGGCGGCCTTCCTGGTGCCGTTGCCGTCGAACAGCAGCGGGTGCTCACCGCTGCGCCAGGAGTCGCTGTCGCGGATGCCCCACACCGTGATGCCCGTGCAGCGGGCGACGCCGAGGCAGGCCCGGACGGTGTCGGCGTACCCGGTGGCGGGTGCCTGGGCGATGTCGAGCTCGGTGATCTGGACGTCCACGCCGAGCGCGGCGAAGTTGGCCAGGGTGGTCCGGAAGCTCGCCGGCGGGCCGCCCGCGCCGAAGTGGCTCTGGAAGCCGACGCAGTCGATGGGGACGCCGCGGGACTTGAAGTCCTTGACCATGCGGTAGACGCCCTGGGTCTTGGCGTCGGACCAGTTCTCGATGCTGTAGTCGTTGTAGCAGAGCTTGGCCGAGGGGTCGGTGTTCCGCGCGGTGCGGAACGCCTCCTCGATGAAGCCGTCGCCGAGCACGTTCTGGAACACGGAACCGCGGTGCCGGCCGCTGCCGTCGTCGGCGAAGGCCTCGTTGACGACGTCCCAGGCGTAGATCCTGCCCTTGTAGTGGGTCATCTCGGTGGCGATGTGGTTGTCCATCACGCCGCGCAGGGTGTTGGCGTCGCCGATGGAGCCGACCCAGGAGGGGAGTTGCGAGTGCCAGACGAGGGTGTGGCCGCGCATCCGCTGGCCGTGCGCGGAGGCGTGGCCGACGATCGAGTCGGCGGGGCCGAAGTTGAAGTTGCCGCGGGACGGTTCGACGGTGTCCCACTTCATCTCGTTCTCCGGGGTGACCATGGTGAACTCCCGGTCCGCGATCGCGGTGTACGCGGGGTCGCCGAGCCGGCCCGAGGCCACTGCCGTGCCGAAGTAGCGGCCGCTGTCGGCTGCTGCCGCGCCCAGCGTGGTCGCGCCGGCGGCCTGGGCCGCGGGGCTCGCGGTGACGGCGGGGACCGAGCCGGCGAGCACGCATGCGGCTGCCGTCAGGGTCTTGCGGAGGAGGGGTTTCCTGGTGAGCCATGACATGACGGATCGTTCTCCTTGGGTGGGGAGGGCTGTGCACCGGTCGGGGGAGCCGGGGCGCCGTCCTGGCGGGTGGGCGCGTGCTACCCGGCGGACCGTTCCTGCTGGCGGACCGTTCCTGCCGGGCGGAGCGGGGCGCGGGTCCGCGATGTGGTGCCTGGTCCTGCCGTTCGGCACCTTCGGTTAGCGTTAACAATTCACGGCAGCCCCGGTGGCCGAGACGTTTCAGGGTCCAGCGGTCGTTCCATGAGGTGCCGGTTCGTGGTGGGGGATGTTCACGGAGGTGATCCGTTCTGCCGACGGGTGGGGGCCCAGCTCTGCGCCGGCGACGGGCCGCGAGGGTGGGGGCGGCCGGACGGCGTCGCGCGGTGGTGCGCGGAGCCGGCTCGGCGTCAACAAGACCGCGCCCGTGAGTGGTTGGCGCACGGGGCCGGGGCGCCAAGGCCACTCGGACTTGTCGACGGCGCCAGTGTTGGCCTGAGCCCGACAAGTTGTCAACGCTTTCGACTGAAACAGCGATAGTTTCGCGATCCGTATCGGTGCTCGTCGAGGCCCGCTCGCGGGCGCGGACGTCCGCGCCGCTCCGTTCAGGGCCGGCTGGGCGCCACGGCGCTGGAGCGCACCACCAGGGTGGTCGACAGTTCGAGGCGGGTGGGGGCCGCCGGTGCCGCCCCGGCGCGGAGGGAGAAGATCAGGCGGGTCGCCTGTTCGGCCATCTCGCGCAGGGGCTGCCGGACGGTGGTCAGCGCGGGGCTGGTCCACTGCGCGATGTCCAGGTCGTCGTAGCCGACCACGGACAGGTCCTCGGGGACGCGCAGGCCGCGGACCCGGGCGGCCTCCATGACCCCGAGCGCCTGCAGGTCGCTGCCGGCGAAGATCGCGGTGGGCCGGTCGGGGAGCTCCAACAGCCGTCCGGCCCGGGCGAATCCGCCCTCGGCGTGGAAGTCGCCGAAGGCGGTCAGCGCGGGGTCGACCACCAGCCCGGCCATGGTCATCGCGGAGCGGTAGCCGTCCAGTCGGGCCAGGGAGCAGAGGGTGTCCTCGGGGCCGGTGACGATGGCGATGCGCCGGTGGCCGAGCTCGATCAGGTGCCGGGTGGCGGCGAGGCCGCCGGCCCAGTTGGCCGAGCCCACCGAGGGCACGTCCGGATCGGGGTTGCCGGCCGGGTCGACGATCACGAACGGGATGGAGCGCGCGCGCAGTTGGCGCTTGAACTCGGGCGGCAGGCTGGAGAAGACCAGGACGACACCGAGGGGGCGCCGACGCAGCACCGCCTCGATCCACTCCGGCCCGGGGGCGTGGCGCGAACCGCTGTGGGTGACCACGACCGCCGCGCCGTGCTCGTTCGCCACGGCCTCGACGCCACGGAGGAGTTCCATCGCCCAGAGGCTGTCGAGCTCGTGGAAGACGATCTCGACGAGGGGTGCCTCACCGCCGCCGCGCGCGGCGCGCCGGTAGTCGTGGTCGCTCAGGACCTGCTCGACGCGGACGCGGGTGGGCGCCGAGACGTCGGTACGTCCGTTGAGGACCTTCGAAACCGTCGAAACGGAGACCTCGGCCTCCCGCGCGATGTCCGCGAGGGTCACTCGTCCCAGTTCATCGCCCTTGTCCATGGGGGCAGCATAAGGCACGCGTGGTACACGGCAGTTGGCCCATCGCGCCGCAGTATCCCCCCGCTCCGGGGGGTTGACCCGAAACATGTCCGCAACCTAGCGTCCCGGCCATGCGGTTATTTCGAGAATCGGGCCGAAACTTTAGGGGATCCCTGATGAAGAGACGCGCTCTCGCTGTGGCCATCGGCCTGGCCGCGGTCATGGCGGGGACGACCGCCTGCGACAGCGGCGGGACCTCCTCCGCCGGCGGGAACTCGGGCACGATCCACGTGCTGGTCTACGGGGACGCCAGCAACAAGGTCGAGAAGCAGTTGGTCGAGACCTTCAACAGGACGTCGAACATCAAGGCCGTCCTGGACACCATCCCCGGCGCGGACTACCAGGCCAAGCTCAACACCGTCATCAACACCCCCCAGGCGCCGGACGTCTTCTTCAACTGGGGCGGCGGCAGTATCCAGCCGTACGTGAAGTCCGACCTGCTGCTCCCGCTGGACGACATGATCGCCGCGGACCCGGGACTGAAGAGCAACTTCCTGCCCTCGGTGTTCAACACCGCGGTGATCGACGGCAAGTCCTACGGCATTCCGATGCGCGGCACCCAGCCCGTGCTGCTGTTCACCAACAGGAAGGTGCTGGCTGATGCCGGCCTGAGTGCCCCGAGGACCTGGGACGACCTGCTGGGCGTCGTCCGGGCGCTCAAGGCCAAGGGCATCACCCCGATCGCCCTCGGCGGCGGCGACCAGTGGCCGACCCTGATGTGGTACGAGTACGTCTTCGACCGCGTCGCGGGCCCCGAGCTGTTCCAGAAGGCGCTCTCCGGTGACCGGAGCGCCTGGGGGAGCGAGGACGCCAGGAGGGCCCTGGGCATGCTCAAGCAGCTGGTCGACGCCGGGGCGTTCGGCTCGAACTTCGACTCGGTCAAGTTCACCGACGGCGGCTCCCCGGCCCTGCTGGCCAAGGGCAAGGCGGGCTTGGAGCTGATGGGCTCCTGGGAGTACGCCACCCAGCGGGACGCCAACCCCGACTTCGCCAGGAGCGGCCTCGGATACGGCAGCTTCCCCGGCATCGCCGACGGCAAGGGCGACCCGGCCGACGTGGTCGGCAACACCAACAACTTCTACTCGGTGCTGAAGAAGAGCAAGCACCCCGAGGCGGCGGCCGCCTTCCTGAAGCTCATGTACTCCGACGAGTTCGTGAAGGCGCAGCTGGCGATCGGCAACCTGCCGACCACCACCAACACCGAGCAGTTCCTCGCCACCGCGGACAACCCCGACTACTCGAAGTACCAGTACGACCTGGTCAAGGCCGCCCCGTCGTTCCAGCTGTCCTGGGACCAGGCGTACCCGCCGGCCGCCAACGCGCCGATCCACACCGCCGTCCAGCAGTTCTTCGACGGCAAGCTCGACGTGGACGGCTTCATCAAGGCCATGCAGGCCCTCCCCGCTTCCTGAGACGGATCGCCATGAGTGCTTCCTCCTCGGTGTCCGGGTACGGTCGCCGTCTGCGGGCGCGGCCGCGCCGGACCGGCGTCGGGGTGACCCGCCCGGGCCTCGCCTGGGCCCTGCCCGCGACCGTGTTCTTCCTGCTGTTCGCGCTGCTGCCGCTGGTCCTGGTGGCGGTGCTCTCCTTCACCAGCTGGAACGGCGTCGACGCCCCCCGGTTCAACGGCATCGCCAACTGGACCAAGCTGCTGCACGACCCGGTGATGACGCGGAGCATCGGCCTGACCCTGGTGCTGACCGCGGCCGGCGTGGTCGTGCAGACCCCGGTGAGCATCCTGCTGGGCGTGTGGGCGGCCGGCCCCCAACGCAACCGAGCCGTGCTGTCCGCGATCTTCTTCGTCCCGCTGCTGCTGTCCGCGACCGCGGTCTCGGTGGTCTGGCGCGCCATCCTCGACCCCAACTTCGGCGTGCCGTCCCAGCTGGAATGGCTGTTCGGCGACGGCAATCTGATGGGTAGTCAGGGCAGTGCCATCGCGGTGCTCACCTTCGTCGGCATGTGGCAGTGGACGCCCATGCACGCGCTGCTCTACCAGGGCGGCGCCCGGGCGATCCCCCAGGTGCTCTACCAGGCCGCGTCGATCGACGGCGCCGGCAAGGTGCGGCAGTTCCGGCACATCACCCTGCCGCAGCTGCGCAACACCGTGATCACGTCGGTGGTCCTGATGCTGGTCGGCGGCCTCACCACCTTCGACACCGTCCTCATCCTCACCCAGGGCGGCCCCGGCACCGACACCACCAACAGCGCCTACTACATGTACCAACAGGCCTTCAAGAGCTTCGACTTCGGCGCCGGCTCGGCCATCGCCCTGGTCCTGGTGGTGGTCGCCACCCTGGTCTCGCTCGTCGTCGTGCGCCTGTCCGGCTACGACAGGATGCGCAGCACCGCGGAGGGACTCTGATGCGACGGCGTCCCAACCACCTCGCCGGGCTCGGCTCGCTGATCTGGCTGGCCCTGGTCGGATTCCCGCTGTACGTCCTGCTGATCGCGACGTTCCGGACCCGCTCCGACTACTCCTCGCGGGGGCCGCTCACCTTCCCCGCGCGGCTGACCCTGCAGAACTACCTCGACGACTTCTCCAACGGCTTCGGCCGGGACTTCCTCAACACGCTCCTCGTCACCGTCAGCGTGGTCGCGATCGTGCTGCTCGTGGTGCCCCCGCTCGCCTACGCGATCGTGCGGGCCCGGGGCAGGACCATCGGCACGGTCTTCCGGATCTTCCTGCTGGGGCTGGCGATCCCGGCCCAGGCCGTGATCGTGCCGATGTTCTACGTCATCAGCAAGGCCGGCCTCTACGACAACCTGCTCGGCATCATCCTGCCCACCGCGGCGTTCTGCCTGCCGGTGTGCACGCTGGTCCTCACCGGCGCCATGCGGGACATCGCCGGCGAGCTCTACGAGGCCATGGCCATGGACGGCGCCACCCCCGGGCGGGTGTTCTGGCAGCTGGTGCTGCCGCTGTCCCGGGGCGGCCTCTCGTCCGTCGTGGTCTTCGCCGCGCTGCAGGCGTGGAACGGCTTCCTGTTCCCCCTGATCCTCACCCAGTCGGAGCGCACCAAGGTGATCACCCTGGGCCTGTACGACTTCCAGACCGAGCACGGCGTCGACGTGCCCGGCCTGCTCAGCGCCGTCGTGCTGTCGACGCTCCCCGTCTTCATCGTCTACCTGTTCGCCCGACGCGCCTTGGTCCAAGGCCTCATGGGCGTCGGAGGAAAGTGACCGGCACTATGAACCTGGCCGTCCCGCCCCCCGCTGCGACCACCCGCTGGCGCGACCGCTCGCTCAGCCCCGAGGAGCGTGCGGACGCGGTGCTCGCCGAGATGACGCTGCCGGAGAAGCTGGCCCAGCTCGTCGGCGTCTGGGTCGGCGCCTCCGACGAGGGCGGCGACGTCGCCCCGCACCAGCACGACATGGAGGAGCCGCCCGCCCTCGACGACCTGCTCCCCTTCGGATTGGGCCAGTTGACCCGGCCCTTCGGCACGGTGCCGGTCGACCCGGCGCTGGGCGCGCTCTCCCTGGCCCGCAGCCAGCAGCGCATCGCCGCCGCGAACCGGTTCGGCATCCCCGCCCTCGCGCACGAGGAGTGCCTGGCCGGCTTCGCCGCCTGGGGCGCCACCGCCTACCCGGTGCCGCTCTCCTGGGGAGCCACCTTCGACCCGGACCTGATCCGGCGGATGGCCGCGGCCATCGGCCGCGACCTGCGCGCGGTCGGCGTCCACCAGGGCCTCTCCCCGGTCCTCGACGTCGTCCGCGACGCCCGCTGGGGCCGGGTCGAGGAGACCATCGGTGAAGACCCCTACCTGGTCGGCACGGTGGCCACCGCCTACGTGCAGGGCCTGGAGTCGGCGGGGATCGTCGCCACGCTCAAGCACTTCGCCGGGTACTCGGCCTCGCGCGCCGGACGCAACCTCGCCCCGGTGGGCATGGGCACGCGGGAGCGCGCCGACGTGATCCTGCCGCCCTTCGAGATGGCGGTGCGCGAGGGCCGGCCCCGTTCGGTCATGCACGCCTACACCGACACCGACGGCGTCCCCTCGGCCGCCGACGAGGAGCTGCTGACCGGACTGCTGCGCGACACCTGGGGCTTCGAGGGGACCGTGGTCGCCGACTACTTCGGCATCGCCTTCCTCAAGGTGCTGCACGGCGTCGCCGGAGACTGGGCCGAAGCCGCCGCACTCGCCCTGGCCAGCGGTGTGGACGTGGAACTGCCCACCGTCAAGACCTTCGGTGAGCCGCTGCTGCGCGCCGTCGAGGACGGGACGGTGCCCGAGGCGCTGGTCGACCGGGCGCTGCGCCGGGTGCTGGTGCAGAAGGCCCAACTCGGTCTGCTGGACGAGGACTGGGACGCCGTCCCGGCGGCGCTCGTCGGCCGGCCGCTGGACGATCCGCACACGCTGCGCGGCTCGTTCGACCTGGACCGCCCGGAGAACCGCGCCCTGGCCCGGGAGATCGCCGAGCAGGCCGTGGTGCTGCTGCGCAACGACGGCACCCTGCCGCTGCGCCGCCCCCGCCGGATCGCGCTGATCGGCCCCAATGCCGACACCCCGACCTCGGTGCTGGGCTGCTACGCCTTCCCGGTGCACGTCGGCAGCCAGCACCCCGGGATCCCGGTCGGCATCGAACTGCCCACGCTGTACCAGGCGTTGGCGGCCGAGTTCCCCGACAGCGAGATCCGGACGGCGGCCGGGGCGAGCGTCGACGGGCTCGACACGTCCGGCTTCGCCGAGGCCGTCGAGGCGGCCCGGCAGGCCGACGTCGTGATCGTCGCCCTCGGCGACCGGGCCGGCCTGTTCGGGCGCGGCACCAGCGGCGAGGGCTGCGACGTCGAGTCCCTCGAACTGCCCGGGGTCCAGCAGCAGATGCTCGACGCGCTGCTGGACAGCGGCAAGCCGGTCGTGCCGGTGCTGCTCGCCGGCCGCCCCTACGCGCTGGGCCGCGCGGTGACCGAGGCGGCGGCCCTGGTGCAGACCTTCTTCCCCGGCGAGGCCGGCACCGAGGCGATCGCCGCCGTGCTCAGCGGCCGCACCAACCCCTCGGGCCGGCTGCCGGTCAGCATCCCGGCCCGGCCGGCCGTGCAGCCCTCCACCTACCTCGCCGCCCGCCTGGCCGGACCCAGCGAGGTGTCCAGCACCGACCCGAGCCCCGCGTTCGGATTCGGGCACGGCATCGGCTACACCACGTTCGCCTGGACCGACCTGGAGGTGGAGCAGGCCGCCGCCACGACCGACGGCGAGCTCGGCCTCGCCTTCACCCTGCGCAACACCGGTGAGCGGAGCGGCAGCGAGACCGTCCAGCTCTACCTGCACGACCCCGTCGCCTCCGTCGTCCAGCCGGTCCTGCGGCTGATCGGCTACCGGCGGATCACCCTCGACGCGGGGGAGCGGACCAGAGTATGGGTCCGCGTCCCCGCCGACCTCGCGTCCTTCACCGGGCGCGACGGCCGACGCATCGTCGAGCCCGGCGAACTGGAGCTGCGGGTCGCCGCCTCCAGCACCGACGTCCGGCTCACCGCCACCGTCCGACTCGACGGCCCGGTCCGCGTCCTGGACCACACCCGGCGCCTGCACGCGGACTTCCACCGCACCTGACCCGCCACCGCGCCGGCCGCCGCCGGAACCTTCCCCCACACTCCTGGCAGACCCGACGGAGAGGTCCGATGTTCCGATCCCGCTCGTTACCTTCCCGCCTCCTGGGCATCGTCGCCGCGCTCGGCCTCGCGGTCGGCCTGAGCCTGCAGGCCGTGCCCCGGGCCGCAGCCACCCCGCAGGCAGCCACTCCCAGGGCCGCCGCCGCGCTGACGCAGATCACGGACTTCGGCACCAACCCGACCGGTCTGCTGATGCACCTGTACGTCCCGAACAACGTCCGGGCCAACCCGCCGATCCTGCTGGCCCTGCACGGGTGCCAGGGGTCGGGGCCCTACCTGTACTCCAGCACCGACTTCGCCTCGCTGGCCGACCGGTACGGGTTCCTCGTCATCTACCCCTCGACGAACCCGGGCGGAAGCTGCTGGGACGTCTCCTCCGACCAGGCGCTGACCCGCAACGGCGGCAGTGACCCGGTCGGGCTCCGGTCGATGATCGCCTACACGGAGCAGCACTACGGCGGCAACGCCGACGCCGTGTACGTGACGGGTGAGTCGTCGGGCGGGATGATGACCAACGTGATGCTCGCCGACTACCCCGATGTGTTCAAGGCGGGCGCGGCGTTCATGGGAGTGCCCTACCACTGCTTCCGCACCGGCTCCGTACGCGGCTGGAACCCGGACTGCGCCCAGGGCAAGGTGTCCATGAGCCCGCAACAGTGGGGCGGGCTGGTCCGCACCACGGGGGATCCCGGCTACACCGGTCCGCGTCCGCGGGTGCAACTGTGGCACGGCACCGCCGACCCGATCCTGAGCCACAACGACCTCGGTGAAGAGATCAAGCAGTGGACCGACGTCCTCGGCGTGAGCCAGAGCCCGTCGGCCACGGATACCCCAGCGGCGAACTGGACCCGTACGCGGTACGACAACAGCGCCGGCACCACCCAGGTCGAGGCGTACAGCATCGCCGGGGCCGGGCACCAACTGCCTGTCCAGGGAACCGCGATGGCCGCCGACGCGATCCACTTCATGGGTCTGGACGCGGGCTCCGCCGGCGGCGGCACGGGCGGCACGAGCGGCGCGCTGCACGCGGTGGACGCGGGCAAGTGCCTGACCGACGCGAACAACGCGACGCTGGGCACCCAGCAGCAGATCCGCACCTGCGACGGCGGCGCCAACCAGCGCTGGACCCGTACGGCGTCGAACCAGCTGACCGTGACCGTCGGCGGCAGCACCCTGTGCCTGGACGCCGACGCCAGGGGCACCACCGACGGCACCAGGGTGGTCGTCTGGTCCTGCAACGGCCAGGCCAACCAGCAGTGGCGGCTGAACTCGGACGGCACCGTCACCGGGGTGCAGTCGGGGCTCTGCCTGGACGTGGCCGGCCTGGCCACCGCCGACGGCACGCCCGTCCAGCTGTGGAGCTGCAGCGGCGGCAGGAACCAGCAGTGGACGCTCGGATGACCGGACGACGCCGCGGGCGTGCCGGTCGCGGTGCCCCGCTGCGGCCGTAACGCGCGGTCATGGGGTGCGGCACAGGCGGCCGCGCGCGACGGCCGGAGGTCTCCTGGGGCAGGTCACCGTCGAGCGCGCCGCGGCCGGTGTCGGAGTGGTCTGCCCGGCACCGGCCACGTCCGCACGGCTCCCCGTGGAGTGCTAACCGCCGGTCGGCGGGTGCAGCTCGCCGGTCCGGGCGACCCGGGCGTACCAGTGGGCGCTGGACTTCGGGGTGCGGGCCTGGGTGGGGTAGTCGACGTGGACCAGGCCGAACCGCTTCTCGTAGCCGTACGCCCACTCGAAGTTGTCGAGCAGGGACCAGGCGAAGTAGCCGCGCAGGTCCGCGCCGTCGGTCAGCGCCCGGTGGGCGGCCGTCAGGTGGGCGTGGAGGTAGGCGGTGCGTTCCGGGTCGTCGACCGTGCCGTCCTCGCCGATCTCGTCGTGGTAGGCCGCGCCGTTCTCGGTGACCATCAGGGGCAGGTCCGGGTGGCGGTGGGCCAGTCCGGTCAGCAGCTGGTGCAGGCCGGTGGGGTCGACGACCCAGCCCATCGCGGTCTGCTCGCCCGGTGCCTGGTGGAAGCCGACCCGGTCGGCGCCCGGCCAGGGGGAACCGGTGCCGGCGCCGTGGCCGTCCTCGCGGGCGGGGGCGGTGCCCTCGGCGGCGGAGACGACGGTGGTGGTGTAGTAGTTGACGCCCAGCCAGTCCAGCGGCTGGTGGATCTCCTTCGTGTCGCCGGCCCGGACGAACGCCCAGTCGCTGAGGTGGGCCGTGTCGGCCAGCAGGTCCTCCGGGTAGGCGCCCTCCAGCATCGGGCCGAGGAAGACCCGGTTGCCGACGGCGTCGATCCGGCGCACGGCGTCCTGGTCGGCGGCGGACGGGGTGAGCGGGCGCAGCGCGTGCAGGTTGAGCGAGACCGACAGCTGCGCGCTGGCGGGCAGCAGGTCGCGCAGTGCCGTGGCGGCCAGGCCGTGGCCGAGGTTGAGGTGGTGGGCGGCCCGCAGGGCGGCCACCGGGTCGGTGCGGCCGGGGGCGTGGACGCCGGCGCCGTAGCCGAGGAAGGCGCTGCACCAGGGCTCGTTGAGGGTGGTCCAGTGCTCGACCCGGTCGCCGAGGGCCTCGCCCACCAGCGCGGCG
The DNA here is from genome assembly GCF_014596465.1 of Streptomyces sp. CBMA123. Lineage (GTDB taxonomy): Bacteria > Actinomycetota > Actinomycetes > Streptomycetales > Streptomycetaceae > Kitasatospora. Next base: position 9,661 of record NZ_MECK01000018.1, on the reverse strand, counting down.
TACTCGGCGAACCGCTCGGCGGTCGTGCGTTCGGGCCAGCCGCCGGCCGACTCCAGCTCCTGCGGGAGGTCCCAGTGGTAGAGCGTGGCGACGGGGGTGATCCCGTTGGCGAGCAGCTCGTCGGTGAGGCGGCGGTAGAAGTCCAGGCCCTGCTGGACGACCGGGCCGCGGCCGGTGGGCTGGACGCGCGGCCAGGAGACGGAGAAGCGGTAGGCGGTCAGCCCGAGTGCGGCCATCAGCCGGACGTCCTCGCGGAAGCGGTGGTAGTGGTCGGCCGCGACCTCGCCGGTGTGGCCCCGGAAGACCTTGCCGGGGGTGCGGCAGAAGGTGTCCCAGATCGAGGCGGTGCGGCCGTCCTCGGCGGCGGCGCCCTCCACCTGGTAGGCGGAGGTGGCCGCGCCCCAGAGGAAGCCGGCCGGGAACCGGTGGACGGTGGGGGAGTCGGACATGGGGTCCCTTCTCGGGGCGGGTTTCGAGCGGGGTTCGGTTCTTGACTTCGAGCGGGGTTCAGTTCTTGACGGCGCCGGCGGTGATGCCGCCCACGATGTGTCTGCCCAGCAACGCGAAGACCAGTAGCAGCGGCACGGTGGAGATGAGCGCGCCGGTCAGCACGATCGCCTGGTCGACGCTGTGGTTGCCCGACCCAAGGCCGGCGAGCGCGACCTGGAGGGTGGGGTTGCCGTCCGGGGTGAGGGCGATGAAGGGCCAGAAGAAGTCGTTCCAGGCCTGGACGAAGACCAGCATGCCGAGGACGGCCATGGCCGGCCGCGCCACCGGGAACACCACGTGCCAGACGATCCGCAGGCTGTGCGCGCCGTCCACCCGGGCGGCCTCGACCAGCTCCACCGGCAGGGCCTCGACCAGGTACTGCCGCATGAAGAAGACCCCGAACGCGGCGACCAGCGAGGGCAGCACGACCGACTGCAGCTGGTCCACCCAGCCCAGGTCCGTGATGATCCGGTACAGCGGGATGACGCTGAGCTGCGGCGGGACGGTCATGGTGGCGACGACCACGGCGAGCAGCACGTTGCGGCCCCGGAAGGGCAGTTTGGCGAAGGCGAACCCGGCCAGGGTGGCGAACAGCACGGTGGACAGGGCCACCAGCCCGGCCACGACCGTGGTGTTGACCAGCGCCCGGCCCATGTGGACCTGGTTCCAGGCGAAGGCCAGGTTGTCGAACAGGTGCGGGCCCGGCAGCAGCGGCGCGGGTGCCTCGACCACCCGTTCGCCCGAGTGCGAGGCGGCGACCAGGTTCCAGTACAGCGGGAAGAGCGAGACCAGCGCGGCGAGCCCGAGCAGGACGTAGGTCAGCGGGCCGGCGTGGTGCTGGCGCCCGGCGGACGGACGCCACCGGGTACGGGTCGTGGATGCGGTGGTCATGGTTCAGCCCCTCCCGCGAGGGCGGCGGACACGGACGACGAGCGCCTGCACGGCGCCCATGGACAGCAGGAGCAGCAGCATCACCCAGGCGATCGCGGAGGCCTGGCCGAGCGCCCCGGTCACCCAGCCCTTCTCGTACATCAGCAGGCTGAGCGTCTGGAACTGGTTGCCGCTGCCGCCGCTGACTCCCAGGCTGCCGCCGAACAGCAGGGGCTCGCCGAAGAGTTGGGTGGCACCGATGGTGGACACCACGATGGTGAACAGGATGGTCGGGCGGATCGAGGGGACGGTGACGCTGAGGAACTGCCGGGCCCGGGAGGCCCCGTCGAGCGCCGCCGCCTCGTACAGGTCCGGTGGGACGGCCTGCATGGCGGCGAGGTAGATCAGCGCGTTGTAGCCCGTCCAGCGCCAGGTGACGATCGCCGAAATGGCGATCTGCGCGGGCCACTTGGAGGACTCCCAGTCCACCGGGTGGACGCCCGCCCAGCCGATCACGGTGTTGATCAGCCCGTAGTCGCTGTTGAACAGCTGGGCGAAGACCAGCGTGGCGGCGGCGATCGAGGTCGCGTACGGCGCCAGCACCGCGACCCGCAGGAAGCCCCGGCCGCGCATCGTGTAGTTGAGCAGGTGGGCCAGGCCCAGGGCCAGCAGCAGCTGTGGCACGGTGGAGATCGCGCCGATGGTGAAGGTGTTGCCGAGGGCGTTCCAGAAGAAGTCGCTGTCCCACAGGTCGGTGTAGTTGCGCAGGCCGAGCCACTGGGCCTGGCCGCCGAGCTCGACCCGGTGCAGGGAGAGCCAGCCGGTGTAGACCAGCGGGAAGAGGCCGAAGGCCGCGAAGCAGAGGAAGAACGGCGCGACGAAGGCGTACGGCGCGGCGCGGACGTCCCAGCGGTGCAGTCTGCTGCGCCAACGTGGGCCGGCCGCTGGGGTATCGGGGGCGATGAGGTCCACGTGACTACTTCTGGATCTTGTCGTCGATCAGCTTGTTGACGTTGGCCCACGCCTGCGCGGGATCGGTGCCGCGCTGCTCGATGTCGAGGATGCCGTTGTCGGTGATGAAGGTCTTCACCTGGCCGTCCCAGCGGCTGATCGGCACGGCCTGGATGCCGGCGGCGGCCTCCGAGTAGATCCGGCCGACCGGGGTGTCGCCGAAGAACGGCAGGGTGGCGTTGCGGACGGCGGGGGAGGAGAGGGTCTCCTTGGTGGAGGGGATGTTGCCGTTGACGGCGAAGACCTTCGCGTGCTGGGCGGGGGCGGTCAGCCAGGCGGCGAGTTCGGCGGCCTCCTTGACGTGCGGGCCGGACTTCGGGACGGCGAGGAAGGAGCCGCCCCAGTTGCCCGCCACCGGGGCGGGGGCGATGTCCCACTTGCCCTGGTTCCCGGGGCCGGCCTGCTCCTTGATGATCCCGGTCATCCAGCTCGGGCAGGCGACGGTGGCGAACCTGTTGTTCTTGAAGCCCGCGTTCCAGGTGCCCTTCTCGTCGAACTGCCGCAGTTTGGCGGTGAGTCCGCCGGTGGCCGCGCTGGTGGCGACGGACCAGGCCTTCTTCACCCCCGGGCTGTTCCGGTAGTCCAACTCGCCCTTGGCGTCCGCGTACTGGACCGGCTCGCTGGAGATGACGGCGTTGAACAGGCCGCTGGCCGAGTCATGGAAGGCGGTGCCCTCGGGCGCCTTCGCCTGGTAGGTGCGGCCGGTGTCCAGGAACTTGTCCCAGCTGCCGGCCCAGAGGGCACCGACCTGCGCGCGGTCGGTCGGCAGCCCGGCCTTGGCGAAGAGGTCCTTGTTGTAGCAGATCGCCATCGGGCCGATGTCGGTGCCGAGGCCGATGACCTTGCCGTCGGCTGTGGTGGCCTGCTTGACCTTCCAGTCCAGGAAGGCGCCGAGGTCCGCGCCGCCGGTCTTGCCGAGGTCCGCCCACTTGCCCGCCAGGGCGGGCCCGGTGGCCTCGGCGATGTAGCCGACCTCGACGGCCTGGATGTCGGCGAGGCCGCTGTCCCGGGAGAGCCGCAGCTTGAGCGTGTCCCAGTACTTCTGGCCGTCGGCCACGTTGGATTCGACGATCTTGATGCCGGGGTGCAGCTTCTCGTACTCGGCGTAGAGCTTGGCGCCGGTCTCGTTGTCGTAGCCGAAGGATCCGTAGGTGCCGATCCGCAGGGTGACGGTGGCGCCTGCGCCGCCGGCCTTCGTGCCGGTGCCGCTGCCGCAGCCGGCCAGCAGGGTGGCGCTCGCGGTCAGGGCGGCGAGCGCGGTGAGGTGCCGACGTCTGATGGTGATGGTGCCGGTGGTGCGCATTCCACTCTCCTCGTCCGGGGGTGGTGTCGTCCAGGGGTGGTGCGTGGGCTTGTCGGTGGCGGCCCATGGCACGCATGGGAGCGCTCCCATGCATGCTCGGAAGGTTCCTGCCTCAGCTCGGCCGGTGTCAAGAGATGAAGCCGAATTGCCCTCAGAAGCACCGCCGTTGGCAGGCCGCCGCCACTTCCTGAACGTGGCCGGACGATGGCGGTGCCGCGCCCCGGTGATCTACGATCCTCTGCCAAGCGGGCGCGAGACCGATGGTGGCGACGGAAGGCGCGTGGACAGTGGGCGGACGGCAGACCGGAAGGCCGACCCTGGAGGAGGTCGCGGCCCGGGCCGGGGTCGGGCGCGGCACGGTGTCCCGGGTGATCAACGGCTCGTCGCGGGTGAGCGAGCAGGCGAAGGAGGCGGTGGGCCGGGCGGTCGCGGAGCTGGGCTACGTGCCCAACCGGGCGGCCCGGGCGCTGGCCGGCAGCCGGACGGACGCGGTCGCGCTGGTCGTGCCGGAGACCGAGGCCCGGCTGTTCGCGGAGCCGTACTTCCTGGACATCATCCGCGGGGTGAGCGCCGAACTCGGCGCGGCGGACAAGCAGTTGCTGCTCACGCTGATCCGCACCGAGCAGGAGCGGCAGCGCTTCGAGCAGTACCTCGCCGCGCAGCGGGTGGACGGCGTGCTGCTGGTCTCCGTCCACCGGGACGACCCGCTGCCGGACCAGGTGCGCGCGCTGGGCCTGCCGGCCGTGCTGAACGGCCGCCGTTCGCCGCAGGAGCCGGTGGCGTACGTCGACTCCGACAACGTGGGGGCCGGCCGCTCGGCGGTGGAGCACCTGGCCGGGCGCGGGCGGCGTCGCATCGCCACCATCACCGGCCCGCCGGACATGGACGCTGCCCAGGGCCGGCTGGCAGGCTACCGTCAGGGGCTGGCGGCGGCCGGGCTGCCGGCGGACGAACAGCTCGTCGCCACCGGGGACTTCACGGAGGACGGCGGCCGCCGGGCGATGCGGGAACTGCTGGAGCGCTGCCCCGAGCTGGACGCGGTGTTCGCCGCCTCCGACCTGATGGCCGTCGGAGCCCTCGCCGTCCTGCGCGCCAGGGGCCTGGACGTGCCCGGAGACGTCGCGCTGGTGGGCGTCGACGACTCGCCGGTGGCCCGCCACCTCGACCCGCCGCTGACCACCGTCCGCCAGCCGATCGAGCAGATGGGCCGCACGATGGCCGGGCTCCTGCTGCGGCAGATCGCGGGCGAGGACGCGGAGCCGTCCCGGCTGGTGCTGCCGACGGAGCTGGTGGTGCGGCAGTCCTCCTGACCCGCCGGCCGTCCGGAGCCACGGGGCTCCGGACGGCCGGGGTTGCTCAACGCCGCGTCACAGCGCCGGATAGGCGTTCTTCAGCAGCTCCTGGAACTGGGCGGAGAACCACTCACCGGACAGCGGCGCGTCCGGCAGCGCACCGGACATGTGGTTGTTGTTCCTCGGGTTGCCGGTGTACGTCGGGTCGCACATCCCGTCGAAGCCCTTGCCGTCGTTGTTCGGGAGCTGCTTGCTGGCCCCGTCCGACTCGCCCGGCGGCTTCATCCAGACGTACGCGTCGATGCCCGGCGCCGGGGCCGCCTGCGGCCGTTCGCCGAGACCGGCGCCCGCCTGGTTGCACCAGTTGCCGGTGTTCAGCCGCCGGTCGTAGCGCCCGCCGTCGACATAGGCGTCGACGCTGGTGCGCGGCCCGGGCCCGGTCGGCCGGGCGGCGCCGCCCCAGCCGTTGCGCGAGGTGTCGATCAGCATCCCGAGCTTGGGGTCGAAGCCCAGCGAGACCAGCTTGGTGCGCAGCCCCTGCGCGTAGGAGAGCTCGTCGACGTAGCGGTTCCAGTCGACCCACTTGGACTGGCGGACGGAGGTGCCGTTGACGCTGTCGTCGATGGAGAAGTTGTCCTCCTTGAGCGCGCTGTAGTTCGCGGTGTTGACGATGAAGCCGTGGACGTCGGCGAGGGTGGCGCCCTCGGCGGTCGCCGCCTGCTTGAACAGCTCGGCGGACGCGCCGAGGTTGTCGTCCCAGCCCAGCCAGCCGTGGTGGCCGGCGTCGGCGTAGTTGTACACGTTGGGGATGGCACCGAGCTTCTTCAGGGCGTAGCCGATGCCCTTGATGTAGTTGCCGTTGGCCTTCATCACGTCGCAGGCGGGAGTGGCGGTGGCCCGCGGCGTGGTGTTGGTGACCAGGTTCGGCAGCGAGTCGAGCTCGACCGTGGTGACGATCCGCAGGTCGGCGTACTTGGGGTCGGCGAGGACGGCCGCGATCGGGTCGATGAACTCCGTCCGGTACCGGTCGATCTCGGTCGGGCCGAGTTCGCCGTTGGAGGAGAGGGCGGCGCAGTCCCGGCCGGGCAGGTCGTAGACCACCAGCTGGACGACGAGTTCGCCGGCGCCCTTCTGGCGCAGCGCCTCGTCGAGGTGGGCGCGCAGGCCCATCCTGCCGTTGGCGCCGGCGATGGCGGCGATCCGGTCCAGCCAGATGCCGGTGGGCTGGCCGGCGACCTTGGCGCCGCCGGGTTCGGCGGCGGCGTGCGCGGACCACTCGGGGTTCACGTAGACCTTCGCGCCGGCGTACGGGTTGTCGACGCGGGTGCCGGGCTGCGGGGTGGGCGTGCCGGTCGGGGTGCCCGTGGGCGTGGGGGTGCTCGTCGGCGTGCCCGTGGGCGTGGGGGTCGGCGTCGTGGTGGCGCCGTCGCAGAGCACGCCGTTGAGCTTGAAGGCGGTGGGCACCGGGTTGGTGCCGCTGTAGGAGCCGTTGAAGCCGAAGGAGGTGGAGCCGCCGGTCGCCAGGCCGCCGTTGTACGAGACGTTCCGGGCCGTGGCGTCGGCTCCGGACTGGCTGATGGTCGCGTTCCAGCCCTGGGTGACCTGCTGGTTGCCGGCGAAGGTCCACTCCAGCGTCCAGGCGCTCAGCGGGTCGCCGGTGTTGGTGACGCTGACGTTGGCGCCGAAGCCGGTGTCCCACTGGTTGGACACCTGGTAGTCGACCCGGCAGCCGGCCGCGGCGGCGCCCGCCGAGGTGGACAGCACGGTGGCGGTGGCGCCGCTCGCGGTGAGCAGGCCGAGGGCGGCGAGCAGGGCCGTCCGGCTGCTGCGCGGCCGGTTGACGGTGGGGCGGGTGGGGGTGGTGCGGCTCATGGTGGGGGTCCCTTTCAGTGTCCGTCGAGGGTGCGCAGGTGGTCGCGCAGTCCGAGGCCGAAGGCGGTGGGGGTGCCGTCGTAGGCGGTGATCAGGGCGGGGCCCGAGGAGCAGTCCCAGGTGTTCCAGGTCCAGCCCAGATAGGAGAGCCCGCGGTCGTCGGACCACTTCATGACGCGGTCGACGAACGCGTGCCCGCAGGTGTTCTCGCCGATCTCGCCCGCCACCAGCGGGACCCGGGCGGCGACCGGGGCCAGCGTGGAGTTCCAGCAGGACTCGTCGGCACAGGAGTTGACGTTGTAGACGTGCCAGGCGGCGGCCAGCTCGCCGGCCGGGTCCGAGGGGGCGTGGGCGAGCCAGCCGCTCAGGTCGTTCGCGTAGGCGATCCCGGGGACGAGCACGAGGTTGCGGGAGCCGGTGGCCCGGACGGCGTCCACGAGGTTCTGCATGCCGGCCACCTCGTAGCCGATGCCCGGGCAGGTGCCGCCGTCGCGCCAGCAGGCCCAGGCCTGTTCGGGGGTGGCGGTGGCCCGGTCCGGATAGGGCTCGTTGAACAGGTCGAAGACCACCCGGCGGTCGTCCTTGAAGGTGTTCGCCACCGAGGTCCAGAACGCCGGGGCGTACCGGGCGTCCGGCATCGGCTTCTGGCAGGAGGCGTGTACGTCCAAGCAGCCCGTCGAGTTGCCGGTGTACTGGCCGTACGTCCAGTGGAGTTCGACCACGGGGGTCATCCCGTGCGCGAGGACGCGGGCCACCAGCTCCTTGACGGCACCGACGTAGGCGGCGCCCCGGTACTCGGGTCGGATGTTGTCCAGGCCGAGCCAGCACTCCTCGTTGAGGGTGATCCGGACGGCGTTGGCCTTCCAGTCCGCGATGGCCTGGACGGCGGTGTCGTCCACCGGGCCGTCGAAGACGCCGTGGCCCTGGACGCACATGAACTCGCCACCGGAGCGGTTGACGCCGAGCAGGCGGCGGGTGGCGCCGCTCGGGTCGGTCAACCGGTTGCCGCTGACGCTCAGTTCGGGCGCACCGGTGGTCGGGGTGGGGGTGGGGGTGGTGGTCGGGGTCGGACTGGTGGTCGGGCCGGGGGACGATCCCGAACCGGCTGAGCAGGGAAGGCCGTTGAGGGTGAAACCGGTCGGGTCGGGGTTGGCGCCGGACCAGGAGGCGATGAGGCCGAGGGTGACGCTCGCGCCGGTCCCGAGCGAGCCGTTCCAGCTCTCGTTCGCGGCCGTGACGTCGGTGCCGGACTGGGACCAGGTGGCGCCCCAGCCCTGGGTGAGGTGCTGGCCGCCGGTGAAGTGGAAGCCGAGACTCCAACCACTGGTCGGTGCACCGTTGTTGGTGATGACGACAGCGGCCTGGAAGCCGCCGGCCCACTGGTTGACCGTGGCGTAGCCCACGGAGCAGCCGAGCGGAGCCGTGGCGCCCGGGCCCACACCCGCCGCGGCGGACACGGCAGTCACCAGGGTGAGGGCCGCGCCGCCGAACAGCGCTGTGAGGGGTGGGGGGTGTCGCATGAGCGACTCCTTGCAGCGAGGACGCGCCGCTCCCGGCGCGTCGACTGACGGAATCGCTCCCACTGGTGGGCACCGACCGTAGCGCCAACTGCCGCAAAGGAAAAGAGGAGTTGCCGGGATTGGCGAGCGGGGGAGTTCGACTCTTCAAGCCTCTTGACCGGTTCTCGGCGATCCCGCACAGTGGGAGCGCTCCCACTGGTCAAGCACTGTCGTAGAACGCCGTGCGGCTGCCCACGGCGCAACCGCAATCCGGTCGTGGGCAGCCGCACGGCGCCCGCGGATCCGGTCACCCCGTGCGGAGGTGCCGCCGTGTCGGGATGCCGACACGGCGGCACCTCCGCGTGGCACCCGATCAGGTCTGACCGGACAGGGCGGGGATCAGCCGCACGGCCTCCGGGGCGTTGGCGTTGAGCCGCTCGGTCCAGGTGGTCAGCGCGGTCCGGCAGGCGCGTCCGGCGATGCCGCTGAAGGCGGAAGACCGGTGACCTGTTTGCGATGCGACCCTTCGACGCCGCACATGCATGGTCGGCGGCGCGTGGAGGCGGTCACCGCCTCCGTTCTCGACCTTCACCCGGGGTGAAGCGATTGCCGGTGGCGGTCAATGACCTCCCGGTTTCACGTACACGTTGTTCGAATAGCGGGCACCGTCCTCTCCGAGGGGAAGAGCGTGCCCGACCCGTCGTCGGCTACCGGGCCGACGTGAAACCGCCCGCGACCGAGGCGCCGCCGCCCGCCGACTGGGCCTCCACGCGGTAGCCGTCGCCGGCGGCGCTGCGCACCCCGGTGGCGTGGTTGTACTGGCCGGCGAACTCGTGCTGCCCCGCCGGTACCGTACGGCCCGGCTTGAGCGTCCAGCGGTAGACCAGCGCGCCGCCGGACTCCTGGACGGTGACGGTGAAGTCGTCGCCCGGCAGGGTCTGCCAGGTGCCGGTGTTCCGTACGTCGCCGGTCTGGGCGGTGCGCAGTTCCACGGTGAGTGCGGTGAGCGGCTGGGTGGTCTTGAGGGTGAGGTTGTTCTGCCCCCAGTAGACGGTGCTGTGCGAGTCGATCGATCCCTCGGACCACAGCGGTCCGTTCTGCGCCCGGCTGCTCGCCGACGGGGTCGGGTGCGGACTGGGCGGGGCGGTGGCTGCCGGGGCCGGTGGCTGGGCGGTGGCGGCGGGGGGAGCCGACGGCTTCGGCGTCGACGCGGCCGTCGGGGAGGGGGTGACGGGAGCGGTGGTCGCGGGCTCCGGCGGCGGTGGGGTCCGGACGATGCCGGCCACGGCGAGACCGCCGGTGGCCAGGATGCCGGCGGCGGCGAG
>NZ_MECK01000017.1 GCF_014596465.1 Streptomyces sp. CBMA123 | reverse complement strand
GCGGCGGTGCGGGCGCCCCGGCCGGCCCCGCCGTCCCCGTACCGCTGCCGGCACGCGGCGAGGCGCAGCCCCGCACCGCTCCCCCGCCGGCGCCCCGACCGACGGGCGACGAACGGGAGTTGGACGCGGCGCTGGCCGAACTCTCGCTGATGGTCGGCCTGGAACCGGTCAAACGCCAAGTGCGGGCGCTTTCGGCCCAGTTGAGGATGTCCCGACTGCGGGCCGAGCAGGGGCTGCCGGTCCAGCCGCCGAAGCGGCACTTCGTCTTCTCCGGCCCCTCCGGCACCGGCAAGACCACCGTGGCGCGGATCCTGGGCAGGGTCTTCCACGCCCTCGGCCTGCTCTCCGGCGACCACCTGGTCGAGGCCCAACGCGCCGACCTGGTCGGCGAGTTCCTCGGCCAGACCGCGGTCAAGGCGAACGACCTGATCGACTCGGCGCTGGACGGCGTGCTGTTCATCGACGAGGCCTACAGCCTCTCCAACTCCGGCTACACCAAGGGCGATGCCTACGGCGACGAGGCGCTCCAGGTGCTGCTGAAGCGGGCCGAGGACAACCGGGACCGGCTGGTGGTGATCCTGGCCGGCTACCCCGAGGGGATGAACCGGCTGCTCGCCACCAATCCCGGCCTCAACTCCCGCTTCACCACCAGGGTCGACTTCCCCAGCTACCGCCCGAACGAGCTGACCGCGATCGGCGCGGCGCTGGCCGGCCGGGACGGCGACGGCTGGGACGAGGACGCCGCCGAGGAGCTGGCCAGCATCTGCACCCACGTGGTGCGCGAGGGCTGGATCGACGAGCTGGGCAACGGCCGGTTCATCCGCACCCTGTACGAGAAGTCCTGCGCCTACCGGGACTTGCGGCTGTCGCTGCTGCGCGAGCCGCCGGGCCGGGAGGACCTGGCGACGCTGCGGCTGCCGGACCTGGTGCAGGCCTACGGGGAGCTGATCGACGGCCGGGGCTGACGACCGACTCCCCCGCAGGGCCTCAGCCATCGAGCTACCGGGCCAGAGCCGTCGGGCGACCGGGCCTCAGCCGTCGAGCAACCGGGCCTCGCGCTCGGGATCGAGCCCGACGTTCGGCCGGTCGGCGCGCTGCGGGGCCTCGCCGCCGATCGACTGCAGCCAGGCCCAGGTGTCCTGGACCGTCTCGGCGACCGGGCGGCAGCGCAGCCCGGCGTCGACGGCGCGGGCCACCGAGGCGCCGTGCAGGAAGTCGTAGAGCTCGCCGGGCGCCAGCCAGATCGGCAGCTCCGTCCACGGCTGCACCCCGGCCGCCACGATCCGCTCCGGGTCGGTCCAGCGCAGTTCGGCGTCCGAGCCGGTGGTCCGGACGCAGGCCTCCAGCAGCCCGCCCATGGTGGTGTGGCCGGCCGGGCTGACCACGTTGTACGGGCCGCTCAGCCGAGCCGCCGTCGCGTCCAGGATCCAGGTGGCGAGGTCGCGGCCGTCGATGTACTGCAGCGGCAGGTCGCGCGGGCCGGGGGCGAGCACCGGGCCGCCGCGGGCGATCCGGTTCAGCCACCAGGGCAGCCGGCCGATGTTCTCGTGCGGGCCGAGGATCAGCCCGGCGCGGACCAACAGGGCTCGCCCGCCGAACTCCGCCTCCAGGGCCAGCTCGGCGCCGCGCTTGGCCTCGGCGTAGCCGACCTCGCCGGTGAGGTCCGGGGAGGCGGGCACCACCGGCGCCGTCTCGTCCGCCCCGGCGCGCAGCGGGTAGTCGTACACCGAGCGGCTGGAGACGTACGCGTAGTGGCCGACCCGGCCGTTCAGCCGCCGGGCGCTGTCGCGCACCGAGGCCGGGGCCCAGGACCAGGTGTCCACCACCGCGTCCCACTCCCCGGTGCCGAGCGCCGCGAGGCCGTCCTCGGCCGTGCGGTCCCCGTGCAGCACCCGTACGCCCTCGGGCGCGGGCTGCGTACCGCGGTTGAGCGCCGTCACCTCCCATCCCCTGGCCAACGCCTCCTCGGCCACGACCCGTCCGACGAACTTCGTTCCACCCAGCAGCAGGAGTCTCATGCCGACCACCCTGCGGGCAGGGTGGCCGGCCTGGGAACCGTTGAACGCTCTGGGCGGAATCGCCGGGAGCGGACACGCCGTGAGCGAACGCGGGTGTCAGCCGGCAGAACGCGGGAGGGCGGCGGGGCGGCAACGGGCGGCGGTGCGGTCAGACGCTGGTGCGGTGGTCCGGGTCGTGCATCTCGCCGACCAGTTCCTCCAGCACGTCCTCCAGCATGACCACGCCGGCCGTGCGGCCGTCCTGGTCCAGCACGGCGGCCAGGTGGCAGGTGGCCCGGCGCATCGCGCCGAGGGCGTCGTCCAGCGGGAGGCTGCCGCGCAGCACCGTGATCGGCCGCCACAGCCGGGCCGGGACGGGCGCCGACGGGTCCTCCACGTCGAGGATGTCCTTGAGGTGGAGGTAGCCCAGGTAGCCGTGGCCGGCCGGGTCGCCGTCGGAGACCGGGAAGCGCGAGAAGCCGGTGCGCAGGGCGAGTTCCTCGACCTCGGCGGCGGTCGCCTTCGGGTCCACGGTGACCAGTTGCTCGGCCGGCAGCAGCACGTCGGTGACCGGGCGGCGGCCCAGCTCCAGGGCGTCCTCCAGGCGCTCCTGGCGGTCCTCGTCGAGCAGGCCGGCGTCCCGGGAGTCGACCAGCAGGTACATCAGCTGCTCGGTGGTGAAGACCGACTCGACCTCGTCCTTGGCCTCGACCCGGAACAGCCGCAGCACGCCGTTGGCGAGCGCGTTGAACATCCGGATCACCGGGGCGAGCCAGCGGGCCAGCCGGTCCAGCGGCGGGCCGAGCCAGAGCGCGGCCCGCTCCGGGCCGGCCATGGCCATGTTCTTCGGCACCATCTCGCCGAAGACCATGTGGAGGAAGACCACCACGGCGAGCGAGATCCCGTAGGAGAGCGGATGCATCAGGCCGGACGGGACACCGATCGCGTGGAACGGGCCCTCCAGGAGGGAGGCGATGGTCGGCTCGGCGAGCGCGCCGAGACCCAACGAGCAGACAGTGATGCCGAGTTGGGCGGCGGCCAGCATCGCGGAGACATTGGACAGCGCGTGCAGCACGGTGCGGGCACGCTTGTGCCCGGCCTCGGCGAGCGGCTCGATCTGGCTGCGGCGCACCGAGACGACGGCGAACTCGGCGCCGACGAAGAAGGCGTTGCCGAGCAGCAGCAGCACGGCGACGGCGAGTTGGAGCACGGTCATCGGACGCCCTCCCCGCCCTCGCCGAACAGCCCGGGCGCGCTGATGCGCTCCACCCGGACCTGGCTGGTGCGGTGCCGGTCGACGCCGGTCACGGTGAGCCGCCAGCCGGGCAGTTCGGCCTGCTCGCCGACCTCGGGGAGCTTGCCGAGCAGGTCGGAGACCAGGCCGGCCAGGGTCTCGTACGGGCCGTCCGGGGCGTGCAGGCCGATCGCTCCCAGCTGGTCGAGCCGGGCACGGCCGTCGGCCTCCCAGACGGGCCGGCCGTCGACGGCCGGCAGCGGGAGCAGGTCGGGGTGGTCGGCCGGGTCGTGCTCGTCCTGCACCTCGCCGACGATCTCCTCGACGATGTCCTCGACGGTGACGACGCCGGCGGTGCCGCCGTACTCGTCGACCACGATGGCCATCGGCTGGAGGCGGCGCAGCTGGTCGAGCAGCCGCTCGGCGGGCAGGGTCTCGGGCACCAGCAGCGGCGGCGAGGCCAGCTCGGCGACCCGGACCAGGCCGCGCCGGGCGGCCGGGACGGCGAGGGCGTCCTTGAGCGTCACGATGCCGGTGATCTCGTCCACGGTGTCGGTATAGACCGGAAAGCGGGACAGGCCGGTGGCCCGGGTCAGGTTGATGACGTCCGAGGCGGTGGCGTCGCGCTGGAGGGCGGCGACGTCGATCCGCGGGGTCATCACCGACTCGGCGGTGAGGTCGCCCAGGCCGAGGGTGCGCACGAACAGGGTCGCCGACTCCTCGTCTATCGCGCCGGCCTTGGCCGAGTGCCGGGCCAGCGAGACCAGCTCGGCCGGGGTGCGGGCGTGCTCCAGCTCCTCCTGCGGCTCGATGCCGAAGGCCCGGACCGTACGGTCGGCGGCGCCGTTCAGGAAGCTGATCAGCGGGCGGCAGACGAAGGAGAAGGCCATGTGCGGGGCTGCGACGGCGCGGGCCACCTGGAGCGGGCGGGAGATCGCCCAGTTCTTCGGGACCAGCTCGCCGATCACCATCTGGACGACGGTGGCCAGCACCATGCCGACCACCACGGCGACGCCGCGGGTGGCCGAGTCGGGCACCCCGATGCCCGACATCACGGGCTGGAGCAGGGTCGACAGGGCCGGCTCGGCGAGCATGCCGACCACCAGCGAGGTGACGGTGATGCCCAGCTGGGCTCCGGAGAGCTCGAAGGAGAGGTGCCGCAGGGCCCGGGAGACCCGGCGGGACTTGGCGTCGCCGGCCTCGGCGGAACGCTGCACCGCGCCCCGGTCGGCGGTCACGAAGGCGAACTCGGCGGCCACGAAGAGGCCGTTGGCGAGGATCAGGAGCAGGGCTGCGAACAACAGCAGCCAGGCGGTGATCACAGTGCCGCCTGCCTTCCGGGGATCGGAAGCGAGGCGGCGCAGGTACTACCGGACGGATCGTCCATCGAGGGGGAGTGTCACTCCTCAGGTCGTTTCGGTGCAGGTCGTTCTGGGCGGGGCCGAAGTTTTGCCCCGCTTTTACCAGCGTAGACCATACCGGCGCGCCGCCAGGAAGCGTGTTCGGGCCCCCGGCGGGCCCCGGCGCATCCCCCAGCGAGCCCGGGAACCACGGCGGAACCGCAGGGGAAACTGCGGCGGAACCACGGCGGAACCGCAGGCCGGGGCGCCCGTGCTGTCAGGCCGGGCGTCCGTGCCGTCCGGTGCCGCCCTCAGACCTGGGCGTGGTGCTCGACCAGGTCGCGCAGCGCGCGGGCGTCGGCGATCGCCTGGGCCTTGCCCACCCCGGACTGGATGCCGACCGCGGCGAGCGAGGTGCCGTCGGCGAGGTCGAGGGTGGCCCACGGGTCACCCTGGCGGAAGTTGACCCGGACGATCTCGGCCCAGGACAGCCGGCGGCTGCGGACGAAGTTGACCACCGTCACGCCCTGCGCGTCGGCGCTCACCCGGGGACGGGCCAGCATCAGGCCCACGCCGGCGAACAGCACGCCGCTGGCGATCATCGCGATCCGGTCGTTGAGCTGCCAGTTCGCCGGCAGCAGCATGGCCAGCACCACGAACAGCACCACGAGCATGGCGCAGACCGGCAGCAGCACCGCGCGGGTGCGGCGGGGCGCCCAGGTGACGGGGAACTCGACGGGCGGCGTGGTCACGTGGGGTCTCCGGTGGTTCTGGGTTGCAACAGCACGAGGGCGGGGACGCCGACCGGCGTCCCCGCCCTATTGAACCGTTCTTTACTCTCGGACGTGCGAGCAGGTCGCGCAGGTACGGACAGGGCGCGGACGTCCGAGCAGGTCAGAGGCGGCAGGCGTGGATGTTGGTGACCAGGATCGCCCGGGCGCCGATGCCCCACAGGTCGTCCATGATCTGCTGGGCCTCCTTGCGGAGCACCATCGACCGGACGGCCACCCAGCCCTCGGTGTGCAGCGGGGAGACGGTCGGCGACTCCAGGCCGGGGGTGAGCGCCACGGCGGCGCCGACCTTCTCGGCGCGGATGTCGTAGTCCATCAGCACGTAGCGACGGGCCACCAGTACGCCCTGCAGGCGGCGCAGGAACTGCTCGACCCGGGTGTCCTCGCCCGCGCCCTTGGGGCGGATCACCACGGAGTCCGAGACCAGGATCGGCTCGCCGAAGACCTCCAGGCCCGCGTTGCGCAGGCTGGTGCCGGTCTCCACCACGTCGGCGATCACGTCGGCGACGCCGAGCTGCACCGCGGTCTCGACCGCGCCGTCCAGCTTGGTGACCGTCGCCGTCACGCCGTGGTCGGCCAGGTGCTGCTCGACCAGGCCGGTGTAGGAGGTCGCGATCCGCAGACCCTCCAGGCCCTGGACGTCCTTGACGTCAAGGCCCTCCGGGCGGGCGAAGCGGAAGGTCGACCCGGCGAAGCCGAGGGCCAGCACCTCCTCCGCGTTGGAGTGCGAGTCCAGCAGCAGGTCGCGGCCGGTGATGCCGACGTCGAGGCGGCCGGAGCCGACGTAGACGGCGATGTCGCGCGGGCGGAGGAAGAAGAACTCGACCTCGTTGTTGGGGTCGACGAGCACGAGCTCCTTGGGGTCCTTGCGCTGGCGGTAGCCGGCCTCATGGAGCATCTCCGCCGCGGGACCCGAGAGCGAACCCTTGTTGGGGACGGCGATGCGCAGCATGGGAGGTTGCTTCCTTACCTGTCGGACCTGCGGGAGCGGGGTGACGTGCCCCTGGTGGAGCACGGGTTTCTAGAGGTACTTGTAGACGTCGTCGAGCGTCAGCCCACGGGCGATCATCATCACCTGAACGTGGTAGAGGAGCTGCGAGATCTCCTCCGCGGTCTGATCGTCGGACTGGAACTCGGCGGCCATCCAGACCTCGGCGGCCTCCTCGACGACCTTCTTGCCGATCGCATGGACGCCCTGCTGGACGAGCTGCGCGGTACGGGAGGACGAGGGGTCGCCGGTGGCGGCCTTCTGCTGGAGCTCGGCGAAGAGCTCCTCGAATGTCTTCGAAGCCATGATGGGACTCACCATACGGCGTGCGGGCGGACGGACGGTAAACGGTCCCGGACCGTGGACGGTCGGGTGGACGTCCACGGTCCGGGACCGTACGGCTTCTCGTCAGAGCGCGGCGCGCAGCGTCACCGCGGTGGCCACGGCGGCGGTGACGGCCTCGTGGCCCTTGTCCTCGGCCGAGCCCGGCAGTCCGGCCCGGTCCAGCGCCTGCTGCTCGTTGTCGCAGGTCAGCACGCCGAAGCCGACCGGGACGCCGGTGTCCACGCTGACCTGGGTGAGGCCGGCGGTGGCCGCCTGGCAGACGTAGTCGAAGTGCGGGGTGCCGCCACGGATCACCACGCCGAGGGCGACGACGGCGTCGTAGCCGCGCTCGGCGAGACGCTTGGCGGCGACCGGCAGCTCGAAGGTGCCGGGGACGCGCAGGACGGTCGGCTCGGCGACGCCCAGCTCCTTGAGCGCGCGGTGGGCGCCGTCCAGCAGGCCGTTCATGACCTGGTCGTGCCACTGGGCGGCGATGACCGCGACCTTGAGGTCGGCGGCACCGTCGATGGTCAGCTCGGGGGCTCCGTGGCCGCTCATGTCTCTACTTCCTGTCCTTGCTCGGTGCGGGTTCGGGTGCTCGGCCCGGTGCGGGTCCAGGTGCTCGGCCCGATGCGGGTCCGGGTGCTCGGCCCGGTGCGGGTCCGGGTGCTTGTGTCGCGTCAGGAGCCGAGGCCGGGCAGGTCGTGGCCCATCCGGTCGCGCTTGGTGCGCAGGTAGCGCAGGTTGTGCTCGCCGGGCACGATCTCGACCGCCTCGCGCCCCTTGACCTTGAGGCCGTGGTCGGTGAGCGCGGTCAGCTTCTGCGGGTTGTTGGTCAGCAGGGTGAGCGAGCGGACCCCGAGGTCCACCAGCATCTGCGCCGCGATGCTGTAGTCGCGGGCGTCGGCGGGCAGGCCGAGGTCCAGGTTGGCGTCGACGGTGTCGCGGCCCTGCTCCTGCAGCTCGTACGCGCGCAGCTTGTGGGCCAGACCGATCCCCCGGCCCTCGTGGCCGCGCAGGTAGAGCACCACGCCGCGGCCGGCCTCGGCGACCCGCTTCAGCGAGGCCTCCAACTGCGGGCCGCAGTCGCAGCGCAGCGAACCGAGGACGTCGCCGGTCAGGCACTCGGAGTGGACCCGCACCAGCACGTCCTCGCCGTCCGGCAGCCGTCCGTCCGTGCCGAGGCCGCCGGCCACCAGCGCGATGTGCTCGATGCCGTCGATGGTGCCCTGGTAGCCGACCGCGGTGAACTCGCCGTGCACGGTGGGCAGGGCGGTGGTGGCGGCCCGGTCCACGTGCAGCTCGGTCCGGCGGCGGTAGGCGATCAGGTCCTCGATGGAGATGATCGCCAGGCCGTGCTCACGGGCGAAGGCCATCAGCTCGGGCAGCCGGGCCATGGTGCCGTCGTCGTTGACCACCTCGGCGATCGCGCCGGCCGGCGTCAGCCCGGCGAGCCGGGCCAGGTCGACGGCGGCCTCGGTGTGCCCGGGGCGGACCAGCACGCCGCCCTCGACGGCGCGCAGCGGGAAGACGTGCCCGGGGCGGGTGAGGTCGCCGGGCTCGGTGGCGGTGGAGGAGAGCAGCCGGACCGTCCGGGCGCGGTCGGCGGCGGAGATGCCGGTGTCCACCCCCTCGCGGGCGTCCACCGAGACGGTGTACGCGGTGCCCTTGCGGTCCTCGTTGACCTGGGTCATCGGCGGGAGCTTGAGGCGGTCCAGCTCCTCGCCGGTCATCGGAGCGCAGATCACGCCGGAGCTGTAGCGGATGGTGAAGGCCATCAGCTCGGGCGTCGCGGCGGAGGCGGCGAAGACGAGGTCGCCCTCGTTCTCGCGGTCCTCGTCGTCGACCACGATCACCGCGCGGCCGACCGCGATGTCGGCGATCGCCCGCTCGACCGGGTCGAGGACGAACTCGCCGTCGGCGCCGGCGTCGTGGGCGGTGCCGCTGTCCGGGGTCTGGTTCTCGGTCATGCCGTGGCTCCCTGCGGGACGTTGGAGGACGTGACTCGCGGCTCACGGGTGCTCAGCCACCAGGAACGCAGGCCGAGCAGCACCAGGACGAAGTAGACGGAGTAGGTGAGACCGGAGAAGGTGTAGCCGCTGTTGAACGCGAGCGGGACGCCGACCGCGTCGACCGCGATCCAGGCGAACCAGAACTCCAGCCAGCCGCGCGCCTGGGCGACCATCGCGGCGAGCGTGCCGACGAAGATGTAGGCGTCCGACCACGGGCTCCAGGACAGGCTGGGGTAGGCGGTGAACAGCAGCGCCAGCGCGACGGTGCCGACGGCCGTACCGGCCACCAGCGCGGCCCGCTCGGGCCAACTCGCGAACCGCACCGCGATCGTGCCGGTGTCCCGGCGCCCGCGCCGCCACTGAGCCCAGCCCCAGGCGGCGGTGACGATGACGATCAGCTGCTTGCCGATCAGGCCGGGGACGTGACCCCCGAGGTAGGCGGCGATCAGCACGACGCCGGACAGGAGTTGGACCGGCCAGCTCCACACCGAGCGGCGCCAGCCGAGCGCCAGGCCGCCGAAGCCGAACAGGTTGCCGATCATGTCGGCCCACTTCACGTGTTCACCGAGGACGGTGAACGCCTCTCCACTGAGCCAGCTCACTTGTTCTCCCCCGTGGTGTGATCGGCGGCCGGGGCTGACGGCTCGGTCGCCGGGTTGAGCAGGTCGGTCGCCGGGTTGGGCAGGGTGGGCAGGGTGCGCGATTCGAGCAGCCGCTCCACGTACTTGGCGAGGACGTCCACCTCTAGGTTGACGCTGCCGCCGATGGCCTTGGCGCCGAGCGTGGTCAGCGCGAGGGTGGCCGGGATGAGGCTGACGGTGAAGCTGTCGCGGGCGGCCTCCACCACGGTGAGGCTGACGCCGTCGACCGTGATCGAGCCCTTCTCCACCAGGTAGCGGGAGATGGACTCCGGCAGCGAGAAGCGCAGCACCTCCCAGCGCAGGTTGCCGTCCGCGTCGCGCTCGCCGGGCTCACGGCTCAACAGCCGCCCGGTGGCATCGACATGGCCCTGGACCAGGTGACCGCCGAGCCGAGCGCCGAGCGCCATCGCGCGCTCCAGGTTGACCGGGGAGCCGGGCTCCAACTCGCCCAGGCTGGACCGGTGCAGCGTCTCCGCCATCACGTCGGCACTGAACTCACCGGGCTCGGCGGCCAGGCGCTCGGCACTGTCGACGACCGTCAGACAGACACCGTTGACCGCGATGGAGTCCCCGTGGCGCGCACCGTCCCGAACCACCGGACCGCGCAGGCGGATTCGCGAGGAGTCGCCGATCTCCTCGATCGACACGACCTCGCCGAGCTCTTCGATGATGCCGGTGAACACCCGGGTCTCCTCGCGCTTGGGGCGCGGACTCCGGGGCGGCATGAGGGAGATGACACGGACGGGCAACGGTGCGCGGAGCCGTCGACACGACCCGTCGCCGGGGTGCCGGAGCCGCCGGGAGATCGCTCGCCCGACCCGGGAGCCACTGCTCCCGCCGTTCACCTGACCGTGGTCCGGTCCGGTTTGTGATGGACCACGGGTACTGCTCTTCGTCCGCCCGCGCACGCCTCCCATCCGGACTTTAACCGTCGGTCCAGGAATTTCACCTGGTCAACCGGCCGCTGGCTGCGGACGGGTCGCGGACTGTAACCGCCGGTTCGGATTTTCACCGACCCCGGAGTGCGCTGAACGTCACTGCTGTTGACGTCATTGTGCCACGCGGGACGCAAGCCCAGGGAGGGTGTTCCGCTGTGGCCTGTTTCACGGCCTCGTGGGGAATGCGCGACGGGGTGGTGCCGACGGCGGTGGCGGTGCCGTGCGCGGAGGGTGAGGCTGGGGGTAGGGCCGAAAGGGCCCGCGGGATCGGGAGTCCGTACGGTTCGAACTCCTTACGGTTCGATCCGTACGGTTCGGAGGCGACGACGATGAAGTTCATGGACGTCCATCACGGGATGATCGGGATCACGGCGGAGCAGCTCAAGGCGGCCCACTCGGCCGACCTGGCGGTCGAGGGCGAGGAGGGCGTGCACTTCGAGCAGGCCTGGGCGGACCCGGAGTCGGGCACGGTGTACTGCCTGTCCGAAGCGCCGTCCAGGGAAGCGGTGCAGCGCGTCCACGACCGGACCGGGCACCCGGCGGACGAGATCCACTCGGTGCCGTTGGCGATCTGACGGCCGCCGGCGAAGGGCTCTGGGCCCGGCCGGCCCGGTAGGTGGCGGCCGGGCTCAGAGGACGGCGGGTGCGGCGATCGATGTGAAGTGGGTGACCTCCGGGGGGTGCATCAGGTAGCGCAGCTCGCCCTCCGACCAGACCGGCCGGATCCGCCACATCGGCCCGGCGTACCCGCGCAGGGCCTCCTCGTCGCGCCAGCGGCTCAGCACGAGTACCCGGTGCCCGCCCTCGGTCACCGGGCGCAACAGTTCACCGCCGAGGCAGCCGTCCGTCCGCCCCAGCTGCGGGAGCACCTGGCTGAGCAGGTGCTCGCAGAACTCCTCGATGCGATCGGCCGTAACCTGCCCGGCCCAGATTCTGACGATCACGGCCACCACCGCCTCCGGCTGACTTGGACCCCTTGGCCCCATTATGAGCGGAAAACCCCTGGTGGGGACGGGTGCGGCGACTTTTCACAGAGAGTTGGGGAAACCGGTACGGCTGGGGCGACGAGGGGCCTCCGCTAGATTCCCGGCATGACCCTCATACCGGAAGCCACCGCACCGTCAACCCCCGCTCCGGACGCCCCGAACAGCCTGTTCGCCGCCCTCAGCGCGACGGCCCTCACCGACGCGGCCCACCTGCGCGAGGTCTACGAGCAGCCCGGTGACCACGCGCGCCGCAAGCAGGTCGACCACCTGCACGAGGTCGCCCAGCGGCTGATCGCCTGCGCCTCGCTGGTGTTCGTCGCCAGCTCCGACGCCGCCGGCCGCTGCGACGTCTCCCCGCGCGGCGGGCCGCCCGGGCTGGTCTCGGTGCTGGACGAGTACACCTTGGCCATTCCGGACGCCACCGGCAACAAGCGACTGGACACCCTGCACAACGTCCTGGAGAACGGCCGGGTCGGGCTGCTCTTCGTCGTCCCGGGCCGGGACACCACGCTGCGGGTCAACGGGCGGGCCTGCGTCTCCACCGACCCGGAACTGCTGCGGCAGCTGACGGCCGTCGGCAAGCCGCCGCGCAGCGCGATCGTGGTGGCCGTGGAGGAGGTGTACGCACACTGCCCGAAGGCGCTCCTGCGCGGCTCGGCCTGGAAGCCGGAGAACTGGCTGGCCAAGGACGCCCAGCCGACGTCGGCGGAGGTCACGCTGTCGCACCTGCGGGACGACTCGCTGACCGTCGAGATGATCGAGCAGACGGAGCGGGAGGCGCTGCTGTACCGGTACGAGTAGGCGCGGGGCGGGCCCGCGTTGGCGGCTGGTGCTGCGGCCGGTGCGCCCCGCCGTCGGTCCGGGTGGGCCGGCGGCGGGGCGTCGGCGCGTCCCGGCCGGGTCAGGCGGCTTTCGGGACGTCCACCACGGGTGCGCCGTCGGCCGCCCGGCGGACGGCCTCGACGCCCTTGTGGGCGGCGTCCTTGCTGACGTAGCCCTGGCCGGTGGCGACGATCTCGCCGTTGCCCGCCTTGAGCCGGAACCGGTACTTGCCGCCGGCGTCCTGGTAGACCTCGGACCTGCCCGGCATCCGGGCCACCTCCTCGTGCGGCGCGGGTGCGCCGCGTCGGACCGTCCCCTGCCCCCTCGCAGCACCGTGCGCCCGGTGCGGGGGCGGGCGCCTCCGGTCGGCCGCCGGACGGGTGAAGCCCGGCGGGGCCGGGTCGGCGGGGGTGCCGAGGACGCCGCCGGTGGTTTGAATGGACGGATGGACTGCGTGTTCTGTGCAGTGGTGGCGGGCGAGGAGCCCGCACACCGGGTGCTCGACGACGGGACGGCGGTGGCCTTCCTGGACCGCCGACCACTGTTCCCCGGCCACGTGCTGGTCGTACCGCGCGCCCACCACCGGACCCTGGCGGACCTGCCGGCCGAGGAGGTCGGGCCGTTCTTCCTGCGGGTGCAGCGGGTGGCGGCGGCGGTCGAGCGGGGACTGGGCGCGGCGGGCAGCTTCGTGGCGGCGAACAACCGGATCAGCCAGTCGGTGCCGCACCTGCACGTCCACGTGGTGCCGCGGAATCCGAAGGACGGGCTGCGCGGGTTCTTCTGGCCGCGGGGGAAGTACCCGGACGAGGCGGGGGCGGTGGAGGTCGCGGCGCGGCTGCGGGCGGCGCTCGCGGGGCTGTAGCGGGGCTGCGGGGCTGTAGCGGCGCGGGGGTGGTGGGGCGGTGGGGCTGTAGCGGCGCGGGGGTGGTGGGGTGGTGGGGGTCGTGGGGCAACGCAGCCGGACGAATCGGGGCGTACACCCCGGGGAGCATCCGGGGCGGTCGACATCATTTTCCAGGCGGACGACTTCGCAGGTCGCGGGCGCCTAGGCTCACGCTCATGAACGAACTCGCCCGCCTCGTGGAACAGACCGCCGGCCGGCTCGCGGGCCGGCACGTCGGTGCGGTGGTCGCCGGGCTGGCCGGTGGCGCCGTGGAGATCCATGGCGCCGGGCGGACGGGGCCGGGCGGCGGGGTGCCCGGAGCGCACACGCTGTTCGACATCGGCTCCGTCAGCAAGGTGTTCACCTCGCTGGTGCTCGCGCGGCTGACGCTCGACGAGGCGGTGAGCCTCGACGAGCCGCTCGCGGAGGTGCTCCCCGAGCCGGCGACCATCCCCGCCCGGGGCGGGGAGGTGATCACGCTGCGACACCTCGCCACCCACACGTCAGGGCTCCCCCGGCTGCCCCGGGGCATGATGCTGCGGGCCCTGCTCCGGCCCAACAGGCCGGATCCGTACGCGCATTGCACCTCCGCACGAATACTCTCCGGGCTCACCCGCACGCGGCTGCACTCCGTCCCCGGGCGCAGCTTCCGCTACTCCAACCTCGGCGCCGGGCTGCTCGGACTGGCGCTCGCCCACCGGGCCGGCACCGGATACGAGGAGCTGGTGGCGCGCGAGGTCTGCACCCCGCTCGGGCTGGCGGACACCTGCCTGCGGCCGGACGCCGAGCAGTCCGAACGGCTGGCGTGCGGCCACGCAGTGAGCGGGCGTCCGGTGCCGTCCTGGGACTTCGCGGCGCTCCCGGGCATGGGCGGGCTGCGCTCCACGGCGGCCGACCTCGCGACCTTTCTGCAGGCGCAGTTGGCCGCCGACCGAGAGCCGGACGCGCCGCTGACGCCCGCGATCCTGCTCACCCGGGAGACCCGGCACCGGGTCAACCCGTTCGCGTGGACGCACCTCGGCTGGCTCGGCCACCGACTGCACGCCCAGCAGGGCAGGCACCTGCAGCTGTGGCACAACGGGGGGACGGGCGGGTTCAGCTCCTTCGTCGCGTTCGACCCGGAGCAGCAGGTGGGGGTGGTGGTGTTGGCCAACACCCGGCGGTCGGTGGATCCGGCGGGCACGGCGCTACTGCGGCGGCTGCAGATCGGGTTCGGCGCGGCGGGACGCTGACGGGCGGGTGCGCCGGGTCTCCCCCTGCTCGTCGACTCTTTCTTGTGGGCTGCCGGCCGTCTGCCGTCGGCCGTCTGCTGCTGACTGCTGACTGCTGACTGCTGACTGCTGACTGCTGACTGCTGACTGCCATTGACGCTCATGGGCCGAACGGCACCCCCCGGCTCCGGACACAGTGCGGTTGTTTCGGGCCAAAGGGTGTCGATTGGCACTGTTCCGGAGGGTCGCGTCCGGTTGATCCTGGTGATCCGACAGCCACAGTTCCGGTTGGGGAGACCGGCGAGTACAAGGAGGCCGAAGTGGCGATGGTGTGGTCGCCGTCGTGGGCGCGGTCGCTCGTGGAGGGTGGCCCGTCCCAGCGCGGGCCGGCCGGTCCGCTCGGACTGGTGGTGCGGGTGCACCGGGGCTTCCGGCCCGTCCCGTGGCGGGCGCGGACGTGGCTGGACGGCGTCGCGGCGGTCCTCGCGCTGGCGGTCTGTCTGGCGCTCGACGAATGGTGGCCCGCGCCCATGGTGGCGGCCGTGGCGGTGGTGCTCGTGAGCGGGTACGGGCTGCTGCGGCCCGCCCCCGGGCTGCGCTCCGTCCGGGTCCATGAGGGTGGGCTGGCGCTGGTCGGGGCCGATGGCGGCGAGCAGCTGCTCCCGTGGGAGCGGATCGAGGCCACCGAGTACTCCCCCGGCGGGCGGCGCGGCGAGCCCGAGCGGGGTCGAATATGGCCCGCCGGTGCGGACGAGCCGCTGGTACTGGCCCAGTTGCACGGGCTGGAGGGGCTGTTCCGGGAGGTGGACGAGCGTCTCTCCCCCGGTCTACGAGCCGCGCTGCACGAGGCGCTGCGCACCGAGGGGAGCGTCCGGTTCGCCCGAGGGCGGCTGACGGTGACGGCCGGCGGGCTGGTCCACCGGCCACCGCACCCACCGGGCACGACGGAGACCTACCGATGGGCGGAGGTGCATTCGGCACGGGCCTCCGGCCTCGGTGAGTTGGAGATCCGGACGTGTTCGGCCGGGCTGCCGCTCACCCTCCCGGTGCTCAACGCCCGTGCGGCGGCGGAGTTCCTGGAGGGGATCCGGTCCCGGAGCGCCCGGATCTGCCCGTAGTCGGCCCGGCTCTGGTCGACGGCGTGATCGGCGGCTGCGTCGACCAGGTCGCGGAGAGTGTGGGTGATGAACACCTCCCCTCCCGCTACGTCTGGCGCCGGCGGCCGGGTTCCCGGGTCTGTTCCGGCCATCACCGTCGACCGGCAGTGCGGCTCCTCCCAGCAGGCCGTGCACTTCGCGGCCCAGGGAGGCGATCGACTGATTCCGCTCACCCCCTAGGGGCCGAGACCGGTACCTCCCGGAAGGGACGAGTACGCCGCTGAGCCGACGTCAACTCCCCTGTCCGCGACCTACCGTCGCCCATATGAGCCGACACTCGAGCCGACTTCGCACCACCGCCGCCGCGGCAGCGCTGCTGCTCGCCCTGCCCCTGTCCGTCGCCGCCGCCGCACCGGCCCTGGCCGCGCCCGCCGCCACGCCCGCCGCCTCGGCCACCACCACGGCCGGTGCCTCCACCGGGACCGCTGCGAGCGCCCTCCACGTCGAACTCCCGCGCCCGACCGGGCCGTACGCCGTCGGGCAGGAGGTGCTGCACCTGGTCGACGAGAACCGTCCGGACCCGTGGGTCCCCTCCGCCGGACCGCGTCAGCTGATGGTCACGATGTACTACCCCGCGCACGCCGGAACCGGCAGCCCGGCTCCGTACATGACCGCCGCGGCCGCCCGGATGCTGCTGGACAGCAAGCTCCCGGGCAACACCATCCCGACCGAGTCGCTGACCAACACCCGGACCTGGTCCAGGGCCGACGCCCGCCCCCAGGGCGGCCACTACCCGCTGGTGGTCCTCTCCCCCGGCTTCACCATGCAACGCAGCTCGCTCAGCAGCCTCGCCGAGGACCTGACCAGCCGCGGGTACGTGGTCGCGCTGGTCGACCACACCTACGAGAACGCCGGCACCACCTTCCCCGACGGGCAGACCCTCCCCTGCGCGGAGTGCGGACAACTCAGGACCCCCGAGGCCTGGAAGGGCCTGGACGAGAGCCGGGCGAAGGACGTCTCCTTCGTCATCGACCAGCTGACCGGCCGCCCCCACCCGGCCTGGCAGTACGCCCGCATGATCGACCGCGACCGGATCGGCATGGCCGGGCACTCCGCCGGCGGCGCGGCCAGCGTTCCGGCGCTGCTGACCGACGACCGGATCCGGGCGGGGGTCGACCTGGACGGCACCATGGACTACGAGGTGCCCGAGTCCGGCATCGGCGGCAAGCCCTACCTGATGATCGGCCACCCGCTGCCCGGCGCCGAGGACAGCAGTTGGACCGACAGCTGGCCCCGGCTCGACGGCTGGAAGCGGTGGCTGACCTTCGACGGCACCGACCACGGCAGCTTCACCGACTACCCGCTCTTCCTCAAGGGGCTCGGCGTCCCCCAGCCCCCGGCGACCACCATGACCGGCCAGCGCGCCATCGAGCTCACCCGCCAGTACGTCGCGGCGTTCTTCGACCTCCAGCTGAAGGGCATCGACCAGCCGCTGCTCGACGGGCCGACGGCCGCCAACCCGGAGGTCCGGTTCAACTCCTGACACGTCAGTCAGCGGGTTCGTCAGTGGGGCCGTCGGCGACCTGCCGGCGGCCCCGTCGGCGTGCCCGCCCCCGGCGACGCCCGGTGGCCCTCCCGCTACGCCGCCGCGGCCGAGGCGATCGGTTCGAGCAGCAGGTGCGGGCGGACCAGGGCGCGGGAGACCGGATCCTCGCGCTGACCCTCGGCGTGGGCGGGGTTGGGGCGCATCGCGACCTCGGCCGGGGGAACGGGCCCGCCGCCGCAGGTGGGGCAGGCGCCGATGACGTCCAGGTCGGTGCCGCAGACGACGTGCGCGAACAGGTGGTGCGGGCCGCCCGGGGTGGCGTGCCGCCCGCCCCAGCGGCTCAACTGGTAGAGCGGCCCCCAGAGTTCGAGGCCGATGTCGGTGAGCAGGTAGCCGTGGCGCAGCGGCGCCTGCTGGTACGGCTCCTTGCGCAGCACCCCGGCCGCGACCAGGGCGTTGAGGCGCGCGGTGAGGACGGCGCGCGGGATGCCGAGGTGGGCGAGGAAGTCGTTGAAGCGCTGCACTCCGTAGAACGCGTCGCGGAGGATCAGCAGGCTCCAGCGTTCGCCGACCACCTCCAGGGCGCGGGCGAGTGCGCAGTCCTGCAGTTCATAGTCGGTTCCCAGCGCCATGCGGGCCAGCGTAGTCCACGCCCGCCATGGGTTCAATGAACAGACTTGCAGTGGTAGCGTGCTGCCCGAGACGAAGGTTCATTCACCAGACCCATCGGTCCGTCCTCCGGAGGCACCCCCATGTCCCCCGCACCACCCGGCTCCGCCACCCCGGTGCGTCCCCGCGCCACACTGGCCGTCACCGCGGCCGCGACCGCCCTGGTCACCGTCGCCTACACCGCCCCCACCGCCTCGCTCGCCGCCACCGCCCAGGCCGCCCACCTCGGCGCCTCGGGCCGCACCTGGATCCTCACCGGCACCCTGGTCGGCATCTCGGCCCTCCTGCTCACCGCCGGCAGCGCCGCCGACGACCACGGCCGCAAGCGGGTCTTCACCGTCGGCGTGCTGCTGTTCGCCACCGCCGAGGCCCTGGCCGCCCTCGCCCCCGGCGCCACCGTCTACCTGGCCGCCCGGGTCCTGCTCGGCGTCGCCTCCGCCGCGATCCTGGCGCCCGCGCTCGGCCTGATCAGCCACGCCCACCCGGCCGGGCCCGAACGGATCCGGGCGCTCGGGATCTGGGGCGCGGCCGTCGGCCTCGGCATCGCGGTCGGGCCGGTCTACGGCGCCCTCGTCCAGCAGTGGGCCGACTGGCGCGCGGTCGGCGGCGGACTCGCCGTCCTCTCGGCCGCCGTCGCCGCCTGCGCCGCCGTCTGCCTCACCGAATCCCGGGCCGAGCGGCCCCGCGCGCTCGACCCGTACGGCGTGCTCACCCTCGCCGCCGGAACCACCCTGCTCATCGCCGGACTCGCCGAGGGCCGCAGCGGGTGGGGGCGACCCGTGGTGGTGACGCTGCTGGTGGGCGGGGTGGTGCTGCTCGCCGCCTTCGTGGCGGTCGAGGCGACGGTCCGCGAGCCGATGCTCGACCTGGCGCTCTTCCGCAGCCCCGGCTTCATCGCCGCGACCGGCGGCGCCCTGTTCACCGGGCTCTCACTGGTCGGCTTCATGAGCTACCTGCCCACTCTGCTCCAGGGCGTGCTCGGCCTCTCCGGCCTGGCCGCGGGCGGCGTGCTCGCCCTGTGGTCCGGCCTGTCCGTGGTCGCCGCCCTCCAGGCCCGACGACTGGCCACCCACCTCTCGGCCGCCGCCCAGGTCGCCCTCGGCCTGCTGATCTGCGGCCTCGGCGAGGCCGGACTGTACGGGCTCACCCCCGGCTCCTCCTGGCTCCGACTGGCCCCCGGCCTGGCCGTGGCCGGTCTCGGCAGCGGCGTCCTCAACGCGGCCCTCGCCCGGCTCGCGGTCAGCAGCGTCCCCGCCCACCGGGCCGCCATGGGCTCGGGCGCCAACAACACCTCCCGCTACCTCGGCTCGGCCCTGGGCGTAGCCGTGACGGTCGCCGTCGCCGGCTCCGCCCACCCCGCCACCGCCGGCCCCGAGGCCGCCGCCCACGCCCTGGCGACCGGCACCGACCGCGCCGTCCTGGTCGCCGCCGTCCTCTGCCTCATCGGCGCCGCCCTGACCCTCGCCGCCCGCCGCGCCGACCCGACCCCACAGCCCACACCACCCACCCGCGAACCCGCCACCACCCGCTGACCCGGAACGGGCCCCGCGCACCGGAAGTCGAACCGGCCGACTTCCTGCGCACAGCGACACCGCCGCTCGCCCGCCCGGCCCAGCCCGGGACATCGGACCCGCCGACTTCCCGTGCACGACAAAGCCCCCCACAACGCAATGCCGAATGCACCGGCTCTCCCCACCCGGCGACACCGCGCACCTTCTGCCCGACCCGACACCAGAAGTCGGGCCCGCCGACTTCCCACGCACCACCCCCAGCCCGCGCGGGCACAGAAGGCCGAGCACGGCGGTCTTCCGTGCCCGGGGACAGCCGCTCGCACCTGCCCCACGGATCGAGGGAGATCGGACCCGCCGGCTTCCCCCACGCAGCAGAGCTTCCCCAGAACCAACGAGCACACGAGGCCGCGCCCGGCGGCTGCCTGCGCGCTGGCACCTCGCCCGCCGCCCAACCGGCCCGGGATAGGACGTCCGACCGGCCGACTTCCTGCGCACAGCGAACCCCCGAACCCGCACAGCCACAGCTGACCGGCCAGGCGGTGTGGGCCGGCCGGCGACACCGCGCTCTCCCGCTGCACCGCGCACCGCGCATGGGAAGTCGACGGGCCCGACTACCCACGCGCGGTGCAGCCCCCGCACACACAAAGCCCGAACGGGCACAGGATGTCGAGCGGGAAAGCCTCCGGGGCATGGCGGAGCTGCCGCCAGGCAGGCACGGGAGGTCGGCCCTGCCGACTTTCCGTGCGCGGCCGGGCCGCCGCCCGGTGGGGGCACGCGCCGGCGGGCGGTGGTCCGGTGGGGAGTGCGGTGGTTATTCGTCGGGGTGTCCTCGGTGGGGTCGTCGGGGAGTTCCTCGCGTTGGTCGGGGTCGGGGTCGGGGTCGGGCTCGTCGGGGTCGGTCGAGACAGGGTCGGTGAATCCTCCACCGAAGTCGGGCGTGGGGCCTCCTTGAGCGGGGTGCGGCCGTGCCGGCTTCGAGGATCGCAGCGGCCGGTGCCCGTGCGACAGCCGTCCGGGCCGACTTCCCGTACACGAAGGAGAGTTGCCGCCTGGCTGCGGCGGTGGGTGGTGCCGGGGCCACGAGGGGCGGGGCGTGGGGGCCGCGTGCGAGGATGGCAGGGCTGGTGGCAACGAGCTCCGGGCGGTTCTCTGGCCATGGTGGACGACGACGCGCAGCGCCGGGGGGAGCCTCAGCAGGACGCCCTGCTGCTGGTGCCGATCGCCACGGCGCTGATCGAGGCCGACGGGCGGATCCTGCACTGGAGCGGAGACGCGGAGGCACTGCTCGGTTACCGTGCGGACGAGGCGGTGGGGGCCAAGGCGGCCCGGCTGCTGACCTCCGACGAGCAGCGGCCCGAGGTGCTGGAGCTGTTCCGGGAGATCCTGGCGGGCCGGGAGTGGTCCGGGGTGTTCCCGGTGCGGCACCGGGACGGGCACCTGGTGAATCTGGAGTTCCGCACCCATCCGGTTCGCGGGCCCGGTGGGGTGCCGCTGGTGCTGGCGGTGGCGTCCGAGGTGACCACGCTGCGCCGGATCCAGTCGGACTTGGCCGTGCTGGACGGTTTCTTCACCCAGTCCCCGGTCGGCATGGCCGTGTTCGACGCGGAGTTGCGGTACGTCCGGCTGAACGAGGCGCTGGCCCTGTCCGACGGCCTGGCCGTCGGGGAGCATCTGGGCCGCCGGCTGACCGAGGTGCTGCCGGGGATCAACGCCGCCGATGCCGAGGCGGTGATGCGGCAGGTGCTGGCGAGCGGCCGGCCGGTGGTGGACTTCCGCTCGCACGGCCGTACGCCGGGGGATCCGCAGCGGGAGCACGCCTGGTCCGCCTCGTACTTCCGGCTGGCGGACCGGGGCGGGCGGGTGCTCGGGGTGAGCGCGACCGTCATCGACGTCACGGAGCGCTACCGCGCCGACGCGAGGGCGGCCCGGGCGCAGGAGCGACTGTCGCTGCTGGTCGACGCGACCGCCTCGATCGGCACCACGCTGGACCTGCGGCAGACCGCCCGGGAGTTGGCCGATGCGATGGTGCCCCGGGTCGCGGACCTCAGCGGGGTGTTCGCCCTGGAGGCGCTGATCGCCGGGCGCAACGTCGAGCCGCCCGTGCCGGACGCCCCGCAGTCGGTCCGCCGGCTGGCGCTGACCTCCGCCGATCCGCTGTATCCGGCGGAGGCGCTGCCGGTGGATTCGGTGTACGAGCTGCCGCCGGACTCCCCGTACGCCCGGGCGCTGATCACCGGGCGGACGGTGGTGGTGCCGTCCTGGGACCTGTCGCCGCTGGCCGACACCCTGAGCGAGAGCCGCCGCCGGGCGTTCCTGGGCGACCGGCCGCGTTCGGTGCGGATCACGCCGCTGGTGGCGCGCGGCACCACGCTGGGCATGGTGGTGTATTCGCGGCGCGGCGAGCGCGAGTCCTTCGCGGAGGCCGACATCACCCTGGGCGACGAGCTGGCCTCGCGCGCGGCCGTCGCGATCGACAACGCCCGGCTGTACCTGCGCCAGCACCAGACCGTGCTGGCCCGGCAGCAGGCGTTGCGCGAGGCGAAGGCCGCGCAGGAGCGGCTGGCACTGGTCAACGCGGCGTCCGCCCGGATCGGCACCACGCTCGATCTCGACCGCACCGCCCACGAGTTGGCCGAGGTGGCGACGCCCAGGCTGGCCGACACGGTGGTGGTGGAGGTGCTGGAGGAGCTGGTGCGCGGTGAGCGGGAGGTCCGCGCCCCGGAGGACGGTTCGGCGTTGTTGCGGCGGATGGCGTTCCACTCGGTGCGCGGCTCCACCCTGGCGCCGATCGCCCGGACGGGCGGGGTGCACCGCTTCCTGCCCGGTTCGCCGTACGCGTGGAGCCTGGCACACCGGCGGCCGGTGCTGGTGCCGCGGATGGACGAGGAGGGGATGGCCTGGTTCGCCGACGATCCGGTGCGCACCGCCGCGGTGCGGGAGCAGAACGTGCGCTCGTTCATGGTCGTGCCGCTGATCGCGCGCGGCAGCGCGGTCGGTGTGGCGGGCTTCTACCGGACCCTGGTCGAGCGCCCGTACGAGGACGAGGACCTGGCGCTGGCCGGGGAGTTGGCGGTGCGGGCGGCGGTGTCGATCGACAACGCGCTGCTGTTCACCCGGGAGCGCGACGCGGCCGCCGCCCGGCAGCGGGCGCTGGACGAGGCCTGGGCCGCCCAGCAGCGGCTGGGTCTGCTGAACGAGGCCAGCAACCGGATCGGCACCACGCTGGATCTGCACCGTACGGCACGGGAGTTGGTGGAGGTGGTGCTGCCACGCTTCGCCGACTTCGTCACGGTGGATCTGCGCGACGCGGTGCTCGGCGGCGAGGAGCCGGGGCCGGTGCCGAAGGCCGGACCGGTGCTGATGCGGGCGGTGGCGGTCGGCGAGGCGGCGGCCGACGGCACCATGACGGCGGCGGCGGACCAGGTCGGCGAGACCTCGCAGTCGGCCGAGGTGTACGCGCAGAGCCTGCGCACCCGGCGGTCGATCCTGGTCTCCGAGGTGACCGAGAAGGAGTTGCGACGGATCGTGGCCTCCCCCGACCGGGTGCAGCCGGGCCTGGCCGCCGGGCTGCACTCGTACCTGATGGTGCCGCTGGTGGCGCGCGGACTGGTGCTGGGCGGCGCGGAGTTCATCCGTACCCACAATCCGGTGCCGTTCGGCCCGGCGGACCGTTCGCTGGCCGAGGAGTTGGCCGCGCGCACCGCGCTGGCGATCGACAACGGCCGGCTCTACCGCCGGGAGCGGGACACCGCGCTGACCCTCCAACGCAGCCTGCTGCCGCAGGAGATCCACCGCACCCTCGGCCTGGAACTCGCCTACCGCTACCTGCCCAGCAGCGTGGTCAGCGAGGTCGGCGGCGACTGGTTCGACGTGGTGCCGCTGTCCTCCGGGCGGGTCGCGCTGATCGTCGGGGACGTGATGGGCCACGGCATCCGTGCCGCCGCCACCATGGGCCAACTACGGACGGTGGCCAGGACGTTGATCACCCTTGAGTTGGACCCGGTCCGGGTCCTGCACCGGCTGGACGAGGCCACCGCGGCGCTCGGCGAGGGCCAGTTCGCCACCTGTGTCTGCGTGGTCTACGACCCGGCGGACCGCGGCTGCACCGCCGCCTGCGCCGGCCACCTGCCGCCCGTGGTCGCCGACACCGAGGGCAACGCCCGGCTGGTCGAGCTGCCGCCCGGCGCACCGCTCGGCGTGGGCGGAGTCCCGTTCGAGAGCGTCGAGTTCACCCTCCCCGAGCAGGCCATCCTGACCCTCTACACCGACGGACTGGTCGAGCGCCGCGGCCACGACCTGGACGAGGGCCTGGACCTGCTCCGCCGTACGGTCGCCGACCGGCGCCGCTCGCTGGAGCAGACCTGCGACGCCGTCCTGACCCAACTCACCGGGCGCACCGTCGAAGACGACATCGCCGTCATCATGGCGCAGGTCCGCCCGGCGGGCGCCGACCGGATCGCCGCCCTGCCGCTCACCGGCGACCGCGCGATGGTCGCCCACTCGCGCCGCTTCACCCGTGAGACGCTCTCCGCCTGGGGCCTGACCGAACTCGCCGACTGGGCCGAGTTGCTCACCAGCGAGCTGATCACCAACGCCCTGGTGCACGCCGGATCGCCCACCCAGCTACGGCTGTTCTGCGACCAGGTGCTCACCGTGGAGGTCGCCGACCGGGAGAGCGGGACGCCCCGGATGCGCGAGGCCCGCACCGAGGACGAGGGCGGGCGCGGCATCCACCTGGTCAACGAGCTGGCGCACCGCTGGGGCAGCCGTCGGACCGCGGACGGCAAGGTGGTCTGGTTCGAGCTGGAGCTGCCACCGGACTTCCCACCTGGATGAACAACGGACGGCTGTCGGTCGGCACCCGGGGTTGTTGGCCGCCCGGACGGCCCCCGGGCTTTGCTGGTGCCACGGCGGGAGAGCCCCGACCGGACGGAGCACAGGAGCCCCCCCATGCAGCAGACCGACGCCCACACCGTCGTCACCGAGTACGTCACCCGGCTCGCCGCCGGTGAACGCGACGCCGCCATCGCCCTGTTCGCCGAGGACGCCACCTGGGCCTACCCGGGCAGCCTGGAACTCTCCCGCACCTGGCGCGGCAAGCAGGAGATCTTCGGCGACTTCCTCGGCCGGGTCGGCACCCTGTTCGCCTCCGACGGCCTGCCGACCCTCACCCTCACCCGCGTCCTCGCCGACGGCCCGCTGGCGGTGGCCGAGTGGACCGCCGTCGGGAAGGCGGCCAACGGCGCCGCGTACGAGAACCACTGCCTGGGCGTGTTCACCGTGGAGAACGGCCTGATCACCGCCGTCCGCGAGTACCTGGACACCGAGCTGGTCGCGCGGACCCTGCTGGCCTGAGCGGCGCCGCATGGCCCGTCCGGCGCTCGGTCGGCGCGCCCGCTCGGCCCGGCCTCAGTCCGGCAGCAGCAGGTTGACGTCACCGAACTCGTGCCACAGGTAGCGCCGTTGCACCGCCTCGCGGTAGCAGGACGCCAGCAGCGGGCGGCCCGCGACGGCGGCGAGCATCAGCAGGTGGGAGGCGCGCGGTTCGTGCCAGCCGGTGAGCAGGCCGTCCACCGCGCGGACCCCGCGTTCCGGGGTGATGACCAACTCCGTCCAGCCGTCCGCCTCCTGGAGGGTGCCGTCCGGCCCGACGGCCGACTCCAGGGCGCGGACGACGGTGGTGCCGACGGCGATCACCCGGCCGCCGCCGGAGCGGACATGGCCGACCAGCCGGGCGGTGGCCGCCGGGACGTGGAAGCGCTCGGTGTACGGGGCCTCATGGGCCTCCGGCGAGGCCACCCCGGTGTGCAGGGTGATCGGCGCGACCAGGACGCCCCGACCGGCCAGCCGCGCCACCGTTCCGGGCGTGAACGGACGGGCCGCGCTGGGCATTTCGCTGCTGCCGGGGACGGTTGCGAAGACCGTCTGATAGGCCTCGATCGGCCAGTCGCGGTCCACGTAGCCGTACCGGATCGCCCGCCCGTGCAGCTCCAGGTACCGCACCAGGGGTGCGGGCAGGTCGAGTTCGGCGTACCAGAGGCGGGCGGTGAAGGGCTGCACCAGCTCCGCGGCGCCACCGGCCGGCAGCGCGACGCCCAGGCCCGGGCGGGCCGGGGACTCCCCCGGCGGGTAGTAGGCCGCCGCCCGGCCCGGCTCCACTCGGCGCAACTCGACCAGGTAGGCGCCCTGTTGGTCCGGCTGGGCGGAGGACAGGTGCAGCGCGACCGGGGTGCCGTCGGGCAGCAGACCCGGCAGTGCGGCCGGGAGGGTCGCCGAGTTGTTGACCACCAGGAGGTCCCCCGGGTGCAGCACCTCGGGCAGTTCGGTGAAGCGGCGGTGTTCCACGGTGCCGGCGGCCCGCCGGCCGACCAGCATCCGCACGCCGTCCCGGGCCCCACCGCGCGCCTCCGCCGGTGCGCGGGCGGAGAGTTCGGGCGGGACGGTCACCTCGGGGCCCAGCTCGTCCAGGGTGGTCATCGCCCGCCCCGGTCGGCGGCCGGCGCCGCGGCCAGCTCCTCCGCGCGGTAGCGGCCGGAGGGGGTGCGGTCGCGCAGCAGGCCCAGCAGGACGGGCGCGATCTGCTCGGGCAGCGGCTCGCCGGAGATGTCCTCGCCGGGGCTGGCCTCCTGCAGCATCCGGGTGTTCATCCCGCCCGGGTCGACCGCCCAGACGCTCAACTGCGGCTCCTCCCTGGCGAGTACGGCGGTGGCCAGGTCGAGGGCTGCCTTGCTGGCGCCGTAGCCGCCCCAGCCGAGGTAGGGCACCACGGCGGCGTCCGAGCTGATGTTGAGCACGGCACCGGAGTGAGCGCGCAGTTGGGGCAGGACGAGCTGGGTGAGCGCGATCGGGGCGAGCGCGTTGACCTCGAAGACCTCCAGCAGGTCCGGCAGCGGGAAGTCGGCCAGCCGGGGCAGCGGTTCGCCGCCGGGGGCGGCGGCGCCGTTGAGCGTACCGGCGTTGTTGACCAGGAGGCTCGCGCCGCCGAGGCGCTCGGCGGCCTCGGCCAGGTGGGCCCGGTGGTCGTCGTCGACGATGGAGCCCGGCAGGGCGACCACCTCGGTGACGGCGGCCAGGCCGGCCGCGGCCTCGGCGAGTTCGTCCGCGCCGCGGGCGGTGATCACCAGCCGCCAGCCCTCGGCGGCGAGGGCCTGGGAGAGGGCCAGCCCGAGGCCGCGGGAGGCGCCGGTGACCAGGGCGATGGGGGCGGGTGCGGTGTGCGCTGCTGCGTTCATGGCCCAACGATCGCGCCGCCGGGCGGCCGGCGGATCGGCCGTCGGAACCGGGACCAGGTCCTCCGTTCGCCCTAGATCGCCGGCCGGACCTAGGACCAGGCCGGACCAGGCCGGACCGGGTTCCCGCCCGGCCCGGCGGGAGTCGGCCCGGCGGAAACTGGCCCGGCGGGAGGCGGCCCGGCGGCGACGGGCGCGGCGGGAGGCGACGGGC
>NZ_MECK01000016.1 GCF_014596465.1 Streptomyces sp. CBMA123 | reverse complement strand
CCGGCTGCGGATCCTGGTGAAGCGGGCCCGGTACGCGCTGGAGGTGTGCGGCCGCCAGTCCGCCGAGCTGGACGAGCTGGACGCGGTGCTGCGCCGGCACCAGGAGGCCGCGGACGCCGCGGTCACCGCGGCGACGGCGGCGCGCACCCCGCGGATCACCCCCGCGACCGCCTACGTGCTGGGCGTGGTGCATGCTGATCAGCGACTGGAGGTGGAGGCGGCGCGGTACGCCTTCGGCCGCCGGTGGCCCGAACTCCCGCCGGGTCTGGACGGCTGGCTGGAGATCCCCCCTGCCGAGGGCTGGGGGCATTCCCCCGCACCACGGACGGCCTGAATTGCGTGATCGCCTGAGCACCGGGCAGCCGGTGGACGCGCGCCCGACCGGGGCGGGCCGGGCCCCGGTGGTCCTGGCGGCGGGCGGGGTGCTCTGGCTGCCCGGGCGGCCGAAGCCCAGCGGCCGGCTGGGTCGGCCGCGGATCGCGGTGATCCACCGCCCGAAGTACGACGACTGGAGCCTGCCGAAGGGCAAGCTCGACCCGGGCGAGGGCGTGGTCGAGGCGGCGCTGCGCGAGGTGCGGGAGGAGACCGGCTTCCACTGCCTGCTCGGCCCGGAGCTGCCCGCCCAGCACTACCTGGCGCAGGGCCGTCCGAAGGAAGTCCGCTACTGGGCGGCGGTGCCGACCGGGGGCGCCTTCCGACCGAACCGGGAGGTCGACCGCCTGGAGTGGCTGCCCGCGGGCAAGGCGCGGGCGCGGCTGACCCACGACCGGGACCGGTTGCTGATCGACGCGTTGCTGGTGATGCTGGGTGCCAGGCCCGTGCGCACGGGCGAGCAGGTGCCGGCGAAGGACCGGTGGAAGTGATCTCCCCGCGCCCTGGGCGTGACGCAACCGTTACTACGTGACGTAGTTTCCTGCCATCCGTTCGAGGTTCACTCCCCGTTCACTTGCGACCGGCTGACGCGTCACTTACCCGGCCTAACTTCGGGACTACCGGAGGGCCGAACGGGCCCCGGACCACAGCAAAACCCGCGCTCGGCCGTGTCCGCACGGCCTGCGAGACGGGCAATGCCACAGAAAGGGACACCCCTGTGAAGCTCCAGCGGAACGGCCGCTCCAAGGCCCTCGCCATCGGTGCCATGGCGCTCGTCAGCTCGCTGTCGCTCGCCGCCTGCGGTTCGGACGACAACAACACCACCAAGGCGTCCGGTGGCTCTGGCAGCTCCGCCGCGGCCAGTGCCGCGGTCACCTGTGGCAAGCCCGGCACGCTGCTCGGCGCCGGTTCGACCGCGCAGGCCCCGGCGATCGACGTGTGGAAGACCAACTTCGGCTCGTCCTGCTCCGGTACCACGGTCAACTACAGCGGCGGCGGCTCCGGTGCCGGTGTCCAGCAGTTCACCCAGGGCAAGGTCGCGTTCGCGGGCTCCGACTTCGCGCTGAAGCCGGCCGACGTCGACGCCTCCAAGGCCGTCTGCACCGGTGGCAAGGCGATCGACCTGCCGATGGTGGCCGGCCTGGTCTCGCTGGTCTACAACGTCGAGGGTGTCGACAACCTGGTCCTGGACGGCCCGACCGCCGCCAAGATCTTCGACTCGCAGATCACCAAGTGGAACGACCCGGCCATCGCCGCGCTGAACCCGGGCGCCAAGCTGCCGGACGCCGAGATCCAGAGCTTCCACCGCTCGGACGACTCCGGCACCACCTACAACCTGACCTCGTACTTCGCCAAGACCTCGGGCGGCGCCTGGAGCGCGGAGCCGAACAAGGCGTGGAAGGGCAAGGGCGGCCAGTCCGCGAACGGCAGCGCCGGCGTCTCCGCCCAGATCAAGCAGGTCAAGAACTCGATCGGCTACGCCGAGCTGTCCTACGCCCAGACCAACAACCTGAAGAGCGCCAAGATCGCCACCGGTGCCGCTCAGCCGGTCGAGGCGACCGCCGCCAACGCGGCCCTCACGCTCTCCTCCTCCACCGTCTCGGGCACCGACGGTGACCTCGCGCTCGCGCTGGACTACGGGACCAAGGCCGACAACGCCTACCCGATCGTCCTGGTCACCTACGAGATCGCCTGCGACAAGGGCAACAAGGCCGAGACCCTGGACACCCTGAAGTCCTTCCTGACCTACACCATCAGCGACGCTGCCCAGAAGTCGATCGGCGACAAGGGCTACGTCCCGATGCCGGCCGCGATCGGCGACAAGGTCAAGACCGCGGTCTCCGCGCTCGCCTGACCGAACAGGACCACCGGTGGGACGGCCCCGTGAGCGAGGGGGGCCGGGGCCGTCCCACCGGAACGCACCGACCCAGCACCAACGTCCGGGGCACCGCCGCCATGGTGCCGTCCCCCTACCGGGGCGGTACCACCAGACCGGAGTAGACCAATGACTTCATCCTCCCCTGCCGCCCCGCGAGGCAGGGAACGCCGACCGCGCGACAGCCGCGTCGGCGACAAGATCTTCATGAACCTCGCCCGCGGCGCGGGCATCCTGCTGCTGGTCATCATGGCCGCGATCGCCGGCTTCCTGGCCTGGCGCTCGGGCCAGGCCCTCAGCAACAACCACGGCAACTTCCTCACCACCTTCGAGTGGACGCCGGACGCCCCGGAGCCGGTCTTCGGCATCGCCGTCCTAGCCTTCGGCACCGTCGTCAGCGCCCTCATCGCGATGGCGATCGCCGTCCCGGTGGCCATCGGGATCGCGCTGTTCATCTCGCACTACGCGCCGCGGCGGATCGCCCAGCCGTTCGCCTACCTGGTCGACCTGCTCGCCGCCGTCCCCAGCATCGTCTACGGCCTCTGGGGCGCGCTGTTCCTCGTCCCGCACATGGACGGGCTGACCAGCTGGCTCAACCAGTACCTCGGCTGGACGTACATCTTCGACCAGACCAAGACCGGCACCCCGCGCAACCTGTTCACCGTCGGCATCCTGCTGGCGATCATGATCCTGCCGATCATCACCGCGGTCTCCCGCGAGGTGTTCCGCCAGGTGCCGCGGATGCACGAGGAGGCGGCGCTCGCGCTCGGCGCGACCCGCTGGGAGATGATCCGCACCGCGGTGCTGCCGTTCGGCCGCCCCGGCATCATCTCGGCCTCCATGCTCGGCCTCGGCCGGGCGCTCGGCGAGACCATCGCGGTCGCGGTGGTGCTCTCCGCCAACAGCGTCCTGTCGCTGCACATCCTGGACGCGGGCGGCGGCACCTTCGCGCAGAACATCGCGCTGAAGTTCGCCGAGGCCGGCAACAACGGCCGCGACGCGCTGATGGCCTCCGGCCTCGTCCTGTTCGTCATCACCCTGCTGGTGAACGGTGCCGCGCGACTGATCATCGCCCGCCGCAAGGAGTACTCGGGGGCCAACGCATGACCACCGTCACCACCGTCCCCGAGGACGCCCGGCCGCAGGTCGGCCCGAAGCTCACCGCCAACCGGCTGCCCCGGTGGACCCCGCCCGTCGTCGCCGCCGGCTCGATCGCGGTCGGCTGCGGGATCGGCGCCGCCAGCGGGCTGGAGAGCCACCTGCAGTGGGGCCTGATCTCGGCCCTGCTGTTCCTGCTGGGCAGCTACCTGATCTCGGCCCAGGTCGAGGGCCGCCGCCAGGCCAAGGACCGCTTCGCCACCTCGGTGGTCTGGGTCGCCTTCATCCTGGCCGTCGTCCCGCTGGTCGCGCTGACCGTCTACACGATCCAGCAGGGCATCGGCGTGGTGGACGGGAACTTCCTGAGCCACTCGATGAAGGGCGTCATCCAGTCCGGCCCCGGCGGCGGGATCTACCACGCGCTGCTCGGCACCCTCCAGCAGGTCGCCCTGGCCACCCTGATGGCGGCCCCGCTCGGTCTGCTGACCGCCGTCTACCTGGTGGAGTACGGCCGCGGCCGGCTCGCCAAGGCCGTCACCTTCTTCGTCGACGTGATGACGGGCGTCCCGTCGATCGTCGCCGGTCTGTTCATCCTCTCGCTGTGGAACCTCGCCCTGGGCTTCGGCTACTCCGGCTTCTCGGGCAGCCTCGCGCTGGCGATCCTGATGATCCCGGTCGTGGTCCGCTCCACCGAGGAGATGCTCAAGCTCGTCCCGAACGAGCTGCGCGAGGCCTCGTACGCCCTCGGTGTGCCGAAGTGGAAGACCATCCTGAAGATCGTCCTCCCCACCGCGATCGGCGGCATCACCACCGGCGTGATGCTCGCGGTCGCCCGCATCACGGGCGAGACCGCCCCGGTGATGATGCTGGTGTTCGGCGCCGACTACATCAACAGCAACCCGTTCGACGGACCGCAGCAGTCCCTGCCGATGTACATCTGGCAGCAGTACTCGGTGGTCAACAACGACTTCGGCTACGCCCGCGCCTGGGGCGCCGCGCTGGTGCTGATCGCCTTCGTGATGGGGCTCAACCTCATCGCCCGGGGCATCGCACGCTGGCGCTCGCCCAAGGCCGGACACTGAGCGACCGACTGACGTACGAACGAAGACGAGAGAAGCAACGATCATGGCCAAGCGCATCGACGTCAGCGGACTGTCGGCCTACTACGGCACCACCAAGGCCATCGAGGACATCTCGATGAGCATCGAGCCCCGTTCGGTGACCGCCTTCATCGGCCCCTCCGGCTGCGGCAAGTCCACCTTCCTGCGCACCCTCAACCGGATGCACGAGGTGATCCCCGGTGCCCGGGTCGAGGGCAAGGTCCTCCTCGACGACGAGAACCTGTACGCCCCCAACGTCGACCCGGTCGCCGTGCGCCGCTCCATCGGCATGGTCTTCCAGCGCCCGAACCCGTTCCCGACCATGTCGATCTACGACAACGTGGTCGCCGGGCTCAAGCTCGCCGGCGTGAAGAAGAAGGCCGTCCTGGACGAGGTGGTGGAGCGCTCGCTGAAGGGCGCCAACCTCTGGAAGGAGGTCCACACCCGGCTGAACAAGCCCGGGGCCGGCCTCTCCGGCGGTCAGCAGCAGCGCCTGTGCATCGCCCGCGCCATCGCGGTCGAGCCACAGGTCCTGCTGATGGACGAGCCCTGCTCCGCGCTCGACCCGATCTCCACCCTCGCCATCGAGGACCTGATCGGCGAGCTGAAGTCGCAGTTCACCATCGTCATCGTGACCCACAACATGCAGCAGGCGGCCCGCGTCAGCGACCGCACCGCCTTCTTCAACCTGGCCGGCGTCGGTCAGCCGGGCAAGCTGATCGAGCTGGACGACACCCAGCGGATCTTCTCCAACCCGTCGGTGCAGGCGACCGAGGACTACATCTCCGGCCGCTTCGGCTGAGCCGGACCCCAGCCGTCCCGCGGTGCTGCATGGCGGTGCCGCCGCGGGACACGAGCAGGGCCCGCCCCCGAGATGTGGGGGCGGGCCCTGCTCTGCTTCTGCGCCGCGCCCGCTCGCCTGCGGCTCGGGGCGGTGTACCGACCTGGTGGCCGGCCGTCCGGGGATCAGCCCCAGAACAGGTGGACGAACCAGTACATCAGCGCTGCGACGATGCCGGCCGCCGGCATCGTGATGAACCAGCCGAGCACGATGTTCTTCGCGACGCCCCAGCGCACCGCGCGGATCCGCTTGGTGGCCCCCACGCCCATGATCGCCGCGGTGATCACGTGGGTGGTGGAGATCGGCGCCTTGAAGACGAACGACGTGATGTACATGATCGCGGCGGAGGTGGCCTCGGCCGCGAAGCCCTGCGGCGGGTCCAGCTCGATGATCTTCCGGCCGAGCGTCCGCATGATCCGCCAGCCGCCCGCGTAGGTGCCCAGCGAGAGCATGGTCGCGCAGGAGATCTTCACCCAGACCGGGATGTCGCCCGTGGTCTGGTGACCGGAGATGGTGAGCGCCATGACCACGATGCCCATCGTCTTCTGGGCGTCCTGCAGACCGTGCGCCAGCGCCATCGCGGCGGCCGAGGCGGTCTGGGCGACCCGGAAGTTGCGCTTGGCGCGGTGCGGGTTGGCCCGGCGGAAGATCCACAGGATCGCCAGCATCACGGCGAAGCCGCCGATCAGACCGACGATCGGCGAGACGATCATCGGGATGACGATCTTGTCGAGGACCCCGCTCCAGATCACGCCGATGCCGCCGGCCAGAGCCGCGCCCACCATGCCGCCGAACAGCGCGTGCGAGGAGGAGGACGGCAGGCCGAAGTACCAGGTGATCAGGTTCCAGGCGATCGCGCCGACCAGGGCGGCGAAGAGGATCGCCATCCCCTGGTTGCCGGTGGGGGTCTCGATGATCCCCTTGGAGACGGTGTGCGCCACGCCGCTGCCGAGGAAGGCGCCGGCCAGGTTCATCACGGCGGCCATCGCGAGCGCGGCCCTCGGGGTCAGCGCCCGGGTGGAGACCGACGTGGCGATCGCGTTCGCCGAGTCGTGGAAGCCGTTGGTGTACGTGAAGAAGAACGCAACGCCGATGACGGCGATGAGTGCAGCCATGTCCACGAGGGTCAGGACTCCTTGACGGCGATGGTCTCCACCGTGTTGGCGACGTGCTCGAACGCGTCCGCCGCCTCCTCAAGGACGTCCACGACCTGCTTGAGCTTGAGGACCTCGATGGCGTCGTACTGACCGGAGAACAGGTGGGCGAGCAGCTTGCGGTGGATCTGGTCGGCCTGGTTCTCCAGCCGGTTGATCTCGATCCAGTACTCGGTCAGGTTCGACATGCTGCGCAGGTTCGGCATCGCCGCGGCGGTGAGTTCCGCGGCGCGCGCCAGCACCTCGATCTGCTGCTCGACGCCCTTCGGCAGGGTCTGGATGTCGTAGAGGACGACCAGGTCGACGGCCTCCTCCATGAAGTCCATGATGTCGTCCAGCGACGACGCGAGGCTGTAGATGTCCTCGCGGTCGAAGGGCGTGATGAAGGAGGAGTTCAGCTGGTGGAAGACGGCGTGGGTGGTGTCGTCCCCGGCGTGCTCGGCGGCGCGCATGCGCTCGACGATCTCCGCGCGGGCCGACACGTCTGATCCCAGCAGTTCGAGCAGGAGCTTCGATCCGACGACGAGGTTCTCCGCGGCGGCGGCGAACATGTCGTAGAAACTCGTCTCCTTCGGGGTCAGGCTAAAACGCACGGAAATCTCCGATGTGCGGGGTACGGACTGAACGATGCTAGGTGCAACCAAGCGCGATCGCGCAAACGGGGTGGTGGCCGGGGAGGCGGAACCTCCTCTTCCGTTCGGCTGTCACGCCAGCTGCCCGGACCGCGCCGCCAGGTGCGGACGCAAGGACTCAGTCTGACGGAACCTCGGCACGATTGCCCCGTCCCGCGTGCGGCAGTCCGGGGCGCCGCTCAGACGGGTGAACCCCGCCACGACCCCCACCAGGCCCTTCGGCACATGCCGGGTGAGCCGTCGGAACACCACACGGGGCCCCGGTGTTGGACACTGGTGGCCGACGCAGCCACCAGGCACTCAGACGAAGGCGGGCCGATGACCACGACGCAAGCGCGCACCGAGCCGGACCACGCGCCCGAGCCGGACCACGCGCCCGGGACCGAGCCGCAGGCCGGTACCCCCGCCGCCGCGGGCCACGGCGGCGGACACGGCCCGCACGGCTACAGCGCGCAGAAGGACGCCCACCTCAAGCGGCTGCGCCGGATCGAGGGCCAGATCCGCGGCCTCCAGCGGATGGTCGACGAGGACGTCTACTGCATCGACGTGCTCACCCAGGTCTCGGCCAGCACC
Source organism: Streptomyces sp. CBMA123 (assembly GCF_014596465.1). Classification (GTDB taxonomy): domain Bacteria; phylum Actinomycetota; class Actinomycetes; order Streptomycetales; family Streptomycetaceae; genus Kitasatospora. Next base: position 18,928 of record NZ_MECK01000016.1, on the reverse strand, counting down.
AAGGCCCTCCAGTCCTTCGCGCTCTCCCTGCTGGAGGAGCACCTGCGGCACTGCGTCGCCGCAGCCGCCGAGCAGGGCGGAGTCGAGCTGGACGCCAAGGTGGCGGAGGCCTCGGCCGCGATCGGCCGGCTGCTGCGCAGCTGACCCGACCCCGGACGGCCCGGGGCGCCCGTCAGCCGTCGCCCTCCCGCTCGGCCCGGGCCGGGTCCACCCGGTCCAGCAGCACCTCGTCGATCCGCTCGGTCGGCAGCCGGTCACCGGCGCTGGCCGTCGCGGCGATCATCAGCTCGCCGGCCAGCTCGATCTCGTCGAGGGCCGCGTCGTCGTGGCCGCCGTTGCGGCCGCCCGTGGACGACACCACCTGCACCACCCCTTCAGTGCCTCGCCAGCCCGGGCGGCAGCCACCCGGCGTCCAGCCTAGGCACTCCGGAGCCCGTCCACATGGCACGGACGGGCCATCTCGGCGCCGCCGAAACGGGTGGCCGTCGCTCCCCGGACGGCCACCCGCTCCGGCGGCGCCCCGCTACGCCCCGGCGCCGGAGCGCTGCCCCCGGCGGGCTCCAGGGCGGGGCCGACCAGCCCTACTTCGGGCTCTCCGAAGGCTTCATCTGGTAGATGTCCGAGGCCGCCGGCTCGGCCGCCTCGACCGGCTTGCCGAAGTCCGACAGCGAGGTCGTCGAGGTGACCTTCACCTGGTCCTTGGCCTCCTTCGACCCGGCGACCCCGGCGAAGGTGAACACCTCCACCACCTTGTGCAGCCGGCCCTGGTCGTCCAGCCAGGCGTCGTACGGGACCTCCTTGACGGTGAAGGTCTGCCCGCCCATCCGCAGGCCGTCCCCGCCCCGGCCGCCGGTGGCGTCGGCGGCCTTGCCCAGGTCCAGGGTGCCCCGGTAGTGGTGCAGCGGGGTGCCGTCCACCGTCTCGGTGCCGACCAGGTCGGCCTTCTGCACCCCGCGCAGTGCCCCCGCCGCCGTGGCCGGGTCGGTCGCGCCGCTGCTGACCAGGTTGCCGTCCGGCAGCTGACGCACGTCCAGCTTGACCCACTTGCCCTCGGGCACCTTGGCACCGCTGTTCTGCAGGTAGACGGTGCCCGGCAGGACCACCTCGACGATCTTCCCGGTGGTCGCCGCCCCCGGCGGCACCTGGACCTCCAGCCGGCCGATCCGCTTCACGTAGTCGTAGCCGCCGGTCCCGGAGAAGGAGGCCTTCTTGTCGGCCGACTCCGTGACCAGATCGGTGGCGGTGTGCGCGGAACCCGTCCGACCCGTGATGTCGGCGGCGTTGCGCACCGCCGTCACCGGGTCGCCGGCCAGCTGGTCCGGGGCGGTCGACTGCTGGTCGGAGGAGCCGCCACCGGACCCGCCGGAGCACCCGGCGGCCCCTGCGGCCAGGGCGGCGGCGAGCAGGGCGGCCCCGGCCGCCGAGCGCAGGTACGGCCCCGGGCGGCGCGCTGGCCGCCCGGTTCGCTGCTGGTCGGTCATCTTCATCCTCGCGACAACCCCCTCGGGCCCGACTGCCCCACCGGACACCACCGGGTGGGCAGAGCTCTTTCCGGGCAAACGAGTTGGGCCGCCAAGGGTTACGGCCCGGCGGAATCCGACGGGCGTCGCGCCCGGCCCGCCCGGCGCGTTACGGTGAATCCCGTGCACAGTGAGCTGCCGGTAGCCCCCGGCACCACCCCGATGCCCGAGCACCGCGTCGCGGTCAGCGAACGCGGCTCCTTCGCCTTCGCGACCTGCAGCTGCGGCTGGTACTCCGCGGCCCGCCGCTCCCGCGACCTGGTCCGCCGCGAGGGGGCCGACCACCTCGCGGAGTACGGCGGCGAGGCGCCGGACTAGACCGCTGCGGCGTTGAGGCCGCGAGGCCGGACTCCGGCGGTTGTCGAGGCCGCGAGGTCAGGCCGCGAGGTCGGACTCCGGCGGCTGCTCCTCGGAGCGCACCGCCCCCCGTCCGCGCCGGCGGCCGCGCGGGGCGCCGCCACGGCCGGTCCCACCGGCCCCACCGGCCCCGCCGCGCTCGGGCGCCCGGATCAGCGGGGCGACCGCCGTCCGGCTCAGCGCGTGGCAGAACGGGACCAGCACCGCCATCGCGATCGGCGCCAGCAGCAGCACCACGGCGACGGCGAGCGCGAAGCCGCCGATCACGTCGGTCGGGTAGTGGACGCCCATGAACATCCGGCAGAAGCCCTGCAGCAGGGCCAGCCCCCCGGCGATCCAGCCCAGCTTCCGGTTCACCAGGAACAGCGACACCGCCACGGCCATCGTCATGGTCGAGTGGTCGCTGACGAAGGAGTGGGTGCCCGCCTTGCCGTCCACCAGGACCAGCAGTCCCGGGTGGTCGACGAAGGGCCGCGGCCGGTCCACGATCGCGGCGATCGGCAGGTTGGCCAGCTCGGCGATGGCCACCGACAGCGGCACCCAGAGCAGCCCGGCGATCGCCACCGGCGCGTCCGGGCGGCGTCTGGCCTGCAACCACCCCACCAGCCCGAGCATCGCGAGGCCGAGCAGGATGCCGTACTCGCCGATCCACGAGACCAGGTGGTCCAGCCACTGGGGGGAGCGCTTGGCCAGGCCGTTGACGGCGTAGAGCAGGCCGAGGTCGGGGTTGGTCGTGTCGGCAAGCGGCGTCGACACGCCGCACCTCCTTCTGGTCCGCTGCACCTGTTCGTTCCCACCGGGGCCCGCCCGGCGCGCGAAGCTGACGGGGGACCACCGGACCCAACGTCATCGCCGGGACACAGCGTTCCACGGAAACGCGCGGTTATGGAAACTTGACTCAGCGTCCACAGGCCGCACACAGGTGGACGGACGTTTCAGCCCGCCCCACCGGTTCCGCCGCCTCCACTGGGCCGCCCCGGTGCCGTCGGGGCGGGCGGGGCGGCGGCCGCGGGCTGGGCGGGGGCCGCCGGGCCGGTCGGCGCCGTCGTGCCCGGACGACTCGGGGCGTTGACCGCGCCGCTGTTGTCGTTCCGGGTCGGCAGCGCCTGGGCGCCGTCCGTGGTGACCCGGGTCGCCCCGATGTACTCCCGGGTGTCGATCTTGTCGTAGCGGATCACCGCCCCGGTGTGCGGCGCGTTGATCATGTAGCCGCCGCCGACGTAGATCCCCACGTGGTGGATGCTCCGCGGATCGCCCAGGTCCGTCGCGAAGAACACCAGGTCGCCCGGCCGCAGCTGATCCCGCGACGGGTGCGGTCCGGCGTACCACTGGTCGTTGGCCACCCGGGGCAGGGTGATGCCCACGGTGTTGAACGCGGCCACGGTGAGCCCGGAACAGTCGAACCGCCCGTTCTGCCAGGCCGCCCCGTCACCGCCCCACAGGTACGGCGTGCCGAGCTTGGTCTGCGCGAAGTAGATCGCGGCGGCCGACTGCGCGGACACCTCCACCGGCGCGGTCGGCGCGGTGAAGCTGCGGGCCATCGCCTGGATGTTCCGCACGTACCCCTGGGTCTCCTTGTACGGCGGGATGCCCCGGTTCTTCGTCACCGCGTACGGGCCCGCGTTGTAGGCGGCCAGCATGTTGGCCTGCGCGTCCCCCGGCACTCCGGCCACGTCCTTGGCGAGCGCGCAGTCGTAGACCGCCGCCGTGGCGATCGCGTCGTACGGGTTCCAGACGTCCTTCCTGCCGTCCCCGTCACCGTCCGTGGCGTACACCGGCCAGGTGTCCGGCATGAACTGCGCCATTCCCTGGGCTCCGACGCCGGATTGGGCCTTGGGATCGAAACCGCTTTCCTGGTACAGCTGCGCCGCGAGCATCGGCGGGGAGATCTCCGGACAGAGCGAGCCCCACTTCTGGATCGAGTCCTGGTAGGCCGCTGGGACCGTTCCCGGAGAGAGGGCGGAACGATTCGCCGACTGCTGCGGCGTCCCGCTCGCCGCATACGTCCCCATCGTCACCAGACCGAGGAACCCGAACGCAACAACTCCCGCAGCAGCGGCGGCCGTACCGCCCTTCCGGAGTACCATCAGCACCATCCCGACGAATCGTCAGTCGAAGTGTCCCGGAAGGCGTTGCTCACCGCAATCATCAGAGATACAAAGAGTGAGCGCTATCCTTCGTACGGTGGACATCCTCGCGTACGTGTCCGATGCCTCACGACCAATCCGCGAGAAGTAGCCAAGTCGACATCAGATCTGGCCAAGAATAGGCACCGACCCTTCGCGCGGGCGGGGTCCGGGCCCTTGAATTTGCCTGATCGGGCGGTGAGATGGAAATGAACCTGAGCAGCGTGCACACCTATGCGGTCGGCCACCTGGCCGAGGACCCCCCCAAGAAGCCGAATATCGACACCATCATCGGCGGGATCGCCCCGGACTGGGGCCCGTTCGCGAGCCTCGGGTCGGAGGCCCGGGTGATGGTCGAGGTCATCATGGCCGTCGCCATCCTCGTCTGCCTCGGCCTCGCGGTCTGGGGCGCGGCCAAACAGCGGATCGGCGCGACCGCGATGCGCGACAGCTTCGGCGCCGAACAGGGCAAGGGGCTGATCGTCGCCGGCCTGACCGGCGTGTTCATCATCGGATCACTCGGCACTCTGTTCACCATTGTCTACGGCATGGCTATCTGACGATCGGACAGCAGTGACCCGGTCCCCCTGAGGGCAGGTTCCCGCCCGGACCTCCCCAGCGGGCCGACCGCCAGGAGTCCACCCCCGTTCCCACCCTCCGTCCGCGCCCGCCCCCGGACGGAGGCCCCCGGAGCCCCCCGGCTCCCCGCACCAGGAGGGCCGCCGTGCCGTTGTCCGACGACCAGCCGCACACCCGTACGCGGCTGCCGGTCGACGAACAGCCCTCCGCACCGGCGACCGCCCGTCAGTCCCGGCCACTGAGAACGCTGCTGACCGTCCTCGTCGTCGTCACCCTGCTCGTCGTCGCCATCTCCATCGCCAACCGCGGCAAGCCCGGCCCCGGCAACAACGGCGGCTCCGCCGACCGCGCCGCCCCCACCGCGGGCACCGGCGCCGGCCCGGCCCCCAGCGGCGACCAGCCCGTCGGCACCACCGCCAACGGCATCGCCTCCGGCTTCCCGCACAGCGACCAGGGTGCCCAGTCCGCCGCCGCCAACTACGCGGTGGCCATCGGCTCCGCGGACATGTTCCGCACCGACAGCCGCCACACCATCGTCGCCACCATCGCCGACCCGGGCTCGGCGGGGGCCCTGCAGAGCCGGCTGGACCAGGGCTTCTCGCCGGAGACGGCGGCCCGGTTCGGAGTCGACGCCCAGGGCCGCCCTCCCAAGGGCCTGACCTTCGTCAGCCGGACGATTCCGGTCGGGACCAGGACCAACGGTTACACCCCGGAGAGCGTCAAGGTCGACGTCTGGTGCACGGGCCTGTTCGGGCTGGCTGGCGAGCGGTCGACCAAACCCGTGTCCGAGGAGTGGTTCACGCTCAACCTCAGCCTGCGATGGACCGGGACGGACTGGAAGCTCACCGACTACAGCCGAGCGGCGGGTCCGGCCCCGATCCCGCCGGACCAGCAGGCCGCGACCGCGGAGGAGATCACTGGTGCCGTCGAGCAGTTCGGAGGCTTCCGCTATGCCCGCTGACGGCAACTCGGGTCCCATCCGGGGGATGGCCGGTCGTGTGGCCGGGACGGCGCTGTTCGGCGCACTCTCGGTCGTGCTGGCGACCGGCCGCGCGATGGCGGATCCGTCGCCCGCCCCCAGCTCCGGGGTCACCAATACGGCGTGCCCGGGAGTTCCGCTCCCCGGCAACGATGTCTACTGCGCCCCGCCCAGTGGCGGTTCGCTCCCCGGTGGCAGCACCGTCGGGACCGTGACCGATCCGCTCGGGTCGTTGGCCAAGGGGTGTGCCCAGGCGGCGGCTTGGGTGGTGCGGAAGTTGTCGGGGGCGATCGACGGGACGACGGCGGTGGACTTCACCAACCAGTCGTTCCTGCAGCAGTACGCCGTGGTGTTCGCGGTGTCGACGGTGATCACGCTGGTCCTGTGGCTGCTGGCGGTGACCAAGCGGGCGGTGCGGGGGGCGCCGTTGACGACGGCGATCTCGGAGGCGGTCGGGTTCCTGTGGCTGACGGTGGTGGCCTCCGCGTTCACGCCCCTGATCCTGTTCACCGTGGTGAGCGTGACGGACGGGCTGACGAAGGCGATCTCGGTCGGGACCAAGTCGGACACCGGGACGTACCTGGGCGGGTTCGCGGACACCCTGGAGAAGGGGGATGTCGGCGGCGGGCCGCTGATCCTGGTGATCGTGTCGCTGGTCGCGGTGCTGGCGGCGGCGGTGCTCTGGATCGAGCTGGTGATCCGGGCGGCGATGCTGTACGTGGGGGCGCTGCTGGGGACGGCGGTGTACGCGGGGCTGGTGGACCGGCAGTTGTGGAAGCACGTGCGCCGCTGGGCCGGGATGATGCTGGCGGTGGACCTGGCGAAGCCGATCATCGTGATCATCCTGGGGCTGGCGGGCGCGGTGGCGACCGGGGCCGGGGCCAATGACGACTTCTCCCGGGTGCTGTCCGGGCTGGCGATCCTGTTCCTGTCGATCTTCGCGAGTGCCGCGGTGTACCGCTTCGTCCCGACTTTCGGTGACGAGATGCTGAACATGCGCCGGGCCCGGGCCAGCGCGGTGCAGGCCGGCTCGGCGATGATCAACGGCACCGCGAACCTGATGAAGCAGGGCATCACCACCCACGGCGACCGCGGTCAGGCGTCCGGCGGGGGTGGCGGGGGTGCGGGCGGCGGCTCGGTCGCGCCCGGCATCGCCGCGCACGCCGGCCGGACGCCGGCCCCGCCGCCGCAGGCCGGGCCGCCGCAGGCCCCCGTTTCGATCCGCGACAGCAATCCAGCGAAGGGGGGGTGACGGGTAAGTGAGCAGCGAACCGCTCGGCCAGTACGGCGCCCAGTACGCCCAGTCGTACGTGCACCAGCGCCGCACCTACCTGATCGGCAAGGCCCGCCCGAACGCGCCGATCGGCCGGAACCGGGAGTCCGGCGAGATCGTGCTGATCATCTTCGGGGCGTTCCTCGGGATGCTCTGGGGCCTGCTGATGCCCGTCCTGCCGCTGCGGATCGCCGGTCTGGTCGGCCTGCCGATCCTGGCCATCGCGGCGGTCTACGTGCCGTACCGCAAGCGGACGTTCTACAAGTGGGTGGAGATCAACCGCACCTACCGCCGGACGGTCCGCAGCGGGCGCGCGCTGTGGCGCTCGGAGGCGATGGACGCGGGCACCCGGATGGACGGCCGTGAGGTGGAGATCGGCCCGCCGCCGGGGGTGGGGCGGCTGCGCTGGCTGACCGCGCCGTTCGGGCCGGACGAGGTCGGGGTGCTGATGCACCTGGAGCGGCGGACGGTGACGGCCGCGATCGAGATCGAGGGCCCGGGTGTCGGGCTGCGGGACTCGGAGGACCAGGAGACGCTGGTCGACCGCTTCGGCACGCTGCTGAAGCACGTCGCCAACGGGGACGGCTTCGTGACCCGGCTGCAGATCCTGGCCCGCACCCTGCCGGCCGACCCGGACGCCCACGCCAAGGACGTCGAGCGGCGCGGGGACCACGACGCGCCGCGCTGGCTGCAGGAGTCGTACGACCAGCTGCAGTCGATGGTGTCGACCTCCTCGGAGCAGCACCGGGCGTACCTGGTGGCCTGCATGCACTACACCCGGGACCTGGCCGCCGAGGCGCACGCGATGGGCCGCACGGCCACCGGCGGGCGGGCCCGGGACGACGACGGGCTGGCGGCCGTGATGGCCCGCGAGCTGACCGACATCTGCGCCCGGCTGGCGGAGGCGGACATCCGGGTGCGCCAGCCGCTGGGCCAGGCCCGGCTGTCCTCGTTGCTGCACTCGATGTACGACCCGGACCACCCGATCGACCACCTCCAGGCGATGTCCCGGCGCAACGCCTGGCCGGCCGAGCTGGACGCGACCCACCCGCAGTACCTGACGGCGAAGACCCGCGAGTCGGCGACCCGGGAGCCGTGGTGCCACGCCACCGCGTGGATCAAGGAGTGGCCGCTCACCCCGGTGGGCGTCAACTTCCTGGCGCCGCTGCTGGTGCACACCCCGGACGTGATCCGGACGGTCGCGGTGACGATGGACCTGGAGCCCACCGACGTCGCGATCGAGCGGATGCTGACCGAGAAGACCAACGACGAGGCGGAGGCCAGCCGCGCGGCCAAGATGAACCGGACGGTCGATCCGCGCGACCTGGCCCACACCGGCCGGGTGGACCAGCGCGGTGACGACCTGGCCTCCGGCGCGGCCGGGGTGAACCTGGTCGGCTACATCACGGTCTCCTCGCGCAACCCCGACGCCCTGGCCCGCGACAAGCGGACCATCCGGGCCTCGGCCGGCAAGAGCTACCTCAAGCTGGAGTGGTGCGACCGCGAGCACCACCGGGCGTTCGTCAACACCCTGCCGTTCGCCACCGGCATCCGCCGCTGACCGTCCCGCCGGTCCACCCGGACCGTGTTCGCCCACCCCTACCGCTGGCACCAGGAGGCCGCCCATGGCGCTCGGCAACCTCACCGACGCGTTCACCAGCCTGATGTTCGGCAAGGTGGAGACCACCCGGCTGCCGGTGCGCACCTCCACCGGCCAGGCGCAGGCGGTCTACCTGCCCACCGCCGCACCGGGGTTGGGCGACTCCGGGGTGATCATCGGGCGCGAGGTGTACAGCGGCAAGGGCTACGTCTACGACCCCTTCCAGCTGTACGGGCAGCAGCTGCCGGCCCCGCACTGGCTGGTGCTGGGCGAGTCCGGCAACGGCAAGTCGGCGCTGGAGAAGACGTACGTGCTGCGGCAGTTGAGGTTCCGCGACCGGCAGGTGGTGGTGCTGGACGCGCAGGGCGAGGACGGCGTCGGCGAGTGGAACCTGATCGCCAACGCGCTGGGCATAAAGTCGATCCGGCTGGATCCGATGGCGGCCCGGGACGGCGGGGTGAAGCTCAATCCGCTGGACCCGGCGATCACCCAGACCGGCCAGCTGTCGCTGCTGCGCACCATCATCGAGGTGGCGATGGGGCGCGGGCTGGAGGAGCGGGCCGGCTTCGCGCTGAAGGCCGCCCACGCCCATGTGGTGGCCTCGGTGCAGGATCGTCAGCCGGTGCTGGACGACATCATCGACACCCTGCGCAACCCCGACCTGTCCTCGGTGGAGTCGCTGGGCGTGGCGGTGGACCAGGTGCAGTCCTGGGGCCTGGACGTGGCGCTGGTGCTGGACCGGCTGGTCGACGGTGACCTGCGCGGCATGTTCGACGGTCCGACCTCCGACGGCATCGACCTGGACGCGCCGCTGATCGTCTTCGACCTCTCGCACATCGACCGCAACTCGATCGCGATGCCGATCCTGATGGCGATCGTCGGGGTGTGGCTGGAGCACACCTGGATCCGGCCGGACCGGAAGAAGCGCATCTTCCTGGTCGAGGAGGCCTGGCACATCATCAACAGCCCCTTCGTGGCCCAGCTGTTCCAGCGGCTGCTGAAGTTCGGCCGCAGGCTCGGGCTCTCCTTCGTGGCGGTGGTGCACCACCTGTCGGACGTGGTGGACGGCGCGGCGGCCAGGGAGGCGTCGGCGATCCTGAAGATGGCCTCCACCCGGACGATCTACATGCAGAAGGCCGAGGAGGCGCGGGCCACCGGCCGGGTGCTGGGCCTGCCGCGCTGGGCGGTGGAGATCATCCCGACCCTGTCGCCGGGCATCGCGGTGTGGGACGTCAACGGCAACGTGCAGGTGGTCAAGCACATCATCACCGACACCGAGCGGCCGCTGGTGTACACCGACCGTGCGATGACCGAGGACGCGGTGGCCGAACGGGACCGGGCCGAGCGGCAGTTGGCGGCCGAGCCGGGGGTCTGAGGCGGGGCCCGGGGGAATGGTGCGCAGGCTGCCCGTCCGGCTCCGACGGCGATGGTTCGTCAGCAGGTAATCCTCTCGTTACGTCCGACGTCCTGACAGCTACGCGCGTTGACCCTAGGCTGCACTCGCGCAACACATTGCCCACGCCGGTGCGCTCCGCCGCCGCGTGCTCTTCCAAGGTGCAGGGGACCCCTCATGCTCACCGTCAGATCCCGACGGGCGGCGTTCGCCGTCGTCGCCGCCGCAGGTCTGTTCGGCACGGTGGTCGTGCCGACGGCCGCTCAGGCCGCCGACGCCAACGCCAAGCGTCACAAGACCGTCAACCTCCAGCTGTTGGCGATCAACGACTTCCACGGCAACCTGGAGCCGCCGGCCGGCTCCTCCGGCACGGTCAAGGAGGTCGACCCGGCCACCGGTCAGGTCGTCTCGACCCCGGCCGGCGGCATCGAGTACCTGGCCACCGAGCTGCGCAAGGCGCGGATCCCGGCCGACGACTCGATCACCGTCGCGGCCGGCGACATCGTCGGCGCCAGCCCCCTCACCTCGGCGCTGTTCCACGACGAGCCGACCATCGAGGCGATGGACAAGCTCGGCCTGGACGTCACCTCGGTCGGCAACCACGAGTTCGACCAGGGCGCGGCGGAGCTGCTGCGCAAGCAGGAGGGCGGCTGCCACCCGACCGACGGCTGCTACGAACCCGGCCGCACCTTCAAGGGCGCCAACTTCAACTACCTGTCGGCCAACGTCACCGACGAGCAGTCCGGCAAGCCGCTGCTGCCGCCGTACTGGGTGACCAAGTCGCAGGGCGTGAAGATCGGCTTCATCGGCGTCACCCTGGAGGGCACACCGAACATCGTGACCGCCGAGGGCGTCAAGGGCCTGAAGTTCGCCAACGAGGTCACCACGATCAACAAGTACGCCGCGGAGCTGAAGGCCAAGGGCGTCAACTCGATCGTCGCGCTGATCCACGAGGGCGGCTACCCGGCCAGCGGCGTGTACAACTACGACTGCGGCGCGGCCGGCCAGGGCATCTCCGGCCCGATCGTCGACATCGCAAAGAAGATCGACCCGGCGGTCGGCGCCATCGTCACCGGCCACACCCACAACGCGTACGCCTGCAGCATCCCCGACCCCGACGGCGTGCCCCGCTCGGTGACCAGTGCCGCCTCCTTCGGCCGGCTGTTCACCGAGATCGACATGAAGCTGGACAAGACCACCGGCGAGATCGTCCGCCCGTCGGTCAAGGCCGAGAACCACGTGGTGCGCCGCACGGTCGAGAAGGCCCCGGACATGACGGCGCTGATCGACCACTACTCCAAGCTGGCCGCGCCGAGGGCCAACCGCCCGATCGGCTACATCTCCGCGGACATCAACGGCCGCGGCAGCGCCGACCTGGAGAAGCCGCTCGGCGACGTGATCGCCGACGCGCAGCTGGAGGGGCTCGCCCCGGCCGCCAAGGGCGGGGCCCAGGTCGCGTTCATGAACCCGGGGGGCCTGCGCTCCGACCTGGTCTACAAGGCCTCGGGCGGTGAGGGCGACGGTGTGGTGACCTACGGCGAGGCGTTCACCGTCCAGCCGTTCACCAACATGATGCAGGTCAAGACGCTGACCGGTGCCCAGCTGGTCCAGTTGCTCCAGCAGCAGGTGAGCGGGCTCAACGACGCGGCGCCCAAGATCCTCCAGGTGTCCTCGAACCTCCACTACACCCTGGACATGCGCAAGACCGGCGCGGACCGGGTCGTCCTGGACTCGATCCGGCTGAACGGCGCGCCGGTCGACCCGGCCGCCACGTACCGGGTCGCGGCCAACGAGTTCCTGGCCGGCGGCGGCGACGGCTTCCCGGCCTTCGCGGCCGGCACCGACAAGCTGGTCGGCGCCTCCGACCTGGACGTCCTCACGGCCTACCTGGCGGCCCACAGTTCGGCGGGCACGCCGCTGAAGCCGCCGGCGCAGGACCGGGTGAAGGTCCTCGGCCCGGGCAGCGACATCGACTGACCGTGGGCCGGGCACGACGTCCCGCCGGAGGCGGGACCTGAGGACGGGCGGGGCGCTGTCGGGGCGCCCCGCCCGTCCCGCTTTCCCGGCGGCTACTCGGGGGCGGGGCCGCCGGGAAGTCGTACGGTCGCCAGCGCGCCCGGGCCGCCGTCCGCGGCCGGGCCGAGCGTGACCTCGCCGCCCGCCTCCCGGACGCTCTGCGCGACGATCGACAACCCCAGGCCGGAGCCCGGGAGTTGACGCGAGGAGGGGGAGCGCCAGAACCGGTCGAAGACGTACTGGAGCTCGTCCGGCGGGATGCCCGGGCCGTGGTCGCGGACGGTCAGTACGCCGTGCCGGAGCCGGACGTCGATGGTGCCGCCGGGCGGGCTGTACTTCACCGCGTTGTCCAGCAGGTTGATCACCGCCCGCTCCAGCCCGGCCGCGTCGCCGTGCGCGTACCAGGGCTCGGTGCTCGTCTCGAAGACCAGCCCGGGACCGCGGAGCTTCGCCCGTTCGACGGCCCGGCCGGCGATCTCGTGCAGGGCGACCACGGTGAGGTTGGGCCCGGCCTTCGGGGTGTCGGGGCGGGAGAGCTGCAGCAGGTCCCCGATCAGCACGGTGAGTTCCTGCATCTGGGCCTTCATGTTGCCCAGCAGCTTGGTCTTGGTCGCCGCAGGCAGCGGGCGGCCGGTGTCGTTGCTGCGGATCAGCAGGTCGACGTTGGTCCGCAGCGAGGTGAGGGGCGTGCGCAGCTCGTGGCCCGCGTCGGCGATCAGCCGGGTCTGGCGCTCGCGGGAGTTGGCGAGGGCGGTGCTCATCGAGTTGAACGAGGTGGACAAGCGGGCGATCTCGTCGTCGCCGTTCACCGGGATGGTGGTGCCGACTTCCTCGGTGCGGGCGATGTGCTCGACGGCGTCGGTGAGTTGGTCGACGGGCTTGAGGGAGGAGTGGGCCACCAGGCGGCCGGCGGCGGCGGCGAGCAGGATGCCGCCGAGGGAGACGGCGCCGAGGAGGATGGCGAGGCCCTGGAGGGACTCCTCGATGGGTTGGGTGGCGGTCGCGACCATCGCGACGGTGGGCTGCGAGTAGTGCGACACGGAGGTGAGCCGGACGAGCGCCGGGTCGCCGTTCGTGTAGCGCCCGTTACGGATGATGTACTGACCGGGCTTGAGCCGGAACGCGGCGGCGTCGTCCGGCTGGATCACGATCGCTCGGGTCGAGCCGGGGGGCAGGCCCACGCCGGCTGGTGTCACGAACTGCGTGTCCCGGGTGGCCGCCCCACTGAACTCCGGTGTGCCGGTACGGGGTTGGTTGGCTGCCAGGGCGGCTTCCGGGCTCTCGTACAGGTTGAGGTTCTTCCCGGCCATGGCGGGGGGCGCGCTGACCAGGTCGGTCCTGACCTGGCCGTACAGCTGCTTGTCGACGATGAACCAGCAGGCCAGCGCCGACAGGGCGATGGCCACCGCCACCGCCGCCGCGCTCAGGAAGGTGAGGCGGCCGCGGAGCGAGCGCGAGCGGTACCAGTGGACGACGCGTGCGCGGCGGCCGGTGGCGCGCGGGGGCGCCAGAGGGGGAGGCGGAACCGTGCTCACGCGCTGGTGCCGGAGGCCGGGCGCAGGGCGTAGCCGACGCCGCGTACGGTCTGGATGAGGCGCGGCATGCCGCCCTGCTCGGTCTTGCGGCGCAGGTACATCACGTACACGTCCAGGGAGTTGGAGGACGGCTCGAAGTCGAAGCCCCAGACCGCCTTGAGGATCTGTTCGCGGGTGAGGACCTGCCGGGGGTGGGAGAGGAACATCTCCAGCAGCATGAACTCGGTGCGGGTGAGTTCGACGGGCTTGCCGGCGCGGGTGACTTCCCGGGTGGCGGTGTTCATCCGCAGGTCGGCGAAGGCGAGCACCTCGCTGGCGTCCTCGACGACGGCGCGGGCGGCGGCCTCGGCGGCGAGGGCGTTGCGGCGCAGCAGGGCGCGGACGCGGGCGAGGAGCTCGTCGAGTTCGAAGGGCTTGGCGAGGTAGTCGTCGGCGCCGACGTCGAGGCCGGTGACGCGGTCGCCGACGGCGTCGCGGGCGGTGAGCATCAGCACGGGGACGGTGTCGCCGCGGGAGCGCATCCGGCGGACGGCGGTGAGGCCGTCCATCCGGGGCATCATGATGTCCAGCAGGACGAGGTCGGGCTTGTCGCGTTCGACGGACTCCAGGGCCTCGTAGCCGTCGGTGGCGGTGGCGACCTCGTAGCCCTCGAAGGCGAGGCTGCTCTCCAGGGCGTCCCGGAGGGCGGGTTCGTCGTCGACCACGAGGAGCCGGGCGGAGGGGTGGCCGGCCTCGGCGGGGGTGCGGTCGTCGGCGGACGGGGTCATGGGCTGGTGCCCTTTCTCGTCGGGTGGAGGGCCTGCTGGGAGCAATTGTCCGCCTCGCGGACGCTTACCGGTTCCTACGGATTGTGGCTCACAGGCTCTGGCCGGCTTCGAGCTTCGGCAGGACCTGCTTGATGTCGTTGATCGGGATGGCGAAGCCGAGGCCGACGCTGCCGGCGCTGCTGCTGCCGGAGGAGTTGGAGCCGCTGGGCGCGTACATCGCCGAGTTGATGGCGATGACCTGGCCGTTGGCGTTGATCAGCGGGCCGCCGGAGTTGCCGGGGTTGAGGGCCGCGTCGGTCTGGAAGGCCTTGTAGGTGGTGCTGCTGCCGCTGCTCTGCTGCTGGGCGCCTCCGCCGCGCAGGCCGGGCAGGAACGGGAGGCCGAAGCCGCCGTTGCCACTGGTGGAGCCTTCGTCGAGCTGGACGGTGACGTCGCGGTTCTCGGCGCTGATGATGCCGGAGGTGACGGTACCGGTGAGGCCGTCGGGGTTGCCGATGGCGACGACGGGGTCGCCGATGGCCATGGCGGAGGAGTCGCCGAGGACGGCGGGGGTGAGGTTCTTGGCGCCACTCGCGGTGATCACGGCGACGTCGAGGTTCTTGTCGGTGCCGGTGACGGTGGCGGCGGCGGTGGAGCCGTCCTTGAAGGTGACGGTGATCTGTCCGTCGGCGGAGGCGGTCTCGATCACGTGGTAGTTGGTGAGGATCTGGCCACCGGTGTTCAGGACGACACCGGTGCCGGTCGCGGTGCCGCTGCGGTCCTTGACGGTGATCTGCACGACGCTGGGGGAGACGGCGGAGGCGATGGCGGGCACGTCGGCCGTGCCGTCGGTGCGGGCCGAGACGGGGCTGGCGACGGTGCTGACCCGGGTGTCGGCGGACTGCCGGTCCGCGGCGATGACTCCGCCGGTGACCCCGCCGATGACGGCGGCGATCGCGGCGACGGCGGTGACCAGGGCGAGCCGACCGCGCAGCAGTCCGCGCCGGCCCCGGCCGCCGTGGTTGCCGGGGCCTTGGGGGCCCGAGGGGTGCCCGAACAGCGTGGGCGGCTCGGGCGGCATCGGCGGCGGGGGCGGCGTCGCGCCGAAGGCGCCGCCGGAGTGGTCCTCGCGGGTGCCGTACCCGGTGGTCGGGTCGGTGCCGGCCTCGTGGTGGCCGTACCCGGTGTTCGGGTCGGTGCCGCCCTCGTGGTGGCCGTACCCGGCGGACGGGTCGGTGCCGCCGGTGCCGGAGCCCAGCACGGTGCCCTCGATGACGCGGGGCTCGTACTGGCCGTACTGCTCGCTGGGGTTGTGCTGCTGTTCGCTCATGCCGACCAAGCTCCGCCTGGTGGATGAGGACGGCATGAGAAGCGGCTCAGAACGTGCCGAGAAGCCCGTTGGGTTCTCATAAAGCCTGGTCAGGAGGCTTCCGCTCCGGCTACTCCAGCGGGGCCCGGCCGGGGGCGGCGCCGTCGCAGCCGCAGGAACGGCGGATGACCAGGCGGGACGGGAACTTGCGGACCCGCTCGGTGTCCGATCCGGGCACCATCAGGGAGTCGTCCAGCACCAGGTCCACGGCGGCCCGGGCCATCGCGTCGCGGTCGGAGGCGACGGTGGTGAGCGGCGGGTCGGCGAGGGCGGCCTCGGGCACGTCGTCGAAGCCGGCCACCGCGAGGTCCTCGGGGACGCGCAGGCCGACCTCGCGGGCGGCCCGCAGCACGCCGATGGCCTGGTCGTCGGTGGAGCAGAAGATCGCCCGCGGCCGGTCCGGGGAGCGCAGCAGTTCGAGCGCGACCTCGAAGGCGCCGTAGCGGTGGAAGGGCGCGTCGATCAGGTGCGGCGCGGTGGGGATGCCGTGGGCGTCCATGGCGCGCTGCCAGCCCTCGACGTGGTCGATGACCGGGTCGCCGGGGGCGGGGGACTCCACCGGGCCGCCGAAGCAGGCCACGTACGGGTGCCCGTGCTCCTCCAGCAGGTGGCGGACGACGGCCTCGGCGCCGCCCACGTCGTCGGTGACCACCGCGACGTCGTCGATCGCCTCGGGGCGGCGGTGCAGCAGGACGACCTTCGCCCCCTCCATGGCGGCGAACTCCTCCGCGGCGCGCTGCGAGGGGCCCTGGCTGACCAGGATCAGGCCGGAGACCCGCATGCCGAGGAAGGCGCGGACGTAGTGGACCTCGCGGTCGTCGACGTAGTCGGAGTTGCCGATCAGCACGAGCTTGCCGCGCTCGGAGGCGGCCCGTTCGACGGCGTGGGCCATCTCGGCGAAGAAGGGCTGGCGGGCGTCGGGGACGACCATGCCGATCAGGTTGGTCCGCCGGGAGGCCATCGCCTGGGCGACGCTGTTCGGCCGGTAGCCGAGCTGCTCGATCGCCGCGAGGACCTTCTCCCGGGTCGCGGGCGCGACCGGGCGCGGACCGTTGTTGATCACGTAGCTGACGACCGCGGTCGAGGTCCCAGCCAGTCGGGCTACATCGTCGCGCGTCACCTTGGCCACGGGGGGAGTCTACGCGTGTGGCCCCGGGGGCGGCAGTGGGACCTGGGGCCGCTCCGAGGGTGCACCGGGAGCAATCCGGACGAGCCGGGCGGGGGACGGCCCACCCGGCTCGTCCGGCGGGGAGGTCAGGCCTCCAGTGGGGCCGAGGGGCGCTGGGCGAGCTCCGGGCGCTCGCTCTTCTCGGGCTTCTCCGGGACGACGAAGCGGTAGCCGACGTTGCGCACGGTGCCGATCAGCTGCTCGTTCTCGACGCCGAGCTTGGCGCGCAGCCGCCGGACGTGCACGTCCACCGTGCGGGTGCCGCCGAAGTAGTCGTAGCCCCAGACCTCCTGCAGGAGCTGGGCCCGGGTGAAGACCCGGCCGGGGTGCTGGGCGAGGTACTTGAGCAGCTCGAACTCCTTGAAGGTGAGGTCGAGCGCCCGGCCCTTGAGCTTGGCGGAGTAGGTGGCCTCGTCGACCGAGAGGTCGCCGTTGCGGATCTCCATCGGGCTGTCGTCGGTGGCGACCTGGAGGCGGCCGAGGGCCAGCCGCAGCCGGGCCTCGACCTCGGCCGGGCCGGCGGTGTCCAGCAGGACGTCGTCGATGCCCCACTCGGCGGTCACGGCGGCCAGGCCGCCCTCGGTGACCACCAGGATCAGCGGGCAGCCGATGCCGGTGGAGCGCAGCAGCTGGCACAGGCTGCGGATCTGCGGCAGGTCGCGCCGCCCGTCGACCAGGATGACGTCCGCGCTGGGGGTGTCCACCAGGGCCGACCCCTCGGCGGGGGCCACCCGGACGTTGTGCAGCAGCAGGCCGAGGGCCGGCAGCACTTCGGCGGACGGCTGCAGTGCGTTGGTGAGGAGGAGGAGTGAACTCATACCCGGTGGTCCCCTTTCCGGGTCGTCGCGGTAGCGCCACGGTTGCCGCCGCAGCCGGAGGGCGCAAGTGCTGAGGGGAGGGGGAAGGACGCCTGGGCGGTGCCGGGGGAGCGCTCGGCGGGCCGAGGGTCCCGCAACCCCCGGCGCACCGTTTCTGCCCTGCTCATCCCACGAACCTCCGGTCTGGTCCGGTCCCGGGTGGCGGCCCGGCGCCGGGTGGCGTCACCCCGTCGACCCGGCACGTCCTTGTGCCGCGAGAGGCGGGGCGGTCCCTGCGGCGCGCCGGGGGTGGGCCGGCGAATCGCACGAACGTCCGTACTGGCGTCCTGAAAGCACAAAAGGACCCGGGGGCGACTCTGCCCGGATCCCTCTTGGAGCACGAGGATAGCCGACTGCCCTCCGCGCCGGGAGTGCGCGAATCCGGCGGTTCGCCCAATCCGGGCGCACGCCGGGTGAGCCTGGACACAGCTTCGAGCGCCGCCGCGGGCCCGTCCGGCCAGGGCGATTGCCGCTCGGACCGGCGGACACGCCATCATGGGACCCACATCGGCGGCGCTGTCGGGGTCCATCGTTCGGGTGGTCGGGCGGCGTTCCGGTGGCGAGCCGGACCGGGTCACCGGGGCCGGGCGAGGACGAACGGAAGGGGTGGCCCGATGGGCGCGACCACCGAGCCCGCGAGCGGCGCCCGGGTGCGCGGGACGATCCGCTACTGGGCGGCGGCGAAGTCCGAGGCCGGGCTGGCCGAGGAGCCGTACGAGGCGGCGACCCTGGCGGAGGCGCTGGCGGCGGCCAGGGAGCGGCACGCCGACCGGCCGAAGCTCGTCCGGCTGCTCGGGCACTGCTCGTACCTGGTCGACGGGGCGCAGGTGGGCGGCCGGGACCACGCGACCGTGGCCCTGACCGAGGGCGGGACGGTCGAGGTCCTCCCGCCGTTCGCGGGAGGCTGAGCGGCGTGACGGACATGAACAACCCGAACGACGGCGGCGGCTACGGCGACTGGCCGCAGCAGCCCCGCCAGCCCTATCCGCATCCGCAGCAGCAGGCGCCGTACCCGCCGCAGCACCAGCGGCAGGCGCCGTACCCGCCGCAGCACCCGTACGGCTATCCGGTGGATGACGAGGCGGCGACCACCGTGTTGCCGCCCGTCCCGCCGCTGGACGACGCGGCCGCGACCACCCTGCTGCCGCCGGTGCCCCCGATGGACGACGCGGCGACCGCGCTACTGCCGCCCGTCCCACCGCTGGACGACGCGGCGGCCACCACCCTGCTGCCGCCGGTGAGGGTCTCCGGTGCGATGCCGGTCGCCCCGCCGCAGTACCCGGGCCGGCCGCCGCAGCAACCGGTGATGCAGCAGCAGCCGGTGATGCCGCCGCAGCAGTCACAGCAGCCGCAGCAGCCGCAGCAGCCGTCGCGGGCGCGGCACGCGGCCCCGGCGCCGCAGCCCGCTCC
>NZ_MECK01000015.1 GCF_014596465.1 Streptomyces sp. CBMA123 | reverse complement strand
CCAGCTGGAGCGCCAGCGGGCCGCCGCGGCGAGCGCCGGGCGCGAGCGCGGACTGACCCCGACCCGCGCCGGGCTGCGCCGCTCGGTGCTGGTCGAGGCGCTGGTCGCGGTGGCGGTGCTGGTGGTCACCACGATGCTCACCAACTCCCCGCCCGGGCGGGTGGCGGGCGAGGTCAAGGCAGCCGGGACCGCCGCCCCGGTGGCGGGTGGCTCCGCGGCCGCCCCGCAGACCGAGCCGGGCCGCACGGTGGAGCTCAAGCTGCCGTACGACACCAAGGGCCGGACCCCGAACGCCAAGGGCACCGCGACCGTCACCCTCAACCCGGCCCGGACCGGCCCGAATGAGGTCAAGCTCGCGCTGGACGGCGCGGACGGCAAGCCGGTGGACGTCCCCGAGGTGCAGCTCGCCTTCACCCTGCCGGACCGCGACCTCGGCCCGCTGCCCGTCGCGCTCACCCCGGAGGGCACCGGCCGCTGGAGCGGCACCGCGCAGCTGCCGCTGGGCGGCTCCTGGGTGGTCTCGGTGCAGATCCGTTCCTCCGACATCGACCAGACCACCCCGACCCAGTCGTTCAAGGTCGGGTGAGCGCGGTGGATCCGGACGCGGCGGCACCCGACACGGCGGAGCAGGACGCGGTGGAACAGGGTGCGGCGGAACAGGACGCGGTGGAACAGGACGCGGTGGGACTGGACGCGGGGGGACGGCAGGGGGCGACCCCGGCGGGCTTCACCCGGCGGGCACTGCTCGGCACGGCCGGTGCCGGACTGCTGGTCGGCGCCGGGGCCGGCGTGGCCGGGGCGGTCGCCTACGGCCGGCCGGGCACCGACGCGCACCCGACGGGCGGCGCGCTCGGCGCGGGCCGGGTGCCGTTCCGCGGCGAGCACCAGGCCGGCATCCTCGAACCCCAGCAGGCCCGGGTCCAGCTGGCCGCCTTCGACCTGGTCGACGGGGCCGGCCGGGACGGGCTGCGCGCCCTGCTGCAGCGCTGGACCAAGGCCGTCGACCGGCTGACCGCCGGGGAGCCGGCCGAGGAGTTCGACAACCAGGTCGCGCTGGACGCCGGGCCCTGCTCGCTCACCCTCACGCTCGGCCTCGGCGCCGCGCTGTTCGACAAGGCCGGGCTGGCCGACCGCCGCCCGGCGGCCCTCGAACCGCTGCCCGCCTTCCCCGGCGAGGCGCTGGACCCGGCGCGCGGCGAGGGCGACCTGTTCGTCCAGCTCGGCGCCGACGACGCGCTGGTGACGGTGCACGCCCTGCGGACCCTGCAGAAGCTGGCGGCCGGCACGGCGACGCTGCGCTGGCAGTCGGCCGGCTTCGCCCGGACCCCCGGCGCCACCGCCCGCCCGATGACCGGGCGCAACCTGATGGGCCAGATCGACGGCACCAACAACCCCAAGCCGGGCGAGGACGGCTTCGCCGCCAAGGTGTTCTGCACCGCCGGCGGGGACCAGCCGGCCTGGCTGGCCGGAGGCTCGTACCTGGTGTTCCGGCGGATCCGGATGCTGCTGGACCACTGGGAGGAGCTGCCGGTGGAGCGTCAGGAGCGGGTGATCGGACGGCGCAAGGCGGACGGTTCGCCGCTGAACGCGCCGGCCGGATCGGGCGAGGGCACCCCGGTGGACCTCGCCGCCCAGGGCCCGGACGGCGGGCTCGCGATCCCCTCCGACGCCCACGTACGGGTCGCCGCCCCGGCGGGCAACGGCGGGGCGGCGATGCTGCGGCGCGGCTTCTCGTACCACGACGGGGCGCTGCCGGACGGCTCACCGGACGCCGGACTGCTCTTCCTCGCCTTCCAGGCCGACCCCCGCAGGGGCTTCACCCCGGTGCAGCGCAAGCTCTCCCGGGGCGACGGGCTGTCCCGCTTCCTGCGGCACGAGGCGAGCGGGCTGTACGCCGTCCCACCGGGGGTGCCGGCCGGAGAATACCTCGGGCAGCAGCTGCTGGAGGGGTAGTTCCGGCCCCCACCGCGGTGGAGCGGTCCCGGCCGGTGGAACGCCGTCCTGCCGGGGCCGCGGAGTCGTTATGGTGACTGCTTCGGCACACCCTGCCCCGGTACCACTCCCGTTCTCTCCACGGAGGCGTCATGTCGGCCACCCGCTACACCTACCTCGGCCCGGCCGGCACCTTCACCGAGGCGGCGCTGCACACCCTGCCCGAGGCGGCGACCCGGGAGCTGGTGCCGCTGTCCTCGGTGGCGCTGGCGCTGGAGGCGGTGCGCGGCGGGGAGGCCGCCGGGGCGTTCGTGCCGATCGAGAACTCGGTGGAGGGCGCGGTCACCGCGACCAACGACGAACTCGCCGCCGGCGCACCGCTGATGATCTACCGTGAGGTGCTGCTGCCGATCAGCTTCGCGCTGCTGGTGCGGCCGGGCACCGAACTGACCGGGGTCAAGACGGTGACCAGCCACCCGGTGGCCCAGCCGCAGGTGCGCAAGTGGCTGGCGGCCAACCTGCCGGACGCCGTCTGGGAGTCGGCCGCCTCCAACGCGGACGGTGCCCGGCTGGTCGCCGAGGGCCGGTACGACGGGGCGTTCGCGGGCGAGTTCGCGGCGCCGATCTACGGGCTGGACCCGCTGGTCAAGGAGATCGCGGACGCGCAGAGCGCGACCACCCGGTTCGTGCTGGTCGGCCGCCCGGGGCGGGTCTCCTCGCCGACCGGGGCGGACAAGACCTCGATGGTGGTCTGGCTGCCGGACGACCACCCGGGTGCGCTGCTGGAGCTGCTGCAGGAGTTCGCGGTGCGCGGGGTGAACCTGATGCGGATCGAGTCCCGGCCGACCGGTGAGGGGCTGGGCAACTACTGCTTCCTGATCGACTGCGAGGGGCACCTGTCCGAGCGGCGGGTGGCCGAGGCGATGATGGGGCTCAAGCGGATCAGTCCGCAGGTGCGGTTCCTCGGTTCCTATCCGCGCGCGGACCGGCAGGCGTCCAGGCACCGGCGGCCGGGGACCTCGGACGAGGATTTCACCGCGGCGGCGGACTGGCTCTCCCGGGCGCTCGACGGGCGCGGGGACATCTGAGCGGGCACATCCGAGCGGGGACATCTGAGAGCGGGCACATCCGAGCAGGGACATCCGGCGGTCCGGGCGTGATCCAGGACGCCTGAACGCCATCCGGTGTCTTTCTGACCTTTTCCGACCGTTATCGACCGGACTGATCAAGTGCGGCGGGTGACCGTACCGTCATCCACAGGAACGTCCGGCTCCGGGGGCCGCTGTCCACAGGCCTCCTCGCTGTCCACAGCCGCGAGTTATCCACAGGCCTGGGGATGAGTCGACAAAACGGTATAGCCATTGCCCAGAACCGGTCGGACCATCGGTTTGCGTCGCAGAGATGACTAATCCGACCAGAGTCACCCGCTTGCCTGCAAATCACCCGTGCGAGTGCTTCAATTCCCTCACCCGAGAAGGTTCATTGAGGTTTGAAACCTCAATTCCTCGGTTTCGATCAGCGGATGCCGATCATCCCCTCTCATCCACAGGCCCAGGCCCAGGCCTGTGGATAACCCACCCCCGATCCGGACCCCGCCCGTTCCCCACAGAAGTTATCCACAGGAACCGGTGAGTTATCCCCAGGGAAAAACCGGTACCGGTGGAGGAACGCCCGCCCGGTACGCTTGGGCCTGTGATTGACCTTCGCCTGCTCCGTGAGGACCCTGACCGAGTGCGCGCCTCGCAGCGCGTCCGTGGCGAGGACGTCGACGTGGTCGACGCCCTCCTCTCCGCCGACGAGCGACGCCGGTCCTCGGGCAGCCGCTTCGACGAACTGCGCAACGAGCAGCGGGTGCTCGGCAAGCAGGTCGCCCAGGCCAAGGGCGAGGAGAAGACCGCCCTGCTGCAGCGCACCAAGGAACTGGCCGCCGAGGTCAAGGCCGCGGACGCCGAACAGAGCGCGGCCAAGGAGGAGGCGGACCGCCTGCTCCGCTCCCTGTCGAACCTCATCGACCCGGCCGCCCCGGTCGGCGGCGAGGAGGACTTCGTCACCCTGGAGGAGATCGGCACCCCGCGCGACTTCGCCGCCGAGGGCTTCGAGCCCCGCGACCACGTCGAACTCGGCCAGCTGCTGGGCGCGATCGACACCGAGCGCGGCGCCAAGGTCGCCGGTGCCCGCTCCTACTACCTGACCGGTCCCGGCGCGCTGCTGGAGTTCGCCCTGGTCAACATGGCGATCGCCCAGGCCACCGCAGCCGGCTTCATCCCGATGATCACCCCGGCCCTGGTCCGCCCGGCCGCCATGGACGGCACCGGCTTCCTCGGCCAGGCCGCCGAGAACGTGTACCACCTCCCCGAGGAGGACAAGTACCTGGTCGGCACCAGCGAGGTCCCGCTGGCGGCGTACCACATGGACGAGATCATCGAGGCCGACAAGCTGCCGCTGCGCTACGCCGGTTACTCGTCCTGCTTCCGCCGCGAGGCCGGTACCTACGGCAAGGACACCCGCGGCATCATCCGCGTCCACCAGTTCGAGAAGGTGGAGATGTTCGTCTTCACCACGCCCGAGGACGCGGAGAACGAGCACCGCCGGCTGCTCCAGTGGGAGAAGGACTTCCTCAACGCGCTGGAGCTGCCGTACCGGGTGATCGACGTCGCCTCCGGCGACCTCGGCTCCTCGGCCGTGCGCAAGTTCGACATCGAGGCCTGGATCCCGACCCAGGGCAAGTACCGCGAGGTCACCTCGACCTCCAACACCACCGAGTACCAGGCCCGCCGGCTGTCGATCCGGATGCGCGAGGACGGCAAGACCCGCCCGCTCGCCACCCTGAACGGCACCCTGGTCGCCGTCCCGCGCACCATCGTGGCGATCCTGGAGAACCACCAGCAGGCCGACGGCTCGGTCGTCGTGCCCGAGGCGCTGCGTCCGTACCTCGGCGGGCGGACCGTCCTCGAGCCGGTCAAGTGACCTCGACCGCACACCCGATCGGTGGCGAGCTGCCCTACCGGCTGGTCGCCACCGACCTCGACGGCACGCTGCTGACCAGCGCGGAGACCGTCTCGGAGCGCACCCGCGCCGCCCTGGCCACGGCCACCGGCGCGGGCGCGCTGCACATCGTCGTGACCGGCCGCTCGGCCGTCTGGGCCCGCCCGGTCTTCGACGAGATCGGCTACACCGGGATAGCGGTCTGCGGCCAGGGCGCCCAGGTCTACGACGCCGGCGCGCACAAGCTGCTCACCTCGCTCACCCTGGACCGCCGGCTCGCCGCCGTCGCCCTGGAGAAGATCGAGGCCGAGACCGGCCCGCTGGCCGTCGCCGCCAACCAGGACGGCCTGGACGGCCAGGTGCTGGCCGGCCCCGGCTACGAGCTGCTGATCGGCTCCGACCTCCCGGTCGTCCGGGTCGAGCGCGGCGAACTGCTCGCCTCCCCGGTCAGCAAGCTCTACATCCAGCACCCCGGCCTGACCGACGACGCCCTCGCCGAGGCCGCCCGGCGCGCCGCCGGCGACCTGGTCGGCGTGGTGATGGCCGGCGCCGGCGTGGTCGAGCTGCTGCCGCTGGGCCTGTCCAAGGCAACCGGCCTGGCCATTGCCGCCCGCCGCCTGGGGGTGCGCGCCGCCGACACCATCGCCTTCGGCGACATGCCCAACGACGTGCCGATGTTCGGCTGGGCAGCGCACGGCGTGGCCATGGCCAACGCCCACGAGGAGTTGCTCGCCGTCGCCGACGAGGTCACCGCGGGCAATGACGAGGACGGCGTCGCCGTCGTCCTGGAACGCCTCTACCCGGCACGCTGAGCATCGGGGGCCCGCGGTGATCGCCAGCACGCCGGTGGCCCGGTGGACCTGGGGCGAGGCCGTCGCGGCACCCGACCCGCTCGCCCGCTGCCTGCGGGACCTGCGCACCGGCTGGACGGTGCTGGCCGGGCAGCGGCTCGCGGCCGGTGAGCCCGACGTCCGGCTCACCCTCCACGACACCGGCCGGCCGAGCGCCCAGCTGTACCGGGGCGCCCTCACCAGGAACCTGCCGCCCGGCCCGTACGGCTCGGCGGAGGCCTGGTGCACCGTGCCGGGGCTGCTCGACGGCGGGCCCGGCCCACTCGGCCATCTCCCGCTCGGCGATCTCCCGCTCGGCCATCTCCCGGTCGGCGATCTCCCGGCTGGAGTGGCCGCGCCCACCGAGGGGCTGTTCCTGCTGTCCGCCGGCGCGCACACCCGGTTCACCGGAGTGGAGCTGGTGACGTACTCCGACGCCTGGCTGCCCTTCGACCTGCGGGGCCGGGCGCAGCCCGCCGTGCACGCGGCGAACGCGCCCCGGCTGGCGGCCGTGCTGGCCGGGCTGACCGAGGCGTTCGGCCGGGAGCCGGACCCGGCGGAGCCGACCCCCTTCGCCACCCCCACCAGGACCGGCGTGCTCCCCCGGGCGGAGCGGGACGGCAGCCCGTCCGACACCTGGTCCCGCTTCGAACTGGCGGGCCGGTACCGGGAGTTCATCGACGCACCCGGCTTCGGCCGGATCGGCTACCGGCGCACCACGGCGGCCCCCGTGCGCTACGTACCGGTCTCCGACGGGCACGGGCCGCTCGGGCACCTGTGGGCCTGCGACGCCGAGCACGCGGCGAGCTTCGAACCGCTCGGCCTGGACGTGCTCGACCACCCGGAGCGGTACCGGACGGCCCGCGCGTGGCTGGCCCGGCTGCACACCGCCCACGACCTCGGCCTCACGCCCGGCGAGGCGATGGCCGAGCTGACCGGGTGGGCCCCGGGGGACGCGCGGGGGCCGGTCGACCTCCTGGAGCTGCGGGAGCCGGACGAGCGGGATTGAACCGCCGGTCGCGGCCGCGCGAGGCGGTCCGGGCTGTTCAGGGCGGGTTCATCCCCAGTTGTAGGATGACCGGGCAAGTGGTTGTAGGATGACCGACGATCGATGAGTGGTGTGCGAAGGGAGACCCGGCATGAGCGGCGACGGCAACGGCCTGCAGGCGGCCGGGCGACGCTCCCTGGTGGACACCGCGATCGACCGGCTGCGCGAGCAGCTGGCCGACGGGGCCTGGCCGGTGGGGTCGCAGATCCCCACCGAGCACGAGCTGGCCGAACAGCTGCAGGTCGGGCGGAACACCGTGCGGGAGGCGATCCGGGTGCTGGTGCACGCCGGAATGCTGGTCTCCCGGCAGGGTGAGGGGACCTTCGTACGGTCCACCAGCGACCCGGCGGCGGTGCTGCGCGGCGTCCAGCGCTCGGGCATCCGGGACGTCCTGGAGGTCCGTGCCGCGCTGGAGACCGAGGGCGCCCGGCTGGCCGCGCTGCGGCACACCCCCGAGGACATCCGGCGGATGCGGGCCGCGCTGGCCCGGGAGGCCGAGGTCTTCGCGAAGCACCCCGAGCGGGCCGGCCGCGAGGCCACCGTCGAGCACGACCTGGAGTTCCACACCGCCATCGTCGAGGCCGCGCACAACCCGGCCCTGGCCGAGGTGTACCGCTACTTCGGCGCCTCCGTGCACGAGGCGATGACCTCCGCCTTCGGCGACCACGAGATGCCCGAGGCGGTCGTGGCCACCCACGAGGCGCTGGTCGACGCGATCGAGAGCGGCGACCCGGACAGCGCCGAGGCGGCGTGTCGCGCGCTGCTCGCCGAGCCCACCGCGGCCGTCGAGCAGCTGCTCGCGGCCATCGCGGCCCGGAAGTAGGACGGCGCAAGCCCCGCTTCCCTCCGCCCTGCTCCCCTCCCCTCCTCCCCGCTTCCGTCCTCCCCGCGGCCGGTGAAGGCCTTCCTCCGCCGTGCCCGCGCCACCCCCTGAACCACGGAAAGAACAGCACACCCATGGCCGTCACCCGTGCCCAGCAGCCGGTTGTCACCACCCCTGCCCCGCTCCCCGTCCGCTCCCGGCTGGCCCACCCCGCGCTGCTGCTGACCGGCATCCTGCTGGTCGCGCTGAACATGCGCGCCTGCCTGGCCGCCGTCTCCCCGATGGTCGCCGAGATCCAGCGGACCTTCGGGCTGTCCGCCACCGCGAGCGGGCTGATCACCACCGTCCCGGTGCTGTTCCAGGGCGTCGGCGCCCCGCTCACCCCCCGGCTGACCCGCCGGTTCGGCGCCGAGCGGGTCGTGCTGGGCGCGGTGCTGGTGCTCGGCGCCGGCGTGCTGCTGCGGGTGCTGCCCTCGGTGTTCGCGCTGTACGCGGGCTGCGTGGTGATCGGCGTGGCCATCGCGGTGCTGAACGTGTCGATGCCGGGCCTGGTCAAGCGGGAGTTCCCGGACCGCGCGGCCACCATGACCGGCGTCTACTCGACCACCATGCTGGTCGGCGCGACCCTCGCGGCCGGCACCTCCGTCCCGCTGGAGCACGCGCTCGGCGGCGGCTGGCGGGCCTCGCTCGGCGCCTGGTCGCTGCTCGCGCTGGTCGCGGCGGTGGCCTGGCTGCCGCAGGTGCTGCGCTCCCGGCAGGCGAAGACGGCGGTCGCCACCGCGACCCAGCCCGCCAAGCCGATCGAGGGCATCTGGAAGTCCCCGCTGGCCTGGCAGATCAGCCTGTTCATGGGCATCTCGTCGCTGCTCGTCTACACCCTGGTCGCCTGGATGCCGACCATCCTGGCCGACCACGGCATGGACCGCGGCCAGGCCGGCCTGGTCTTCGCCTTCTCCAACCTGGTCCAGGTGGCCGGCGCCTTCCTGGTGCCGCTGATGGCCGGCCGGATGACCAGCCAGCGCGCCCTGGCGGTCACCATGGCCGCCCTGAACGGGCTCGGCATCGCGATGCTGCTGGTCGCGCCGGTCTCCGGCGCCTGGGCGACGGCGGCCGTCCTCGGCGTGGCCCAGGGCGGTTCGCTGGGCCTCGGCCTCGCCTTCATCGTGCTGCGCACCGGCACCGCGGCCGGCGCCGCCCAGTTGGGCGGCATGTCCCAGGCGATCGGCTACCTGGTCGCGGCGGCCGGCCCGGTCGGCGCCGGTGCGCTGCACCAGCTCACCGGCGGCTGGGACGCCACCCTGGTGCTGATGCTGGTGCTGGTGCTGGTGGTCGGCGCGGCCGGCTTCGGGGCCGGGCGCAGCCGGACCCTCTGACGTCGCAGGACCCGCTGACGTCACAGGACCAGCTGACGTCGCAGGACCCTTTGACGCCGTAGGACCAGCTGACGCCGCCGGGCCCTGTCACGCGGGCAGGGCCCCGGGCGCGGCGGCTACTCCTCGGCGGCCAGGGTCAGCCCGGCGAGCTTCACCGAGGCCAGCACCGTCGCCCCCACGGTGACCACCAGCAGCAGCGGTACGGCCACTCCGAAGGAGACGTCGGCGCCGATCGCGGTGTCCCCGGCCACCGCCTCGGCGACCGCCCGTCCCCACTGCTGGATGCTCAGCGTCCGGGCGCCCTCGACGAAGTTGCCGATCAGCGACTCCCAGATCAGCGCGTACGCCAGCCCGGCCACCACCGCGTGCCGGGTGACCACGCCGAGCAGCAGGAACAGCGCGCTGTATGCGGCCCCGGCGACCAGCACCGCGACGGTGTAGCCGAGCGCCACGCCGTCCTCGGTGCCGTACAGCAGCAGCCCGGCGAGCAGCGTCGGGACGGCGGCGAACACCCAGGTGGTGCCGATCGCGACGGTCAGCTTGGTGGTGATGATCTGCCAGCGCGGCAGCGGCTTGGCGAGCAGGTAGACGATCGAGCCGTCGTCGATCTCGGTGGCGATCACCCCGGTGCCGATCACCAGGCCGAGGATCGGGACGAGGGTGCCGAGGTCCAGCTGACCGAGGATCTTGACGGTCAGGCTGTGCGAGTCCCCGCTCGACCCGCTCGCGATGGCCGAGACGACCAGCAGCAGGGCGGGGGCCACCAGGAGCAGGACGCCGCGGCGGCGGCCGAGCAGGCCGCGCAGGGTCAGCCTGGCGACGGTGGGGTTCATGGCCGGTCGGCCCCTTCCTGGGCAACTTCCTGGGCAAAGGTCTGCTTGGTCATGCGGACGTCAGGAGCGGTCATGCGGACACCAGGTAGGAGAAGACGCTCTCCAGCGACTCGTCCGCCGGGGACACGGTGTACAGCCGGATGCCGGCCTCCCGGGCGACCCTGGGCAGCAGGGTGGTGAAGCCCTGGAAGTTCACCGCCTCGATCCGCAGCGCCCGCTCCCGCCCGTCCACCTCGATGCCGGTGGTCGAGCCGTCGGCGATCAGCGCGGCGGCGAGCCGGCGGTCGTCGCTGGAGCGGACCAGGTAGCGGTGCGGGCGGTCGGTCATCAGCCGCCGGATCCGCCGGAAGTCGCCCGAGGCGGCGTGCCGTCCGGCCACCACCACCTCGATGTGCCGGGCCAGTTGCTCGACCTCCTCCAGGATGTGGGAGGAGAACAGCACCGTCCGGCCGTCCGCGCCGAAGCGGCGCAGCAGCTCCATCAGCTGCAGCCGCTGACGCGGGTCCATGCCGTTGAAGGGCTCGTCCAGCAGCAGCACGGCCGGATCGTGGACCAGCGCCGAGGCCATCTTGACCCGCTGCTTCATGCCCTTGGAGTACGTCCCGGTGCGGCGGTCCTTGGCGTAGGCCATCTCGACCAGGTCCAGGGCGCGCCGGGCGGCGGCGCCGGGCTGGGGCAGGCCGTGGAGTTCGGCGTTGGCGAGGACGAACTCCCAGCCGGTCAGGTAGTCGTACATCGACTCCCGCTCGGGGACCAGGCCGATCTGCCGGTACACCTGCTGGTTGCGCCAGATCGGCGCGCCGTCCAGGGTGACCGCGCCGCTGGACGGGGCGAGGAAGCCGCTCATCATGTGGATGAGGGTGGACTTGCCCGCGCCGTTGGGCCCCAGCAGGCCGGTGATGCCGGGGCCGATCGACATCGTGATGTCGTTGACCGCGACGACGTTCCCGAACCAGCGGGAGACCTTGTCGATGGTGATGGTGGCCATGCCGCCCTCTCAGACCTCTCGCTCGACACTGCGGTTCATCAGACGCGGCTGTAGCGGCGCAGCAGGAGCCGGTACGAGCCCGCCACCATCGCCACCGCGACCAGGGCGAACACCAGCGTGCCCAGCGCACCCGGGGCGTGCCGGCGGTCGATGCCGGCACCGAGGTCGAACACCTCGTTGACCAGCGCCTCCACCAAGCCGTTCGGCGAGATCAGCGCCGTCCACTGGGCCGCGTCCGAGCCGCCCGGGCCCGGGCGGCTCATGCCCACCACGACCGCCGCGACCGCCGAACTCACCGTCAGGTAGCCCATGATGGCGGCCACCCCGAAGCCCCGGCGCGGGGTGCTCGCGGCGATCACCAGCGCCACCGAGGTCGGCACCAGGGCGTACAGCACCGCCGCCGCCAGGCCGTACAGGAACTGGCCGGTGTTGTGTCCGAAGTCCATCCCGCCGAGCAGGGCTCCGACGTACAGCACCAGCAACGGCGCTGCCATCAGCAGGAGTTGGGCACAGGCCATGGCGGCGAACTTGGCCCGGACGTAGTCGGCGCGGGTGATCGGGCGGGAGAAGTAGAGCGGGACGGTGTGGTGCCTGAGGTCCCGGGAGAGCAGCACCGGCGCCTGGGAGGCCAGGAAGATCGACACCACCAGGCTGAGGCTGGAGAGGTAGCCGGCGTACTCGACCGGCAGCTCGTCCCGCTTCAGGAAGACCGCGGCCGCGACGAAGATCATCGCCGGGACGGTGACCACGCCCAGCAGCAGCATCGGCAGCACCTTGGACTTGCCGGAGCGGCCCAGGCCGTAGGCGGCGCGCAGGCTCTGGGTGAAGAGCGAGCGGGCGGCGTAGCCGCGGCCCAGGCGCGGGCCGGTGTAGCCGCGGTAGCCGATGTCGTGGATGACACCGGTGTCGGCGGGCCTGGTGTCAGGAGGCTGCGGCATCGTCCTTACCTCCCCTGGCGTTCCGGTCGTCCTCGTCGGTGGTGGCGGTGGTGCCGTTGGTGCCGTTGCCGGCGGTGGCGTCGGTGGTGCCGGTGGCGTCGGTGCCGGCGGTGGCGTCGGTGAAGAGTTCGGCGACCCGGTGCCGGCGCTGCTCCAACCGGACCAGGCCGAGGCCGAGTTCGGCGACCGTGTCGCGGATGGTGTCATAGGTGTCCTCGCCGGCCAGCCGGACCAGCAGCAGGTGCGAGCCCTCCGCCTGGACCTCCAGTCCGCAGGCCGCCAGCCGGGCCCGGACCTCGGCGCCCGGCTCGGCGCTCGCGTCCACCGAGGGGTGCGCAGCGGAGTGGGCGACGGGCGGGAAGTCGGTGACCTCGACCGCGAGGACGGCCGTCGCCTCGGTGAAGGAGGCGGTGGAGGAGGAGCGCAGCAGCTTGCCGCCGTCGATGACCACCAGGTGGTCGCAGGTCCGCTCCAGCTCGCCGAGCAGGTGGGTGGTGACCAGCACCGAGATCCCGAAGTCGGTGTGCACCCGGCGGATCAGCCCGAGCATCTCGTCCCGGCCGGCCGGGTCGAGGCCGTTGGTCGGCTCGTCCAGCAGCACAAGCCTCGGGTCGTGCACCAGCGCCTGGGCCAGCTTCACCCGCTGCTTCATGCCGGTCGAGTAGCCGCCCATCGGGCGGTACCGCTCCTCGTACAGGCCGACGTGCCGCAGCGTGTCCGCGGTGCGCTCGCGGGCGGCGGTGGCGGGCAGCCCCGCCATCCGCGCCATGTGCACCACGAACTCGGTCGCGGACACGTCCGGCGGCAGGCAGTCGTGCTCGGGCATGTAGCCGACCCGCTCGCGGATCTCCGAGCCCTGGGTGGCGATGTCCAGGCCGAGCACCTCGCCGCGGCCGGAGGTCGCCGGGGCGAGCCCGAGCAGGATCTTGATCAGGGTGGACTTGCCCGCCCCGTTGGCCCCGACCAGCCCGACGACCCCGGGCTGCACCTCGACGGTCAGCTGGTCGAGGGCGGTGACCCGGGGAAACCTCTTGCTGAGGCCCTCGGTCTTGATGACAGCAGTGGACACGCCCTCAACGTAACGGGCGTGCGCCACAAGGGCCATGAGCTGGAATGACGAGGTCCTCTAGTGCCCCGGTATGACGTCGGGCCGGGCCACCCCTAGGGGGCGGCCCGGCAACGGTGGATCAGGAACTCGGACGCTCCCACATCTCGACGACCTTGCCGGAGGCGTCGATCGCCGCCTTGTAGGTACCGCTCGAACAGGGGTAGAAGCCCTTCTGGTTCCCCGGCGTGGCGATGCACTCGTTGATGTGCTTCGCCAGGTCGGCCGCGTTGACGTCCTTCGGCGCGGCGACGACCGACTTGAGGTGGCCCTTGACGGTGGGGGCGAACTGCGCGGTCTTGTCGGCGCCCGTCGGCTCGTGGGCGACGTCGTCGACGCCGCAGGCGTCCTTGGTCTCCTTGTAGACCAGGGCCGTCGCGCTGGTGCCCTTCTCGACGTTGATCCACTTCTGCCCGGCGGGCAGCGGGTCACTGGTGCAGAACCCCTCCGGACCGCCATCGGTGGGCTTGCCGCTCGCGGCGGGCTTGGCCGTGCCGGTGGCCGGGGCGGCGGCGGTCGGCGAGGCGGCGCCGCCGCCGGCCGGGGCTGCGGTGGCCGTGGTGCCGCCGGCACCCTGGTCCGACGAGTTGTCCGGGCCGCAGGCCGCGAGGCCGAACGCGGCGGTGGCGACCAGAGCGGTGGCGAGCAGCCTCCTGGATGCAGACATGACGAAAGAACCCCCGTTTAACGCATGATCAGATAAAGGTACGCGGCGCACAGATTAGCGCCTCCCACCCACCTCCTCTCCCCACCGCTCAGGCCCGGCGCGATCCCGAACCGGACCTGGCGAAGCGGCTGGGGTCGGAACATGCGACTGAGCGCCGTGATCCTCCCCATCCACCGGTGGAGCGAGGGGCAGGAGATCTGGCGGCGGGCCGAGAAGCTGGGCTTCCACGCTGCGTACACCTACGACCACCTGAGCTGGCGCTCCTTCCGCAACGAGCCGTGGTTCGGGTCGGTCCCGACGCTGACGGCGGCGGCCGGGGTGGCCGAGCGGCTGCGGCTGGGGACGCTGGTGACCTCGGTCGAGCCTCGTTCACCCATCACAGCCTGACCTGGCCGACCCACCCGCGAGCAACCCTCGGAGCATCGTCAGAAGGGGCTCATCTCATCCAGGACCCGCTCTGCAAGATCGATGATCGCCTTGACCTTCGGGGCGTCGTTGGCCACATCTTGGGCTTCGATCTCAGGCGAGTCCAGATCCGCGTACTCCGCCTGGTTCCGGCGTCGGCGCATACGGTCGAAGGGCCTGAGAGTTGCCCCGAGGGGTGGATCGAGCTGGGCGCTGACGGCTTCCAGAACTGCGATATGGCCCCCTCGGCTGGTCGGTCGCAGCCCTTGGTTCTCCAGGACTGCGACCAGCGCCTTGCGCGCCGCGTCGTAGAGCAGTTGGTACGCGCCGATCGCGTCGAAGGAAACGACCGCCTGGGCTGCCTTGAGATGATTCGATGCCTGGGTAAGGAGATTGTCGGCCTGCTCCCGGCTCGCGGGCACACGCTCCAACTCCTTGCGCACCAGCATGCCCTCGACTGCGGCGCGGCCCTGCTGCCACTTCATCCCTTGTTCTTCCCTTCGAAAGCTTCGAGCCGAACCGTCGGCCGGCTTTGGACGCCTGTGAGGAACGGGTCCGCGCCCGGCTCGCGCCAGCGGGGGGGCGAGACTCGGTGGACATTGACTTCCCGGCCGAGCAGGCGCTCCGCCTTGCGCGCGGCCTCGTACAACTCGTCCTCATCGGGGTCGCCCACCACAAGAACATCGACGTCGTTGGGCACCCCGCCGCGTTCTCCTGAGTAGCGGGCCGCCCATGAGCCGTAGATGTGGGCTTCCTTCACACCGACCAGTGGCAGCAACAAATCGCCGAGCACGGCGATCGGACCGTAGGTGAGGGCGAACAGCTCAGTCAGCGCGCCAGACAGGCGCCCGGCGGTGTTGGCCCGCAGGAGGCGGAGGTTTCCGTGCCGTCGCGCGGTGATCAGCTCCGCCTCGACCAGCCGATCCGCCTCGCGGCTGGCGGTTGCACTCGAAACTCCGAAGCGCGAAGCCATCTCGGCAAGCGAGGTCTCCGTCTGCGGATGCAGATACAACCAGGCCAGCAGCTCTCCCTGGAAGGGAGTGCGCAGGAGTGGCAGCAGCGCCGGGGGAGGAGTTTGCATAAAGTGAAGGCTAGCTTGCATCTTATGCAAGTGGCCCTCTGAAGCACCGGAATTCGCTCTTACGGGTGACCAGGCGTATACGGCGCGGGCCGTGCTCTGCGCAGAAGATCTGGCGGCGGGCCGAGGAGCTCGGGTTCCATGCCGCGTACACCTATGACCACCTCTCCTGGCGGTCGTTCCGGGACGAGCCGTGGTTCGGGTCGGTCCCGACGCTGACGGCGGCGGCCGGGGTGACCGAGCGGCTGCGGCTGGGGAGCTCGTCACCTCGGTCAAGCCTCGTTCACCCATCACGTGCTGACCTGCGAAGACGTGACAAGGGGATCGACGCAGGCGCTCAGGCCGGCTCGAGTGTGCGCGGGCCGCACAGCCTGCGCGAGTCGTCCGTGTCACTCGTGACAACGGTGACGTCTCTACCTTCCTGAGGGAGCTGGGCCTCTTGTGCAGCTCTGGGTCGTCGAGACGTTGAGCACGCCAGGAGACCTTGTTGTCGCTGTTGTATCCCTCGCGCCGGCTGGCTCCAACTCCGCTGCCCGCACGTGCGACTGCATCGCTCACGGGTTCGAGAACGGCGGCAACCGGCCGTACGGGCGTCCGAGTCGCCCGTCAGCCATGAGCGCCGCGGAGTGGGCGGTCGTGCGTGACGCGGTGCCCGTCCTCGCCTGGCTGGAAGGACGGGGTGGGCAGCCGGAGGGCTACTGCCACCGCCAGACGGTTGACGCAGTGCTCCACTTGATACCGGACGGCATCGCCTGGAGGGAGGTGCCGAAGGACTTGCCCGCGTGGGACCGCGTCTACGCCTTCTTCCGACGGTGGCGGGACTGTGGCCTGGTCGCCGAGTTCCACGACCGGCTGCGGAGCTGGGTCCGCGAGGCGGCGGGCCGGGATCCGGAACCGACGGCGGGGATCGTCGACGCGCAGTCGACGAAGGCCGCCTCCTCCGGTCCGCGCGAGCCGGGGATTCGACACCTCGTCTCTCCCGCCGACGCACCAGCCCTATGCCTGACCAGCGCTCGCGTGCAGCTACTCAGCGAGCTCGTGTTCGTGGAGGTCGCCGGACCCACCATGACCCGGCCGCGAACCCCGACCTCTACGACGTGCCGCTCATCACCGTCGGCCCTACCTCTTGAGCCTGCTCAGTCAGGCATGACCTGGCAGGGGCTGGCTCCAAGGTGCCCGCGAGGACGACGACGGACGGCACCGCCGCGCATTCGGCTGCTTCACCTGCGAGCAGGTCTCGGGAACCTGCGGCTCACTCGAAGCAACCACATGGGGGACGCGTTCCGACGTGGATCCCATAAAACCCCAGTGTCGACCAAGCATTAAAGCGTCATATTTCGGTCATCCGAACTTGAAGCCCGTCTTCAGGGGGTGGCAATGACACAGCCCGCATCCAGTCTCTGCTCCTTCACTGTTGCTGCCGACGTCCCGCTTCCACTGACACGTCCGGCCGTCAGGTACGGCACTTCCCGCCAGGACCGGGGTCTCGCTCGATCTCCCATCGCCGTCGCCTCGAAGCACCGACACATCGGTAATGAGTCATTCGGTGCCGGACTTTTCCATGGCCCGTGAAGCACTCGGAGGGGACGTTCTATTGGGCCACGAGCTGATCGCCGGCGCTCGCGCAGGGCGTCGAGCAGCGCGATTTATCGGTTTGGCATGGATTCCGATCGCCTGCACTCGATGTGACCCATCAGCAACTTCACCCTGATTCGATCTGCCGTCGAAGGGTCGCCGAATTTCCCTTCGATGTGGCTTGTTGGCATCGCGCGGCGCAAGAACTCGCTGTACTTGATCTTGAGGTGGCGCCATTCTCACCGTAGGCGAACATGCATGCTATTCAGTGGGCTTGCCCGCACATGTCTGCCCTTTGAGGGCGCCCGCCGATGAGCGGGAGCCAAGGTGAGAGCTAGGGAGGGATCATGCGAAGGATGGCAACCGCGGTGGCCACAGCGATGTTGAGCCTCGCGGCAGTCGGTATCGGAAACGGGACAGCCCAAGCGGATGCCTGGGGCGGCTACGACACCCGCGACGGTGGAGTCGGCCTTCGGAGCTGCGCGACGCAGAGCTGCACGCTGAAGGGCCGCGGCTACGCGGACCAGAAGGCGAACATGTTGTGCTGGGGCTTCGGGCAGACCATCAACGGCGACCCCAAGTGGAACCACCTGGACCACTACCTGGCCGACGGCAGCTACTTCGGTGACGCGTACAGCGCCCAGAACTACCTCTGGTGGAACGGTGTGGTTCCCCCCTGTTAAGTAGTCGGGGGAGACTCGTCGTGGCCCCGCCCTCTCCGGCGGGGCCACGACGGTGCGAGGCTTGCGTCGTCAGGCGACGTCGGACATGAAGGTGGCGTGTGGAATGCGGATGAACAGGGCTCAAGTGGCCATCTGTTTAGTGGCTTTAGCGGTGCTCGCCGCAGGCTGCAGCAAAGACACGAAGGCGGGCGGTGATTCCGACATCGTGGGCGAACCGGTGGTCCCGCAGATCAGCGCGGACCCGGCAGACGGCTCGCCGGTGACCCATCCGCTGGACGGCTACTCGGTAGGGGCCGAGGAGTCCGCGCTGATCTTCCGGGCCATGGGCCAGGCCACCCGGACCTGCATGACCGCCAAGGGGTTCGACTACGACCCCGGGCCGGCGTCGACACCTCCCCCGCCGACTCCCATCGACACCTCGCTTCTGGGCCTGCTCTCCGTCTCCGCTGCGCAGCAGACCGGGTACCACCGGCCGCCCAGGCCAGGAGGAAACGGCACCTCCGGTACGGGGAATCCGGCTGGGCAGGGCCCCGAATACCAGAAGGCCCTGATGGGGGATCGCGGGACGAAGGCCGGTGCCGCCGATCCCAAGGCAGACCGGGGCTGCATGGGAGAGTTCGAACGGCGACTCCAGGCGGAGGGCGTCAAGAACACCGCGTCGGACTTGGTCGGCACCCTCCGTGCCAAGGCGTACGACCACGCCGCCGTCGACAGCCGGGTCCGCGCCTCGCTCGCGGACTGGCAGAGCTGCATGACCAAGCTGGGCTACAACTACGCGAATCCGGTACAGGCGAGTTCGGCGGCCTGGCCGGAGCAGGTGTCACAGGAGGAGCGGGACACGGCGGCCGCCGACATGAACTGCAAAGGGCAGGTGAAACTGCTCGCCACCTGGAATGCCGTGCTGAACGCCTACCAGCAGGTGTACATCGGCAGGAACGAGCAGGCCCTCCAGGCAGACAGGGAAATCTCCCAGCAGCGGATCGTCGCAGCCAAGAAGCTGCTGGGCCAGGCATGACGGTGGTGGCAGGCGGCCGTCGCCGTGGTTGGCTCCTGCTGCTCGTCCTGGCCCTCCTCGCCGTCGCCGGATTCGTCGGCACGCTCGCCGCGAACCGCTCGGGTACCGAGAGCGGTGAGGCATTCACGGGTGAACGACTACACGTCCAGCAGGAGTACAGTGACTACTGGAAGGCGATGCTGGTGGCCAATGAGTCCGGTGACGGCTCGGCACTGGCCGACCACGCGGCGGGTGAGCAACTGGAGATCCTGCGTGCGAACCTGAGCGCCCTGACCGGCGCCGGGCTCGTTGCCAAAGGGTCCGTCGATCACCGGATCCGCAGCATCACGGTGGACGGGACGTTGGCAACCCTGGTGGACTGCATCGACGTTGGCAAGTGGATCCAGTACCAGGCGCGCAGCGGAAGAGTTCAGCCCGGCCAATTGACGGACCGTCCGAAACAGCTGGCGAGCTACACCTTCGCGCCCAGGGACGGCCGCTGGCTGGTGACACGGAGCGAGGTGCTGTCGGAGTGCTGAAGGTGGACCAGGGACGGCTCCCGTGATGCTGCGGTACCAACTCGGGCTCGCTGTCGGCCGATCGTCACCAACCCCCTTACGTCTCAACGACATCCGATAGGTCATGCTCTTCCCAGGGCGCCATCAAGGAGGAGGCACCGTTGACCACGACGACGATGAGCGCTGACGACGACATAGCCCAGCCTCTTCCGTCGCCCCCGCCCGCCCGTTCTCGGGCGGCTCGGCGCAGGCGGGTGCTGCTGGGGGTGGCGCTCGCCGCCGCACTGGTGGCAGTGGGCGGGGTGGGGGCGGCGACGCTGGTGAAGTCCCCGGCGGAGCGGGCCGCGCAGACCGCACCGCCGCCGAACAGCCTGCTCACCGCGCCCGTGGTCAGCCAGGTGCTGACCCCTTCGATAGCCGCCCGCGCCGTGGTGTACCCGCCCGCCCAGTACAACGTCGTCCCGGCCGCCGCCTCCACCGAGGTGACCGCGCTGTTCGTCTCCAAGCTGGCCGTGAAGCAGGGGGACGCCGTGACGGCCGGGAGGCTGCTCGCCGAGGTGTCCGGGCAGCCGCTGTTCGCCTTACCCGGGCCGGTGCCCGCGTACCGCGACCTCAAGCCCGGCAGCACCGGCCCCGACGTGGCCGAACTCCAGGCCGCGCTGGCCGGATTGGGACACGGTATCGACGGGGACGACAGGGGGACGTACGGGCTGGGTACGGCCGCCGCGGTGTCGGCCTTCTACGGCGAGCTCGGCTACCCGGTGCCGACCACCGGCGCCACCACCCAGCAGGCCGTGGACACCGCGCAGAAGGCGGTGGACACGGACAAGCAGACGGTGGACGGCCTCGCGGAGAGGAAGAAGGCGGGCTCCGCCCAGCCGCCGACGGCGACCACTCCGCCGCAGACCCCGCAGCCGCCCCCGTCCGGCGACCTGGACCAGCAACTCGCCAACGCGAAGAAGCAGTTGGCCGCCGACCAGGCCGCCCTTGCCAGGGCCAGGGCCGCCAACGGCCCGATGGTCCCGGCCGCCCACGTACTGTTCCTGCCCACCCTCCCCGCGACCGTCACCGCCGTCAACGGCGCGGTCGGCTCACCCGCCTCCGGCACCCTGCTGTCGCTCACCAGTGGCGGCCTGGCCGTCACCGGCCAGCTCACCCCGGCCCAGGCAGCGGGCGTGCAACCGGGCATGGCCGTCGAACTGCTCGCCGAGGACACCAACACCACCGTCCCCGGTACCGTCGCCGAGGTCGGCGCCCCGACCAGCACTCCCCCGGCGGGCAGGGTCATCACCCTCGGCGGCGCGGCGGGCGGCGGCAAGGGCGGACCGGACGGCGGCGGAGCCCCCAACGGCCAGCCCGGCCAGCCCAACGGCCAGCCCGGCGGCCAACCCGGCGGACAGAGCTACGTTCCGGTGACGATCACCCCGAACACCCCGCTGCCCCCCGCGATGAACGGCAAGAACGTCCGGCTCACCGTCCTGAAGGCCAAGGCCGGCGCCCCCGTCACCGCCGTGCCGATCGCCGCGGTCTCCACCAACGCGGCCGGCCGGACATCCGTCACCACGGTGGACGCGGCCGGGAACCGCACCACCGTCCCGGTGACCACCGGCGTCACCGCGGACGGCCTCGTGGCCGTCACCCCGGTCCAGGGCGCGAACCTCAAGGCCGGCGACCAGGTGGTGGTCGGCAAGTGACCGAACCCGCCACCGAGGCCGGCGACAAGCCCGTGATCGCCCTGCACGGCGTCGGCCGCACCCACCCGGGCCGCCCGCCCGTCACCGCCCTGCACCCCACCGACCTGACCGTCCGCCGCGGCGAGTACCTGGCCGTCACCGGCCCCTCTGGCTCCGGCAAGTCCACCCTGCTGCACCTGCTCGGCCTGCTCGACACCCCCACCACCGGCCGCTACGAACTGGACGGCATCGACACCGGCAGCCTGCGCGACAAGGACCGCTCCACCCTGCGCGGACACCGCATCGGCTTCGTCTTCCAGTCCTTCCACCTGCTCCCGCACCGCACCGCCGAGGAGAACGTCGCCCTCGCCCAGGTCTACAACCGCACCCCGCGCCGCTCCCGCCGGGCCGCCGCCGTGGCGGCGCTGCGCCTGGTCGGCCTCGGCCACCGCACGGACGCGCTGCCTGCCACCATGTCCGGCGGTGAGCGCCAGCGGGTGGCGATCGCCCGCGCCCTGGTCAACCGGCCGAGCCTGCTGCTGTGCGACGAGCCGACCGGCAACCTGGACTCGGCCAACGCCGGGGCGGTGCTCGCCCAGTTCGACGCACTGCACGAGCAGGGCTACACCCTGGTCGTCATCACCCACGACCCTGCCGTGGCCGCCCGCGCCGAACGCCGGGTGAGCATCCACGACGGCGTGCTCAGCGAGGCGGGAGCACCCGTCCGGTGATCCGCATCCGACGACGCGGCGCAGCCGTGCTCCCCGAGTCGCCCTCCCACTTGAGCGCGCGCGACCTGCTCTCCGAGGCCCTGTCCGGCATCCTCCAGCGCCCGGGCCGCTCGGTGCTCACCATGCTCGGCACGGTGCTCGGCATCGGCGCCTTCGTCGCCGTCCTCGGCCTCACCGCGACCGCCACCGGCCAGATCGGCGAACGGTTCAGCCTGACCAAGGCCACCACCGTCACCGTCACCGACCAGCCGCGCACCGACGGCACCGCCCCCGGCGCCAACCCGCCGAGCGGCTTCCCCGCCGACGTCGACCACCGGATCACCGCGATCGACGGCGTACGGGCCGGCGGCGTCTGGTGGCCGGTACCCGCCACCCCGACCCTCTCCCGCCGCCCGGACGGCCCCGACGAGGGCACCGGACTGTCCGTCCTCGCGGCCACCCCGGGCGCGGTCGCCGCGATGGAACCGACCCTGACCGCCGGGGTCACCCTGGACGAGTTCGTCCAGCGGACCGCGCAGCCGGTGGTGCTGCTCAGCGAGGCCGCCGCCAAGCGCCTCGGGGTGAGCCGGCTGGACGCCCAGCCCGCCGTCTTCATCGACCGCATCCCCTACACCGTCATCGGCATCTACACCGATGTCCAGCGCCAGCCCGGCGCCCTGCTGAGCCTGCTGATCCCCGCCAGTACAGCACTCGAACACTTCGGCAACCCGGCCCCGCAACCCGACCGCGCCGCCCAGGCACTGGTCGCCACCCGGATCGGCGCGGCACCCGTGGTCGCGGCCCAACTCCCCCTCGCCCTGCGCCCGGACGCCCCCGACGCGTTCACCGTCGTCCCCCCGCCGGACCCGCACAGCCTCCAGGACACCGTCACCTCCGACCTCACCGGACTGTTCCTGGCCCTGGCCGGGATCTGCCTGCTGGTCGGCGCCGTCGGCATCGCCAACACCACCCTGGTCGCCGTCCTGGAACGAACCCAGGAGATCGGCCTGCGCCGCTCGCTGGGCGCCCGCACCGGCCACATCGCCGCCCAGTTCCTCACCGAGTCCACCGCCCTCGGCACCCTCGGCGGCCTGATCGGCACCGCCCTCGGCACGGCCACCGTGGTCTCCGTCGCCGCCGCCCGCGACTGGACCGCCGTCCTCCAGCCCGCCACCACCCTGCCCGCACCGCTCATCGGCACCGTCGTCGGCCTCCTGGCCGGCCTCTACCCGGCCCTGCGCGCCGCGCGCACCGACCCGCTGCAGGCCCTCAGGAGCACTTAGGCGGGGCGGCGGTAGTGTCCTGCGCACGTAGGAAGGACTTGACTCCGTCGACTGGGCCCGGCCGGGACGCGGCTACGGGTCGGCTGAGGGCAGAGGTGGATGACGATGTGGCGAAACTCCCGCCCGCCCGCGCCGGCGAGGAGTTCCTGGAGCCACGGTGGCAAGGTGGCGCCCCCACACCACCCTGGTGACCGTATCGCCCGATCGGCTGTGAAACAGGGCTCCACCCGATCCTCCCGACGGACGTAAGGTCGCCGGTATGCGACTGAGTACGGTGATCCTCCCCATCCACCGGTGGAGCGAGGGGCAGAAGATCTGGCGGCGGGCCGAGGAGCTCGGGTTCCATGCCGCGTACACCTATGACCACCTCTCCTGGCGGTCGTTCCGGGACGAGCCGTGGTTCGGGTCGGTCCCGACGCTGACGGCGGCGGCCGGGGTGACCGAGCGGCTGCGGCTGGGGACGCTGGTGACCTCGCCGAACTTCCGGCACCCGGTGACCCTGGCGAAGGAGCTGATCACGCTGGACGACGTGTCCGG
Source organism: Streptomyces sp. CBMA123 (assembly GCF_014596465.1). GTDB lineage: Bacteria > Actinomycetota > Actinomycetes > Streptomycetales > Streptomycetaceae > Kitasatospora. The sequence goes on along the minus strand of NZ_MECK01000015.1, from coordinate 3,656 downwards.
CGGGCGGGTCACGCTGGGGATCGGGGCCGGCGGGACGGGCTTCGACGCGACGGCGATGGGGCAGGAGGCGTGGTCGCCGAAGGAGCGGGCGGACCGGTTCGGGGAGTTCCTGCCGCTGCTGGACGAGCTGCTGCGCGAGGACGCCACGACGCGGGAGGGCACGTACTACTCGGCGGTCGAGGCGCGGAACATCCCCGGCTGCGTACAGAACCCGCGGGTGCCGTTCTACGTGGCCGCGACCGGGCCGCGCGGGCTGAAGCTGGCCGCCGAGTACGGGCAGGGCTGGGTGACGTACGGGGACCCGAAGGGGCCGGCGGACGTGCCGGTGGAGCAGGCGCCCGCGGTGATCGCCCAGCAGATCGAGAAGCTGACCGCCGCCTGCGAGGCCAAGGGCCGGGACGTGGCGACGCTGGAGAAGGTGCTGCTCCAGGGCTCGACGGCGGAGAAGCCGCTGGAGTCGGTGGACGCCTTCGTGGACTGGGCCGGCACCTACCGGGAGCTGGGCATCACCGAGTTGGTGATCCACTGGCCGGTGCCGGACTCGATCTTCGAGAACGACCTCACCGTGTTCGAGGAGATCGCCGCCGAGGGCCTCGCCCAGCTGGGCTGAGGCCCGGCGTCACGGGTGCGGGCGGGTGCGCTGGGCCGGGAGGGCGGGGGCCTGGTCCGGGGTGCGGCGGGCGAGCTCGGCGAGGGTGTGGAAGAGGACCTCGCCGAGCAGGACTGGTTCTCGGGAGGCGGCCGGGACGCCCGGGGGCTCATGGAGCCCGGCACGGTCCGGGCACTCGGTGGTGGCCGGGGACGGGAGGGTCGGGGGCGGCTCGTCACGAAGCTGGCGAGTGGGCATGGCTCTTCCTGCCGACGGCGGTGACCGCGGGGAGTCCTGCCCGCCGGGCCCGCAGTGACACCCCGGGCGGGCGCGGATCGGCCGGAAACGGCGCCCGAAGGGCCGGAACCCGTCCGTACGGTCAGGCCCGCGGGCCCGGCCCGCGCCGGTGACGGCGCCGGTGACCGGGCGGCGGCGATGGGCGAAGATGGACCGGTGACCGAACCCCGCACCGCCCCCCGCCTCATCGCCACCGACCTGGACGGCACCCTGCTGTGCTCCGGCGGCACCGTCAGCGACCGCACCGCCGCCGCCCTGGCCGCGGCCGAGGCGGCCGGCGTGCAGGTGGTGTTCGTGACCGGCCGGCCGCCGCGCTGGATGCAGCAGGTGAGCCCGCACATCGGCGGTCACGGGGTGGCGATCTGCTCCAACGGCGGCGCGATCGTGGACGTGCGGCGCGGCGGCGAGCTGATCGAGTACTTCCCGATGGCGGCGGAGACCTCGCTGGCCGTGGTCGAGACGCTGCGGGCCAAACTGCCCGGCACCGCGTTCGCGTTCGAGTACGCGGACGGCTGGGCCCGCGAGCCCGGGTACGAGGTGCTGATGTGGGGCGACGACGAGGTCCGCGCGGTCGGCCCGGCCGAGGAGCTGCTGGCGGCGGGCGGCCCGGTGCGGGGCCTGTTCAAGCTGCTGGCCAAGCACCCGGAGCTGGACCCGGACACCTTCCTCGCCGAGGCCCGTACGGCCGCCGGGCACCTGGCGGAGATCACCCGCTCCGCGCCGATCTCCCTGCTGGAGATCAGCGCGCCCGGCGTCACCAAGGCCAGCACGCTGGCCCGCTGGTGCGCCGAGCACGGGATCGACCGCGCCGAGGTGGTGGCCTTCGGCGACATGCCGAACGACCTGGAGATGCTGGCCTGGGCCGGCACCGCGTACGCCGTCGCCAACGCGCACCCGCAGGTGCTGGCGGCGGTGCCGCTGCACACGGTGAGCAACGAGGAGGACGGCGTCGCGGCGGTGCTGGAGGAACTCCTCGGCAGCTTCCCCGCGGCGTAACCGCGTTATCCGAAGCGGCCGTTGACGTAGTCGGAGGTCCGCTGGTCGCGCGGGCTGCCGAAGACCCGCTCGGTCGGCCCGGCCTCGACGATCCGGCCCGGGGTGTCATGGGTGGCCAGGAAGAACGCGCAGGTCTGGGAGACCCGCTGGGCCTGCTGCATGTTGTGGGTGACGATCACGATGGTGAGCCGCCCGCGCAGTTCGGCGATGGTCTCCTCGACCCGGCGGGTGGAGGTCGGGTCGAGCGCGGAGCACGGCTCGTCCATCAGCAGGATGTCCGGCGAGACGGCCAACGACCGTGCGATGCACAGGCGTTGCTGCTGACCACCGGAGAGGGAGCCGCCCGGGGTGTGCAGCCGGGTGGCCACCTCCTCCCAGAGCCCGGCCCGGCGCAGGCCGGTCTCCACCAGGTGCCGGCGCTCCTCCTTGGACACCTTGATCCCGGCCAGCTTGAGCCCGCTGGAGACGTTGTCCTGGATGGACATCGCCGGGAACGGGTTGGGCCGCTGGAACACCATGCCGATCCGGCGCCGCACCTCGGCGGGGCGCCGACCGGGCCGGTAGACGTCCTCCCCGTCCAGCAGCACCTCGCCGGCCAGGGCGGCGCCGCGCACCATCTCGTGCATCCGGTTGAGGATCCGCAGGTAGGTGGACTTGCCGCAGCCGGACGGGCCGATCAGCGCGGTGACCTCGCCGGCCGGCATCGCCAGCGAGACCCGCTCCAGCACCTTGCGGCTGCCGAACCAGGCGGAGACGTCCCGGGTCTCCAGCCCGGCCAGCACCCCGGCGGGGGGGCCGGGCGGCGGGGGCACCGGCGGGAGGGTGAGGGTGTCGGCGGCGGCCGGGTCGACCGCCGCGTCGTGCGGCTGGTGCGTGGTGTCGGTCATCGGTACGGCCCTCCGGGCGCGCGTCAGTAGAGGTTGGGCAGCAGGGCGGCGGCGTTCTCGTAGACCGCCCAGAGCAGGGCGCCGACCACCGGCGCCGCGCTCAGGTAGGCGGTCGAGCGCCGCCAGTACCGGGCCAGCAGCAGCGCGCCGGCCACCGCGCCCAGCAGCGCGAGCGACCACAGCTGCAGCGTGGCCAGCGCGCCCTTGTCCGCGGCCAGCGCCTTGTCGTACGCGACGGTGGCCGGGCGGCCGCCGGGGTTCTGCTGCGGGTCGTCCTCCAGCCGGGCGCCGATCATCACGGTGGAGCCGGCGATCCAGTCGGAGTCGCCGGTGACCAGGACCAGCCGGTTGCGGACCGGGTCGGTGATCGGGTGGTCGCCGTCGCCGTACACGTTGACCACGTAGGTGGCCTTGCCCTGCCCGGTGGTGGTCTCGATCCGGTCGCCGACCCGGAGCTTGGACAGCTCCGCGAACGGCGCGCCGAAGGTGGCGCCCCGGCCGAACAGCACCGCCACCCCGCCCTGGCCGGGCAGCGCGGTGTCCCGGCGGTGGCCGGGGCCGCGCATCAGGTCCCGGCCGGTGGTGCCCTCGACCACCACGGCCTGGTGCAGGCCGATCGCCGGGATGTCCAGCAGCGCCACCGGGTCGCCGTCGGCGGCCGCGCCGGTCGGGGCGACGGCGCGGGCGAGCTGATCCTGGAAGGTCCTGTACGCCGTCGACTGGTAGTGCCGCTCCTGGACGTCCGAGAGCGTGAACAGGTAGCCGACGAAGCCCAGCACCAGCGCGGCCAGCAGGCTGACCGCCCAGGCGCCCTGGAGGAAGCGACGCCGGGCGGGGCTGACGGCCGGGCGGGCCGCCGCCGGCGCGGTGGCCGGCCGGGCCTCGGC
>NZ_MECK01000014.1 GCF_014596465.1 Streptomyces sp. CBMA123 | reverse complement strand
GGACGCCGCCACCGCGCACGCCCTGGCCGGGCTGCTCGCCGCCCAGCTGCGGGCCGGGGAGGCCGGCGCCCTTCCGGGACTGGTCGCCGCCGTGGAGCGGACCCTGGCGGTGGTGCTCGCCCGGCTGGCCGTCGCACCCGCCGCCCAGCGCCGTCCGCTCGCCCGGCTGGCCGCCGAACACGCCCACGCCGCCGGGGCGTTGCGGATGCAGGACGGCCGCAACGCCACCGCGATGGCCTGCTTCGACCGCGCCCTCACCTGGGCCGAACTGGCCGGGGACCAGGCCACCCAGGTGGGCACGCTCAGCGACCTGAGCATCCTGGCCCGGCTGGACGGCGATCCGGTGGCCGCGCTCGGTTACGCCCGGGAGATCGACAAGGTCGCCCCCGAGCGGGCGTGGGCCGGGGCGATGGGCCGGATCAGCGAGGCCCGCGCCCGGGCCCTGACCGGGGACGTGCGCGGCACCGTCCGGCAGATCGGCCTGGCCCGGGCGGACGTGGAGCACATCGGCGCCCGGGACGAGGCGGACGTCCCGTGGCTGTCCATCGCCTCGATGCGGCTGCGGGTGGAGTCCGCCGCGGCCGCCGCGTTGCGCGACCTGGCCGCCGCGGTGGACGATCCCCGGCTGGCCCGGCGGGCGCTGGCTGCCACCGAGACCGCGCTCGGTCTGCTCGGTCCGACCCAGCTGCCGTCCAGCCGCCTGCTGTTCACCGTCCGGGCGGCCGACTGCCATGCCTGCGCGCACGATCCGCGGGCGGCCGTCGAACTGCTGGGCCCCGCACTGGAGTCCGTCCCGGTGGCCGCGCTGCCCGCGTTGGTCGGGCACGAGCTGCGCGGCCTGCGGGGGCGCCTCGCGCCACACGAGCCGCAGGCCGCCCGGCGGTTGGCGGAGCTGGCGGGCTCCTGAACCGGGGCGGGCTCGGGTAGCGGAGGTCCTGAGCGGGGGCGCGGGTGGTGAGCCCTCCGAGCGTTTCCCGCACCGCGCCCCGACGGCCGGCGGAGATCGGCCGAACGCGCCCCATTCACACCGGTCATACGTCAACTTCGTGCGCGGACCTTCCGCCGATCGGGTTATTCATGGCGTTAACACGTCGAATGACCGACCCCGCCAGCGGCTCCCGCTAGAGTCTCTGACGTTTCCATTCGTTAGTCCGCGAAGAACAAGGGGGAGCGTGCTGTCCGCCATCGCACGCCGGCTCGCCCATCCGCTTCTGCTCCTGGGGGTGCTGTGCACTGCCGTCGCGACACTGCGCTTCCACTGGGCGCCCGACCGGGTCTCCCCGCTCGTGCTGATCGCCGTCATCTGCTACCTGGCGGCGCTGGAGCGGGTGATCCCCCACCGGATCGACTGGCACCCGAGCGGGCGTGAACTCCGCTGGTACGGGGCGTACTTCGTGCTGAGCATGCTCGGCGGCGGGCTGGCCCAGGGGCTGGTGTCCGCGCTGGTGGAGGCGCTCGGGCCGAGCCGTCCGGCGCTGCCGTTCGCGGTGGAGATCCCGCTCGCCCTGCTGGTCGGCTCGCTCGGCGACTACCTGGTGCACCGCTGGTCGCACCACAACCGCTGGCTCTGGCGGCTGCACGGCGTGCACCACGTCCCGGCCAAGGTGAACGTCGCCAACAACGGCGTCAACCATTTCCTGGACGTGCTGTTCGCGCAGTCTGTGGTCCAACTACTGCTGGCGATGATCGGATTCTCGGCGGATTCTGTGTTCGTGGTCGGAATATTCGTCATGGCGCAGGGGTATTTCGTCCACGCCAACATCGACGTCCGCATCGGCTGGCTCGGTCACGTCCTGGCCGGCCCGGAACTCCACCGCCTGCACCACAGCACCGACCTCGCCGAAGCCGGCCACTACGCCTCCGACCTGTCGCTGTGGGACCACGTGTTCGGGAGCTTCACCTGGCGGCCCGGCCGGATCCCGGAAGCCGTCGGCCTCACCGACCCGACCGCGTTCCCGGCCACCGGCGAACTCGGCGCCACCCTGCTGCACCCCTGGCGCCGGACGAAGACCACCGAGCAGTCCGTCTGACCTCCCGGTCGGCCCGCCAGGCCGACGGCCGACCCGACGAGTCCCCGCCACCCGACGAGACCCGCCGGGCCCGGGTCCCCGCCCCCACGCCCCCCGCCCGGGCCCGCGCCGCCCCCACCACCACCCTCGGAATGGACCATGACGACCTCGCCCTTCGCCGTGCCCTGCGAACGGATCGCGATCACCGGCATCGGCTGCCGCCTGCCGGGACACGCCAACGACCACCGGACCTACTGGCGCAACCTGATCGAGGGCCGGGACTGTCTCACCGACACGCCCGCCGACCGGTACGACACCGGCACCCTGGGCAGCCGGGACCGGGCCAAGCCGGGGCGGCTGATCGGCGGCCGGGGCGGCTACATCGACGGCTTCGACACCTTCGACCCGGCCTTCTTCGGGATCAGCCCGCGCGAGGCCGAACACATGGACCCGCAGCAGCGCAAGCTCCTGGAGGTGAGCTGGGAGGCGCTGGAGGACGGCGGGCTGCGCCCCGGCGAACTGGCCGGGCGGGACGTCGGCGTCTACATGGGCGCCTTCACCCTGGACTGGAAGATCCTCCAGTTCGCCGACCTCGACTTCACCACCATCGCCGCGCACACCGCCACCGGCACCATGATGACGATGGTCTCCAATCGGATCTCGCACTGCTTCGACTTCCGCGGCCCCAGCGTCTCGATCGACACCGCGTGCAGCTCCTCGCTGGTCGCAGTCCACCTCGCCTGTCAGAGCCTGCTCCGCGGCGAGAGCGAACTCGCTCTGGCTGGCGGCGCGTTGCTGCACATGGCGCCGCAGTACACGATTGCCGAGACCAAGGGCGGCTTTCTCTCCGCCGACGGCCGCTCGCGCGCCTTCGACGCCGCCGCGGACGGCTACGTCCGGGCCGAGGGGGTCGGCGTGGTGGTGCTCAAACGGCTCTCCGACGCGCTGCGCGACGGGGACCAGGTGCACGCGGTGATCCTCGGCAGCGGCGTCAACCAGGACGGCCGCACCAACGGCATCACCGTCCCCAGTGCGGACGCCCAGGCCACCCTGATCGAACGGGTCTGCGCCGGGGCGGGTGTTCTGCCCGGAAGCCTGCAGTACGTCGAGGCGCACGGCACCTCCACCCCGGTCGGCGACCCGATCGAGGCGGCCGCGCTCGGCCGGGTGCTGGGCCTCGGCCGCCGCGAGGGGGAGCGCTGCTACGTCGGCTCGGTGAAGACCAATATCGGGCACACCGAGGCCGCGGCCGGCGTCGCCGGGCTGATCAAGACCGCGCTGGCGCTCAAGCACCGCCGCATCCCGCCGCACCTCAACCTGGAGCGGCCCAACCCCGCCATCGACCTGGCCGCGCTGCCCTTCGACATCCCGACCGCCGCCGTCGACTGGCCCGACCACCAGGGCCCGGCCCGGGCCGGCGTCAACTCCTTCGGCTTCGGCGGCACCAACGCCCACGTCCTGCTGGAGGAACCGCCGCCGCCCGCCCCCGTCGCCCCCGCGCCGCGGCCGGCCGTCACGGTGCTGCCGCTGAGCACCCGGGACGCCGCCGGACTGCCCGAACTCGCCGCCGCCGTACGGCAGGAGCTGGCCGACGGCGCCTGCCCGGCCGACCTCGGCCACACCCTGGCGCACCGCCGACAGCACCTGTCCGAGCGGCTCGCGGTGGTTTACTCCGGCCCCGCCGACCTGGCCGAGGCGCTGGCCGCCGTGGAACGCGGCGACGCCCACCCCGGGGTCGTCCAGGGCCGGGCCCGGGAGCGCCGACAGCGGCGCCTCGCCTGGGTGTTCACCGGCATGGGCCCACAGTGGTGGGGGATGGGCCGGGGCCTGTACGAGAGCGAGCCGGTCTACCGGGAGGCCGTCCGGGCGGTGGACGCGGAGATCCGCGCCCAGGCCGGCTGGTCGCTGCTGGCGGAACTCGGGCGCGACGAGGCCGACTCCCGGATGGCCGGGACCTGGCTCGCCCAGCCCGCCAACTTCGCCGTCCAGCTGGGCCTTTCGGCGCTCTGGCGCAGCCACGGGGTGCGCCCCGACGCGGTGGTGGGCCACAGCACCGGCGAGGTCGCCGCCTTCCACGAGGCCGGGGTCTACGACCTGGCCGACGCCGTCCGGGTGGTGCTCGCCCGCAGCGGGCTCCAGCAGCGGCTGGCCGGGACGGGCTCGATGCTCGCCGTCGGCCTGCCGGAGGCCGAGGCGGAGCGGCGGATCCGCCCGTACCGCGCCCTGGTCTCGCTCGGCGCCGTCAACAGCCCCTCCGCGGTGACCCTCGCCGGGGACACCGAGGCGCTGCGCGAACTGGCCGGGGAACTCGACCGGCAGGGCGTGTTCGCCCGCTTCCTGGACGTCGAAGTCCCGTACCACAGCGTGCGGATGGACCCGATCCGGGACGAACTGCTCGCCGCCCTGGCCGGGATCAAGCCGCAGCAGACGAAGCTGCCGCTCTACCTGACCGCCCGCGAGGGCCTCGCCCGGGGGCCGGAGCTGGACGGCGCCTACTGGTGGGGCAACGTCCGCAACCCGGTGCGCTTCCGGGCCGCCGTCGAGCGGATCGCCGAGGACGGGCACCGGCTGTTCCTGGAGGTCGGCCCGCACCCGGTGCTCGGGCACGCGATCCGCGAGTGCGCCGAGCGGGCACACCCCCTGCCGTCGATCCGCCGGCAGCAGGACGAACCCGAGCGCATCGCCCGCACCCTGGCCGAACTGCACACCCTGGGCGTCGAGTTGAGCTGGGACGCGCTGCACCCGGCCGGGCGCCCGGTGCCGCTGCCGAGCTACCCGTGGCGGCGCGAACGGTACTGGGTCGAGCCCAAGCCGGTCGAGCAGGTCCGGCTCGGGCGGCTCGACCACCCGCTGCTCGGCCGCCGCACCGCCGCCGCCCAGCCCACCTGGACCACCACGCTCGACCCCGAGCGGCTGCCCTACCTGGACGACCACCGGATCGAGGGCCGGGCGGTCTTCCCCGCCGCCGGGTACCTGGAGATGGCCGCCCAGGCCGTCCGGGCGCTGACCGGCGGCACCGAGGTGGTGCTGGCCGAGATCGAACTGCACCGGGCGCTGTTCCTCTCCGACACCGAGCCCGTCCCCGTCCAGCTCGGCTACGCCCCCGAAGACGCCCGCTTCACCATCGCCGCCACCCCGGCCGGCGGCGAACCCGTCGTGCACGCCGGCGGCCGGGTCCGCACCGGCCAGCGCCGCTCCCACGGGCCCGCCTCCGACCTCGACGCGCTGCGCGCCCGCGGACAGCGCCTCGACGGCCCCGACTGCTACCGGCGCCTGGCCGAGCGCGGCTACGACTACGGGCCCGCCTTCCGGGCCATGGCCGAGGTGTGGGCCGGGCCCGGCGAGGCGCTCGCCCGGATCCGCCCCACCGAACGGCTCGGCCCCGACGCGGCCGGCCACCACCTGCACCCCGTCCTGCTCGACGCCTGCTTCCAGACCCTGCTCACCACCCGGCTGCACGGGCCCGAGGACGGCGGCGTCCGGCTGCCGGTCTCCATCGAGGAAGTCCGGCTCGACGCCATCGGCGACCAGCCGCTCTGGGCGCACGCCACCGTCACCCGGGACGGCGGCGGCGAACTCCTCGGCGACCTCGCCCTGTACGCCGAGGACGGCACCCCGCTCGGCCGGATCACCGGCTTCAAGGCCGCTGACGTCACCCGGGCGGCCGGCTCGGTGGGCCTGGCCACCATCGACGGCTGGCTCACCGAACTCGGCTGGCAGGACGCCCCGGCCGGGCCCGCCGAGCAGCCCGTCGGCGACCTGCTGCTGTTCGCGGACGACGACGACGGCCTCGCCGAGCGGCTGGCCGCCCTGGCCGCCGAGCGCGGCGCCCGCGGCCACCTCGTCCGGCCCGGCGCCTCCTACACCCATACCGACGCGGCGAGCACCGTACGGCCCGACTCCGTCGAGGACCTCCGCCGGCTGTTCGCCGACCTGGACCCGTCCTACCGGACCGTCGCCCACCTGTGGAACCTCGACCTGCCCGCCCTCGACGCCACCGACCCCGGCCAGCTCGACCGGCTCGCCACCCTCGGCGCCTACTCGCTGATCACCCTCGCCCAGGCGCTGCCCGCCGCCCGCCCCGACGGCCGGCTGCACATCGTCACCCGGGGCACCCAGGCGGCCCGTCCGGGCGACCGGGTCGAACCGCTCGGCGCCCCCGCCTGGGGCATCGGCCGGGTGCTCTGGCAGCAGGAACTCGTCGCGCAGCGCGGCCGGCTGATCGACCTGGACCTCGCCGCCCCGGCCGCCGGACAGGCCGAGGCCCTGCTCGCCGAACTCGCCGCCCACCAGGACGGGGAACAGGAACTCGCCCTGCGGGCGGGCCGCCGGCTCACCAGCCGGCTGCGCCCCGCCGAGGGCCTCACCCGGCCGCTGGCGCCGGTGCTGCGCCCGGACGGCAGCTACCTGGTCACCGGAGGCTTCGGCGCCCTCGGCCGGCTGCTCTGCCGTACCCTGGTGCGCCGCGGCGCCCGGCGGCTCGTCCTGGTCGGCCGCACCGCCCTGCCGCCGCGCGCCGAGTGGCACACCGTCGACCCGACGACCCCGGTCGGCGAGCGGATCGCCTTCCTGCGCGAACTGGAGGCGCTCGGCGCCGAGCCGCTGCTCGCCGCGGTGGACGTCACCGACGGGACTGCCCTGGCCGACTGGCTCGCCGAGCACCGGCAGCGCCGGCTCCCGCCGGTCCGCGGGGTGTTCCACCTCGCCGGACAGGTCAGGGACACCCTGCTGGCGCAGATGGACCGCCCCGCCTTCGACGCCGGGTACGCCCCCAAGGTGGCCGGCGCCCACCTGCTGCACCGGCTGCTGGCCGACGAACCACTTGACCACTTCGTGCTGTTCGCCTCCGTCGCCTCGCTGCTCACCACCGCCGGACAGACCAACTACGCGGCCGGCAACGCGTTCCTGGACGCCCTCGCCCACCACCGCCGGGCCGCCGGCCTGCCCGCGCTCAGCCTGGACTGGGGGCCCTGGGCCACCGGCATGATCGAGGAACTCGGCCTGGTCGCCCACTACCGCGACGCCCGCGGCATGAGCTCGCTCCCGCCGGAGGCCGGCACCGCCGTCCTGGAACGCGTCCTCGGCCAGGACCGCGCCCAACTGCTGGTCGCCACCGTCGTCGACTGGCCGACCTTCCTCGCCTGGTACCCCGCGCCGCCGCCGCTGGTCGCCGAACTGGCCGCGAACGCCGCCGAGCGGGCCCCGGCCGAGCGCGGCGGCTTCCTGGACGACTACCGCGCCGCCGACCCGCAGACCCGCCGCCGGCTGGTCACCGAACGGTTCACCGCGGCCGCCGCCGCCGTGCTGCGCACCGGCACCGAGCGGATCACCCCCGACACCGGACTCGGCGCCCACGGCCTGGACTCGCTGCTCGCCATGGAGCTGCGCGCCCGGGTGCACGGCGAACTCGGCGTCGCCCTGCCGGTGGTGGCACTGCTCAGCAACGGCACCGTCGCCGACCTGGTCGAGCTGCTCACCGAGGGACTGGCCGAGCGGCTCGCCGCCGAGGGCGGCCCCGAGCGGGCCGAGGTCGCGCCGCACACCGACGAGTCGCGCTACCCGCTCACCCACAACCAGCAGGCGCTGTGGTTCCTGCGCCAGCTGCACCCGGACGGCTTCGCGTACAACATCGGCGGCGCCGTCGAGGTGCGCGCCGAACTCGACCCGGAGCTGATGTTCGCCGCCTTCGCCTTCCTGGTCGCCCGGCACCCCGGACTGCGCGCCGCGTTCACCGCCGAGGAGGGCCGCCCCGTCCAGCGGATCCGCGCCGAAGTCGTCGCCGACACCGGGCTGTTCGACGTCGAGGGCCGCCCCTGGGAGGAGATCCACGAACTGATCGTCCGCGAGTACCGGCGGCCGTACGACCTCGCCGAGGACCCGCTGGTACGGCTGCGGCTGTTCCGGCGCGGGCCGGACCGCTGGGTGCTGATGAAGGCCGTCCACCACATCGTCTCGGACGCGATCTCCACCTTCACCTTCATCGAGGAGCTGTTCGAGGTCTACCAGGCGCTGCGCCGGGGCCGCACCCCCGAACTGCCCCCGGTGGCCGCCCGCTACCTGGACTTCCTCAACCACCAGAACCGCTTCCTGGCCGGGCCGCAGGCGCAGCGGATGCTCGACTACTGGCGCGGCCACCTGCCCGCCGGGGTGCCCGTCCTCGCCCTGCCCACCGACAAGCCGCGCCCGGCGGTGCAGACCCACAACGGGGCCTCCGAGTTCTTCCGGCTGGGCGGCGAACTGACCGCGCGGGTGCAGGAGATGGCGCGGGAGCACGGCGCCACCCCGTTCATGGTGCTGCTCAGCGCCTACTACCTGCTGCTGCACCGCTGGTCCGGGCAGCCGGACATCGTGGTCGGCAGCCCGGTCACCGGCCGCACCCAGGAGGAGTTCGGCTCGGTCTACGGCTACTTCGTCAACCCGCTGCCGCTGCACGTCAGCCTGGCCGGCGAACCGACCGTGACCGAGCTGATCGCCCGGGTGCGGGAGAGCGTGCTCGGCGGGCTGGACAACCAGGAGTACCCGTTCCCGCTGCTGGTCGAGCAGCTGGGCCTGCAGCACGACCCGAGCCGCTCCGCGGTGTTCCAGGCGATGTTCATCCTGCTCACCCACAAGGTCGCCGTGGAGCGCTTCGGCTACCGCCTGGAGTACATCGAACTCCCAGAGGAGGAAGGACAGTTCGACCTGACCCTGTCCGCCTACGAGGACCGCGCGGACGGCTGCTACCACTGCGTCCTCAAGTACAACTCCGACCTCTTCGAGCCCGGCACCGTCCGGCGCCTGGCCGCGCACTACCGCAACCTGCTGGACGCCATGACCCGGGCCGCCGAGGACGAACCGGCCGGCCGGCTGCCGATGCTGGACCAGGCCGAACGGCGCCGCATCCTGGACGAGTTCAGCGGCGCCGGGCGGCGGACCGACCACGACGTGCCGCTGCCCGAACTGATCGCCAAGGCCGCCGCCGAGCACCCGGAGGCCGTCGCCGTGGTCGCCCCCGGGCGGGACGCCGTCCGGCGGCTGAGCTACGGCGAGCTGGACCGGCAGTCCCGGCGGGCCGCCACCCGGCTGCGTGAACTCGGGGCCGGCGAGGGCACGGTGGTCGCGGTCTGCCTGGACAAGTCGCCCGAGCTGATCACCACCCTGCTGGCGGTCTGGCGGGCCGGCGCCGCCTACCTGCCGCTCGACCCCGGCCACCCGGCCGACCGGCTGGCCTACCAGGTGGCCGACGCCGGCGCGGCCCTGGTCGTGGTGGACGAACGGCAGCCCCTCCCGGCCGAACTGCCCGCCCGGCCGGTCACCCTGGAGGAGCTGTCCCGCCCCGCCGAGGTGAACGGACCGCTGCCCCCCGCCGACCCGGACCGGCCCGCGTACGTGATCCACACCTCCGGTTCCACCGGGCGCCCCAAGGCCGTCCGGGTCGACCACCGCAACCTGGCCGCCGCGACGGCCGGCTGGCGCGCCGAGTACCGGCTGGACACCGAGGCCCGGGTGCACCTCCAGATGGCCGGCAGCGCCTTCGACGTGTTCTCCGGCGACCTCGCCCGGGCACTCGGCACCGGCGGCACCCTCGTCCTGGTCGACCGCGAACTGCTCTTCGACACCGCCCGGCTCTACCGGGTGATGCGCGAAGAGGCCGTGGACTGCGGCGAGTTCGTGCCCGCCGTGGCCCGCGCCCTGCTGGCCCACTGCGAACGCTCCGGGCAACGGCTGGACTTTCTGCGGCTGCTGGTCGTCGGCTCCGACTCCTGGAAGGCCGCCGAACACCGCCGGCTGCGCGCCCTGTGCGGCCCGGCGACCAGGCTGGTCAACTCCTACGGCCTGACCGAGGCCACCGTGGACAGCAGCTACTACGAGGGCGGCGCCGAGGACCTGGAACCCGGCCGGATGGTCCCGATCGGGCGCCCCTTCCCGAACAGCGAACTGTACGTGCTGGACCGCTACGGCGAGCCCGTCCCCGCCGGGGTGGCCGGCGAACTGTGGATCGGCGGCGCCGGCGTCGCGGCCGGCTACCCGAACGACCCGGAGCAGACCGAACGGCGCTTCCGGAGCCTCGACCTGGACGGCACCCCCCGGCGGCTCTACCGCACCGGCGACCTCGGCCACTGGGACACCTCCGGCACCGCGCACCTGCTCGGCCGGATCGACAACCAGGTCAAGGTGCGCGGCCACCGGATCGAACCGGGCGAGATCGAGGCCCACCTCACCGCCCGGCCCGAACTCGCCGAGGCCTGCGTGACGATCCGCCAGGACGGCTCCGGCGAGGCGGTGCTGGCGGCCTACCTGGTGCCCGCCGAGGGCGTCGAACTGGACCGCCGCGAACTGCGCCGCCACCTCGCCGAACACCTGCCCACCGTGATGATCCCCTCCTACCTCACCGAACTCCCCGCCCTGCCGCTCACCCCGAACGGCAAGATCGACCTCGCCGCCCTGCCCGAGCCCGAGGCCGACACCGGCGGAGCGCGGCACGAACCGCCCGTCACCCTCTACGAGGTGCGGGTCGCCGAGCACTGGCAGAAGCTGCTCGGACTGGCCGAAGTCGGCCTCCAGCACGACTTCTTCGAGCTCGGCGGCAGCTCCATCCGACTGATCGAACTGATCCACCACCTGCAGACCGAGTTCAACATCGGCATCCCGGTCGGCCTGCTGTTCAAGGTCACCACCCTGCACGGCATGGCCCGCACCGTCGAGCAGATCATCACCGGCGAGGTGGCCGGCGGCCAGCCCCACCTGTGGTTCAACGCCGAGGCGCCCGAGGAGCGCACGCTGTTCTGCTTCCCGCCGGCCGGCGGGCACGGCCTGGTCTACCGGCAGCTCGCCGCCCACCTGCCCGGCCACCGGATCGCCGCCTTCAACTACCTGACCGGCGAGGACAAGACCGCCCGCTACGCCGACCTGGTCGAGGCGCTGCACCCGGACGGGCCGTACCTGCTGCTCGGCTACTCGCTCGGCGGCAACCTCGCCTTCGAGGTGGCCAAGGAGCTGGAACGGCGCGGCCGCACCGTCGACGCGCTGCTGCTGGTGGACGCCTACCGCGTCCTGGACGCCTTCGACCTGGGCGCGGAGCACGTGGCCGTCTTCGAACGCGAACTCCGGGACCACCTGCACCGGCACACCGGCTCCCGGATCGTCGCCCAGGAGACCCTCCACCAGGCCCGGGACTACCTGGAGTTCTGCAGCCGCACACCCAACACCGGCACGGTCCGGGCCCGGTTGGAGGTGGTCTGCGAGCGGGAGCGGCTCATCCTCCACACGGCCGGCGAACCGGGCTCCTGGCACGGCGCCTCCACCACCGGCACCGCCGTCCACCCGGGCCACGGCAGCCACGCCGAGATGCTGGACGGCGAGTACGCCGCCCGCAACGCCGAACTGGCCGCCGCCCTGCTGGCCGCCGACCCGGTCGTCGGCCTGGCTGTCGACCCGGCCGGCGATCTCCCGATGGCCGACCTGCTGACCGGAGGCGGCGTCGATGGCCGCGGCTGACCACGGGCCGGACTGGTCCGTCCGGGAGCGGGCCACCGCCGGCCCGCCCCGGGTGATCGTGATCGGGGCCGGCCTGGCCGGCCTCGCCACCGGCTGCTACGCCCAGATGAGCGGACTGGAGACCCGGATCTTCGAGAAGCACGTGCTGCCCGGCGGCTGCTGCACCGCGTGGTCCCGGCAGGGCTACCTCTTCGACTACTGCATCGACTGGCTGATCGGCACCGCCGAGGGCACCGGCGCCCACCAGGTCTGGCGCGAACTCGGCGCCCTGGACGGCAAGTCGGTGACCCACTTCGACACCTTCAACCGGGTCGTCGACGAACACGGCCGGGCCGTCACCTTCCACACCGACCCGGACCGGCTGGAGGCCCACCTGCTGGACCTCGCCCCCGGCGACGCCGCGCCGATCCGGGCCTTCTGCCGGGACCTGCGCCGCTTCGCCGCCATCGACCTGCCCTGGGACCTCACCCCGCCGCCGCTGCGGACCACGGCCGAACGGCTGCGCACCCTGCGCGCCGTGCTGCCCGCCTTCCGGCTGTTCTGGCGCACCGCGGCCACCCCGATGAGCCGCTTCGCCGAACGCCTCCAGGACCCCCTGCTGCGCCGGGCCTTCCCCACCATGTTCCTCCAGGAGCCGGCCGGCTTCCCGCTGCTGCCCTACCTCTACACCCTGGCGGCCGCCCACACCGGCAACGCGGGCTTCCCGCAGGGTGGTTCGCTCGGACTGGCCCGCTCGGTGGAGGAGCGGTACACCTCGCTCGGCGGGGTGATCGGCTACCGCCGCCGGGTCGACCGGATCCTGGTCGAGGACGGACGTGCCATCGGCGTCGAACTGCGCGACGGCACCCGGCACTTCGCCGACCACGTGGTGGCCGCCTGCGACGGCCCGACGGTGCTCGACCGGCTGCTGCGCGGCCGGTACTCCAGCCCCGCCACCGACCGGCTGTACGGCGAACTGCTGGACAAGCCCGGCAACCTCTACCCGGCGGTGGTCTCCGCCTTCGTCGGCGTGGACGGCCCGCTGCCGGCCGGCGAACCGCACAGCACCACCTACCTGCTGACACCCGAGGACGGCGCCCGGCTGCCCGGTTCGCTCCAGCACAGCCTGGTGGTGCAACTGCGCTCGAACTACGCGGAGGGCTTCGCGCCGCCCGGCAAGTCGGTGCTGCACTGCACCTACTTCAGCGACTACCGCTCCTGGAAGGAACTGCGGATCCGCGACCGCCGGGCCTACCGGGAGCGCAAGCAGCACGTGGCCTCGTTCGTCCGGGAGTTCCTGGAGCGGACCCACCCCGGGATCGGCGCGCGGATCGAACTGGTCGACGTCGCCTCGCCGGTGACCACCGAACGGTTCACCGGCAACACCTACGGCAGCATCCTCGCCTGGCAGGCCTTCTCCGAGGCCGAGGACGCCGCCAACCGGCTGGTCAACCGGGACCGGATGCGGCTGCCCGGACTCAGCGGCTTCTCGATGGCCGGCCAGTGGGCCTCGCTCGGCGGCCTGATCCGGGCCGCCACCAGCGGACGGTACGCCGCCCAGTACCTCTGCCGGGAACTCGGCCGGCCGTTCCGGGCCTGGCCCAGCGACGACAGGGAACCCTGGCACCCGGGCAAGTGGGGCCGGCTGCCGCAACTCGACGCGGCCACCTTGGGAGTGAGCGAATGAGCCCCCGGCAGTCCGTGATCATCGTCGGCGGCGGCCTCGGCGGCCTGTCCACCGGCTGCTACGCGCAGATGAACGGCTACCGCACCCGGATCCTGGAGATGCACGAGCTGCCCGGCGGCTGCTGCACCGCCTGGGACCGCGGCGAGTTCACCTTCGACTGCTGCGTCAGCTGGCTGCTGGGCAGCGGCCCGGGCAACGAGATGCACCGGATCTGGCTGGAACTCGGCGCACTGCAGGGCAAGCGGATGCGCAACTTCGACGTCTTCAACGTGGTGCGCACCCGGGACGGCCGGGCGGTCCACTTCTACTCCGACCCGGACCGGCTGGAGGCCCACCTGCTGGACCTCGCCCCCGAGGACGCCCGGCAGATCCGGCAGTTCTGCGCCGGCCTGCGCCGGTTCCGCCTGGCGCTCGCCCGGTACCCGTTCCTCAAGCCGGTCGGGCTGATGGGCCGGTGGGAGCGCTGGCGGATGCTCGCCTCCTTCCTGCCGTACGTCAACGTGATCCGG
Source organism: Streptomyces sp. CBMA123 (assembly GCF_014596465.1). Taxonomy (GTDB): domain Bacteria; phylum Actinomycetota; class Actinomycetes; order Streptomycetales; family Streptomycetaceae; genus Kitasatospora. Next base: position 13,051 of record NZ_MECK01000014.1, on the reverse strand, counting down.
CGCTCGATCTCGGTGCTGATGAGCGACTACTCGGCCCGGTTCCGCAGCCCGCTGCTGCGCGAGGCGTTCAACTTCGTGCTGTACGAGCAGCACCCCAACTTCCCGGTGCTGCCGACGTACTTCCAACTCGCCTCGCACGCCGGGCAGTCCGCCGGCGTGCCGGAGGGCGGCTCGCTCGGGCTGGCCCGCTCGATCGAGCAGCGCTACCGGCGGCTCGGCGGCGAGATCACCTACAACGCCAAGGTGACCGAGATCCTGGTCGAACGGGACACCGCCGTCGGGGTGCGGCTGAGCGACGGGCGCGAGCTGCGCGCGGACATCGTGGTGGCCGCCTGCGACGGCCGCACCACGATGCTGGACCTGCTCAAGGGCCGCTACCTGAACGACACCTACCGCCGGCTCTACACCCAGACGCTGACCGAGCCGGGCATGGTCTTCCCCGGCTACCTGACCGTCTTCCTCGGCCTGCGCACGCCCTTCCCGGCGGGCGACCCGTGCACCACCTACCTGCTGGAGGACGACCTCGCGGCCCGGCTCACCGGCATCCGGCACCCCAGCATCAACATCCAGTTCCGCAGCCGGCACTACCCCGAGCTGTCGCCCGCCGGGACCACCGTCGTCTACGCCAGCTACTTCTGCGACATCGCCCCCTGGCGGGCGCTGAGCACCGGCCCCGAGCAGGCGCCCCGGCTGCGGCGCGGCGAGGAACTGCACACCCTGCCGGTCGGCCGGGGCCGGGAGTACCAGCGGGAGAAGCGCCGGGTCCGCGACGCCGTCATCGAGTTCCTGGACGGCCACCACCCCGGGCTGCGGGACGCGGTGGCCGTCAAGGACGTCTCCACACCGCTCACCCAGGTCCGCTACACCGGCAACTACGACGGCACGGTGCTCGGCTGGCAGCCCTTCGTGGAGAGCGGGGAGACCCTGGAGGAGGAGATCAAGCGCAACGGCCCGGGGCTGCCCGGCCTGGCCAACTTCTACCTCTCCGGCGTCTGGGCGACCACCGGCGGCCTGATCCGCGCGGCCGCCGCCGGCCGGCACGTCGTCCAGTTCATCTGCCGCGACGACGGCCGGCGGTTCACCGCCGAGGTGGACGACAGCGCGCCACCGCCCACCCTGATCACCGACCCGGTCGGGCTCGACGACCGGCAGTTTGGAGTCACTTCGTGAGCCTGTCCCTGACGACCGTCGAGAAGGTGCGGATCGAGAAGTGGGTCGTCCGCGCGCACGTGGACGGCGTACCGGACGTGGACCGGATGTACGAGAAGGTCGTGGAGGAGGTGGACGTCCGGCTCGCCGAGGACGAGATGCTGCTGCGCACGCGCTACGTGTCGGTGGACCCGTACCTCCAGGGGATCGCGCTGGACACCCCGGTCGGCGACCACATGGGCGCCGACTCGATCATGGAGGTGGTGCGGGCCGGGCCCGCCGCGCGGTTCGCGGTCGGCGACCTGGTCCAGGGCTTCGGCGGCTGGCGCAGCCATGTGATCAGCGACGGCGCCGCCGTGCCCTGGCAGACCGGCACCTTCCCGATGGTCTTCCCGGCGTACCGGCGGCTGGACCGCGCGGACTACGACGAGCAGCTGCCGATCACCACCGCGCTCGGCGTGCTGGGCGGGCCCGGGATGACGGCCTGGGGGACGGTGGAGAAGTTCCTCGATGTCCGGCCCGGGCTGACGGTGCTGGTCAGCGGGGCCAGCGGCGCCGTCGGTTCGGTGGTCGGCCAGCTCGCCCGGCACCGGGGCGCCCGGGTGATCGGCACCACGGCGACCCCGGCGAAGGCCGGCCGGCTGCGGGAGCTGGGCTTCGACGCGGTGCTGGAGTACCGGGACGGCGACGACCCGGAGCTGCTGGCGAAGGAGCTGGCCCGGCTCGCCCCGGACGGCATCGACCGCTACTTCGACAGTCTGGGTGGGGCGCTCACCGACCTGGTCTTCGGGATGCTCGCGGTGGACAGCCGGGTGGCGGTCTGCTGGCAGTGGGGCAGCCAGGTCGGCGGCGAGTGGGTGGGCCCCCGGCTGCTGCCGATGATCATGTTCCCGCGCACCGTGATCCGCGGCATCTTCTCGCTGGAGTGGTTCACCGAGGAGAACTGGGTGGCGCTGCGGCGGGACCTCGGCGCCCTGGTGCGCAGCGGGGAGCTGAGCTACCAGCAGACCGTGCACCGGGGGTTCGACAGCATCCCGGCGGCGTACCGCAGCCTCTACCTGGACCGGTCGGCGAGCCGGGGGAAGGTACTGGTCGAGCTGTGAACGCGGGCGCGTCGGCGGCACTCGCCTGGTGGCTGGTGCGGCGGGGGCGGACCACGGTGTAGCCCCGGTACGGGGGCGGAGTTGTCCTCGGCCGCCCAGGAGCCCGCCACGATCAGGTACTGGCCGAGCGCGTTGCGGCGCCGGTCGCGCGGTTCGGTCAGGCGGTGATCCCGGCCGCGCGCAGGCGGCGCTCCACCTCCTCCCAGGTCGGAGTGGCCGGGGCCGTCCGGTGGGCGCCCATGCCCTTGTCCTTGAAGCCGCTGGAGGTGGAGACGCAGACCACCGGGCCGTCGTCCGGGGCCTGCGCGCCGAGGCTGCGCAGCCCGGCCAGTCCGGCCGCCGCGGACAGCTCGGCCCACAGCCCGGCGCCGGCCATCTCGCGCTGGGCGTCCGCGAGTTGACCGTCGTCCAGGGTGAGCGCCGCACCGCCGCTCTCGCGCACCGCCAGCACGCCCCGGTAGCCGCTGACCGGGGAGGCGATCGAGTAGGCCGCGCTCGGGCCGACCGTCACGTGCGCGGCCGGCAGGCCCTCGGCGATCGCACGGTGCAGCGGGCCGGAGGCCGCCGACTCGCAGGCGAAGATCCGCGGCACCCGGTCGGCGAGGCCCAGCCGGCGCAGCTCGACGAATCCCTTCCACACCCCGAACAGCAGCTCGCCGTACCCGGTCGGGACGAACACCGCGCTCGGCACGCCGACGTCCTGGAAGATCTCGTACGCGACGGTCTTGTAGCCCTCGGGGCCGTACGCGTGGCCGGTGTGGGTGGGCGTCAGGTTGCTGACCGGGTGCAGGCCGAGCCGCTCCACCACCTGGCGCAGCAGCGGCCAGCGGGCCTCCCACGGGACGGGCAGCACCACGGCGCCGTAGGCGTTCAGGAAGGCGTCCACGGCGGGCGGGGTGTCCGGGCCGGTGAACACCACGCAGGGCAGTCCGGCGCGGGCGGCGTAGGCGGCCGCCGAGGCGCCGTGGTTGCCCGAGGAGGCGACCGCGATGCCGGGCGCGCCGGCGCCGACGGCGGCGCTGGTGGTGCAGCGGTTCAGCCGGTCCTTGTGGCTCCAGGTCGGATTGCGGGACTCGTCCTTGACGTACACGCCCGGCCCGAGCTCGACCAGCGGGGTGGCGCCCTCGCCGAGGCCGGGGGCGAGCAGCGGGGGCAGCAGCGGCGCCCAGCGCTCCAGGCCGCCGCGGGCCCGGACGGGGGCGAACAGGGCGGCCGGGTCGACCTTGTCGTAGGCGTAGTCGACCTCGACCGGGTAGGAGACGTCCGCCGTGCCGGTGCGCGGGCAGCCCGAGGTCAGCGGGGGCCAGAGGGGGTAGTCGAGCGTGGGGTCGCCGAGCGAGCGCTGGCCGGTTGCGAGGGAGTCGTCGGTTGCCATGTAAGCAGCCTAGGGCGGTTTAGGGTGCTACCGGGTGGGTTTTTGAATCTTGGCCGACAGGGCACACTGACGGGGATGTCCGAACACGGACAATGGAACGGCGGCTTGGGAGCGGGATGGACAGCGGGATTCGGGCGATGGTCGACGCGGTCGACGAGGCGCGGCGGCAGCTGCGGGAGAACGCCCTGCCGAAGGCGAAGGACAGCGGGCGGGACAAGGTCCCGGCGGCGGAGGCGGCCGTGATGTTCGGCTCGCTCGCCGATCTGGTGGAGGTCGCGGGCGAGCTGGCGGCGGCGCTCTCCGAGCGGATGGCCACGGCGCAGAGCCCCAAGGCCTACCACCTGGCGGGCGTGCGGCTCAGGGACGAGGCGGACAACCTGCGGGAGGCGGAGCGGGAGGTCACCAAGCGGGTCGGCTGAGCGTGCCACGGCCGCCGGTGCCCCGGGTGGGGCGCCGGCGGCCGCTTCGTCGGGTCGGTGGCGGCTCAGCGGTGGCCGGAGAACTGCACCACCTGCTGGTACGTCGGGCGGTTCTGCCAGGTCGTCTTGTCGTCCGTCACCCCGCCCAACGGGCGCTGGATGATGGTGTCGGCGCACCACTGGTCGCCCGCCGCGCAGTCCGTGTCGCCCGGGTAGACCTGGGCGGGGGTCTGGGCGGCGGCTTGGGTGAGAGTGGTCAGCAGGACGTTGCGGCAGGCGGTGAGGTCGCCCCCGCCGCAGAAGGGACGGGCCAGCGGGCCGGCGACCGGGTCGCCGAGGACGGCGCGCAGGTCCTTGTCCAGGTAGCTCCACCAGCCGTACTGGAAGGCCGAACCCTTGTGCGGGATCGACTCGTTGGCACTGACCGGCCCGCCCGCCGTCGCCCCGCCCTGGCCGCCGGACGGGGACTCGTTGATCTGCAGCGCGCCGGTCAGCGAGCCGAACAACCGGTCGCCGAGGCCCGGCCGCATCACCCCGTCGGCGACCAGCGGCCACCAGGCGTCCATCACCCGGATCGCGGCCGCGTCCGCGTAGCTGTGGCTGCCCGGCGAGGTCTCCTTGCGTTGGTCGCCGTCGGCGAGCCAGGCCTCCAGCTGCTGAAGGGCGGTGGCGGCGGCCGGATCGGTGACCGGTGCGCTGCGCAGCACCCGGATCAGGTCGGGCAGCACGTCCTCGGCCCGCAGATCGGCCAGAGCGGCGCCCTCCATCGCCTGGGTGAGGGTGACCCGGCTCGCCTTTCCGCCGTTCCGCAGCAGGGACTTGACCCGGTCGTCCAGCAGGTTGGCCCGGTGCACCGAGCCGTTGCCGAAGCCGGCCGCGGTGAAGCCGTCCGCCTGCTTGTTGTTCCAGGAGACGTAGTAGTCCTGGTTGACGGACTGCGGGTGCTCGGCCGGCGGGGTGTACCGGGCGGTGTTGGTGACCGGGTCGAAGTCGGCCCACTCGTAGGCGGGCTGGGCGAGCACCGGCAGCCCGGCGTCGACCCCGGGAGCGCGGACCGGGTTGCTGCCGGAGTTGTAGTAGGCGATGTCGCGGGAGTCGGCGTAGAACCAGTTGAAGGTGTAGTTGATGTCCTGCGCCGCCCGCTGGAAGCTCGGGGCGTCGTGCACCGCGCCCGGGTCGTTCAACTCCTGGAAGCCGATGATGGAATCGGCCTCGTGCCGGTAGGTGGAGCGCAGCGAGGTGAAGGCGACCGGCGCGCCGCCCACGGTGCCGCGGGCCGTCACCAGCCCGTGGTTCGAGCGGTACGCCACCAGGGTGTACGAGCCGGCCGGGGTGGAGTCGGCGGTGGTCGGGCTCCACGCGTCCTTGCGCTCCAGCCGGTCGAAGGGCAGGCACTGACCGTGCCAGAGATAGGAGTTGGCGGCCGTGGTGACCGGCGAGCCGTCGGTGGTGCAGAGCGGGACGGCGTAGGTGTCGGTGATGTCCTGCCCGGCGGAGGTGGCGCTCCACGCGTAGTCCTGGCCGCGGCCGAGCTGCACGTAGAAGCTGAGGCCGGCGAAGGCCGCGCCGCGGGCACTGATCCCGGGGCCCTGGATCTCCTCCAGCATCAGCAACTGCGGGGCGAAGTAGCCGGTTTGGGGACCGAACACGGCGACCGGGTGGCCGTCGTCGGTGTGGGCGCCGGAGACCAGCAGGGCGTTGGACATGCCGTGCTTGGCGGTGAGCAGGTTGCCGGGCAGGACGCCCTTCGCCGCGGTTGACGCGGTGTTCGCGGACCCGGTGGCGTCGTAGATCATCCGCTCGGGCACCACCGAGCCCGGGTCGGGCATTGCCTGGCCCTGCGGGGCGTCGGGCACCGTCGCGTACGGGAAGCTCTGCCCGTCGTGCAGGGTCCGGACCGCCTCCGGGTCGTCGGCCTCGCGCAGCGACGTCCACACCGCGTCCCCGGCGTCCTTGCCGTACCGTGCCTCGGCGGCCGACTTGACCTGGGCGGAGGCCAGTTCGCCGCCGCCACCGGAGCCGAACAGCGCGCCGACCACCGAGGCGAGGGCGACCAGGTCGGTCAGCTTGAAGGGCTCGATCGAACCGGCGTTGGTGATCGGGTCGATGTGCCCGGTGAGGTCGTACTCGCCGGGGAACGTCCGGCCGTTGTACGCCGCGGAGACGTACTGGTTGATGCCGTCCAGGTACGCGTTGGCGTCCGCCAGCGCCTGGGTGGCCCGGCCGCCACGCGCGGCCAGCGCGTCGATCTGCTGCTGCAACTCGGCCTCGGTGTACGGCGCGGCCTGCCAGAAGCTCTGCTCCAGCTGCCGGTTGGCGGCCGCGCCGCCCGCGAAGCCGGACAGCTGGCCCCGGCCGACGTGCCGGAACAGGTCCATCACCCACAGCCGGTCCTGCGCGGCGGCGTAGCCCGCGCCGAACTCGGTGCCGTACCGGGTGGTGCCGCTGATGTGCGGCACACCGGTGGCCTTGTCGCGCACGATCGTCACGTCCGGGCGCGGGGTCGTGGTGCTGGCCACCTGGTCGGCGGGGACGCCGAACGAGGCGTCGTTGAAGAAGCCGCGCAACCCGGCCTCGGTCAGCCCCGGATAGCCGGAGGCGAGCGCGGAGTACGGGCCCAACTGGTCGTCGGTGTGCGCGGGACGGCTGCCGAACATCCGGTTGAGCAGGATCTCGGCGAGCGTCGCGTTGCCGTTCTCACCGGGCGGCAGGATGTCGGTGCACCGGCCGCCGCAGTAGTCGGGTGCCGCGGCGGGGGACGCGGTCGCGGTCGTGGGGGTGGTGAGGGCGGCGGTCACGAACAGGGCCGCCGCGAGGGCGACGGCCGCCGCCCTCGGGAATCTGCTGGAGTGTCGGAGGCGGTGCGGGCGTGTGCGTGGGGGCATGGCGAGCTCCTCCGTCGAAGCCACGGGGAGTCGACGGTAGGGGCGCTACTGGACGGTTGGCTAGTGGCGTGCATGCCATTTCGTCTGCGATGTGGCGGAGTTGGGGCGCGACGGGCCGCCGGCCCGCGAGTCGGGGGGCGGTGGGTGGGCCGGCAGCCGGGGAGAGGCTGCCGGCCCGGTGCCGTGCCCGGCTCAGTCGGGCAGGTGCGGGGGCGGGTGCGGCCGTCAGGGCTTGAGGACCAGGCGGATGGGGTTGCCCTCCTTGCGCTCCAGGGCCTCGACGGCGCGGGCGGCGTCGGCGAGGGGGAAGGTGCCGCTGACGGAGCGGGCGAAGTCCAGTCGGCCGCCGCGGACCAGGGCGACCAGGTCGATGACGTCCTGGCCGTCGGAGCCGTAGTGGCCGAGGATCTGTTGGCGCAGGTAGCTGACCCGGGTGCCGTCGGTGACGGTCAGTGGCTGGTCGGTGAGGCCGACGAGGACCAGGCGGCCGCGTTCGCCGAGGGTGGCCATGGCCTGCTGGCGGACCGGGGCGACGCCGGCGAAGTCGAAGGCGGCGGAGAGCGGGCGGCCGCCGGTGGCCGCCCGCAGCTGTTCGGTGAACCGGGGGTCGGCCGGGTCGAGGGCGGCGTCGGCGCCGAAGGCGAGGGCGCGGTCGCGGGCGGCCGGGAGCGGGTCGACGGCGACGATGGGGAAGGCGCCGACGGCGCGCAGCAGCTGGACGCCGTGGGCGCCGAGTCCGCCGACGCCCCAGACGCCGACGGCCTCGGCGGGGCGGACGGCGCCGGTGCCGGTGATCGCGGCCCACGGGGTGGAGACCGCGTCGGGGATGAAGCAGGCCTGCTCGAAGGGGAGTTCGTCCGGGATCGGGACGAGCGTGGTGGCGGTGGCGAGCGTGTACTCGGCCCAGCCGCCGTCGTAGTCCACGCCGCGGGTGTACAGCCGGCCGTTGCGGGTCTCGCCGGCCTGGAGCAGGACCCGGTCGCCGACGGCGGTGGTCACGGCCTCGCCGAGGGTGTGCACGGTGCCCGCGACCTCGTGGCCGAGGGTGACCTTGTCGCCGTCGAGGAGGAACGGCTTGAGGGTGCCGTCGATCAGGTGGACGTCGGAGAGGCAGACGCCGGCGGCCTCGACCTTGATCAGCACCTCGCCCGGGCCGGGTACCGGGACGGGCACCTCCTCGACGGCGAAAGCGCCCTTGGCGACGTCGAGGCGGCCGGCGAGCATCGTGGCGGTCATCGGGACTTCCCTTCTGCCGGGGGCGGCGGGGTCGGGGGAGTGCCCCGCCGCCCCGAACTTGCTTGTTATCCAACAAGCAAGTTCGACCCTAGCATGGTGCCATGCCCACGCACGATGACCTGACCGCCCGCACGACCGCCCCGCCGGACGCCCAGCCCCGCCGCACCCAGGCCGAACGGCGCGCCCACGCCGAGGCCGCGCTGCTCGCCGCCGCGGCCCGGCTGATCGCCGAGCACGGCAGCACCGGGGTCACCCTGGCCCGGGTCGGCGAGGAGGCGGGATTCAGCCGGGGCCTGGCCACCCACTACTTCGGCTCCAAGGCCGCGCTGCTCGCCCGGCTCCAGGAGGAGGCCCTCGCCGAGGCGATGGCGGCGGCGGCGCCCGAGCGCAGTGGTGCCGGGGCGGTGGAGGAGCTGTACGGCTTCGCCCGGGGAGTGCTCGACGGCGTGCGGAACCCGACCGATCTGGGCCGGGCCTTCGTGGTGCTGGGTGCCGAGGCGCTGGCCGGCGCCTCCGGGCTGACGGCCGCGGTGGCCGAGCTGGACTCCCGCATGCGCGGTTGGGTGGCGGACGTGGTCGGTCAGGGCGCGGCCGAGGGGGAGGTGCGCGGCGGGGTGGACCCGCAGGCGTTCGCGTTCGCCTTCGTGGGGCTGCTCAAGGGGCTGGTGGTGCAGGCGGCGGCCGCCCCGGAGGCCTTCGACGTGGCGGTGGCCACCGCGGAGGCGCAGCGCTGGATCCGGCTGGCGCTCGTCGCTGACTGACGGAGTGGACTGACGGAGTGGAGTGGCGGGGCGGACCGGCGGGGTGGACTGGCGGAGTGGCGCGGGGGAGTGGGCTGCCGGAGCTGACTGCCGGAGCTGACTGATCGGGAGGCGCTTCCGGTTCCGCGTGATGGGGAACGCCTCGCGCCACGCCGGAGAGTCGGCGCGGCGCGGGGTCGGCGGGCTGGGTCGGTCTCCGGTCAGCGCCCGGAGCGGCTGCGGGCCGCCGGTGCCGTGATCCGCACCCGGGTGGTGGCGGGCGCCTTCTCGATGTCGTCCAGCTGGGCCAGGATGGTGGCGCGCAGCTCGTCGTCGTCCTCGAAGTGGTGGTCGTTGAAGAGCGTGTAGCCCGTCCACATCAGGTTGGCGCAGACCCGGGCCGGCACCCGGCCGGTCTGGGCGCCCATGCCGACCAGTGCGACCGAGCGGATGCTGCCCGGCGCCAGTCGGTTCTGCCGGTGGACGGCCTGGAAGGCGGCGGCGCAGGCCAGGGCGACGTTCAGGGTCTCGCTCACGTTCTGCGCGGAGCTCTGCATGGTGGGCGTGGAGATCAGGAACTTCGGGGTGACCGCGCCGGAGGGCACGCAGACCGCGCTGCCCACCGGCAGGGTGCCCGCGTAGTGGTTGCGTATCTGCCGCTGCACCTTCAGCTGGATGCCCGCGCCCAGGTGGCGCTTGATCGCGGCGTCCGTCCCGCCGTCCATCCGGCCCTTGGAGTTGGTCGGGCTGACCCAGGCGTCGACCTGCTCGGCGAGGATCGAGCCGTGCCGGATCTCGATCTCGGGGGTGTCGGCGAAGGCGGCCCGCCACGACTCGACCACCGTCGCGTTGAGGTCCGTCAGCACCACCCGGAGCGGGGACTGGGCGCGGTCCGTCGTCATGCTGCAACTCCTGTCGCTTGGCTTGCTCGGCGAGCTCTTCCCGCTGTCGATACCGACGCTAGTGGGCCCGACTGACAATCCGGCCGCCGCCGGCCGGGCGGGCGGGACTGTCAGCGCCGGCTGTTAGGAATGTCCCTGTCCGTCGGTGAGCTGACGGGCCGTCATTCGATGCCCCGCGTGGGCCGATCCAGCCGGAGTACCACCATGAGCGCTGCCGACACCCCCACCCCCACCCAGCCCGACCCGAACGACCCGCTGGCCCTCACCGAGCTCTTCCAGGGCGGCGGCGAGGCGTGGCTGCCGGTGCTGAAGCCCGTCATCGAGGCGCGGCCCGGCGCGGCCTCGTTCATCGGCCCGGGGCGCGACCCGGAGGTCGTGCCGGTCCGCGAGCTGACCTTCCAGGCGCTCAAGCCGCACGCCCCGCACCAGTGGAAGGTCGTGGTCTTCGGCCAGAACCCGTACCCGCGGCCGGAGAGCGCCACCGGCATCGCCATGTTCGACAACGCCTTCCACGACTGGAAGGACAGCCAGTTCGGCCGGGTGATCAGCATCCGCTGCATCATCAAGGCCGCGGCGATGTGGAAGTACGGCATACCGAAGAAGACGCCGATCGCGGACATCCGGGCGCTGCTGAAGAAGGAGGAGACGGTCCAGCCGCCGGAGTGGTTCCAGGCGATGCTGACCCAGGGCGTGCTGCTGCTGAACGCGGCGCTCACGGCCAGCGCCGACGGGGCGATGGGGCCGGACCAGCACACCGGGTTCTGGCGGCCGGTGGCCGAGCGGATCGTGGAGGAGATCCTGCGGGCCAAGCAGCAGGCGGGGGAGGAGGACCGGGGCGTCGTCTTCGCCTGGTGGGGTGCGCACGCGCGCAGCCTGAAGAGTGTGGTGCAGCGGCTGGAGAAGAAGTACCCGGAGGTCGAGGTCCGGCACATCGACCACGCCAACCCGGCGGCCCAGGGCGACATCTTCTGCGACAACGAGCACTTCGCCACGGTGAACGCCGCGCTGGCCTCGCTCGGCGCGGACGAGGTGGACTGGCTGCCCAGCAAGGGCTGGAACACCGACGCGGCGACGGGCGGCGGCGCGGACGGCGGTGTCGCCGAGCGGATGGGCGCGTTCATCGCCTCCACGATGGAGCTGCACCAGCTGTATCTGGACCGCCTGGCCGGCGTGAAGGACGAGGGCCTCGAACTCCCGCCGATCAGCGGGGTGTTCGACACGCCGCTGATGGGCTTCCGGGAGGCCGTGGCGCCGGTGGCCGAACTGCTGCGCGGCCTGGACCGGCACGTCACCCTGTCGCACGAGTTCGGCAGGCGGCGGGCGGACGAGGGGGCGACGGCCGGGCTGTCCGCGGACGCGATCGCCGCGCTGTACCTCTACACCTGCGAGTCCGCGTTCTACCGGGAGATCAACGCGGTGCTGCGCTCGCCGGACCGCGGCCGGCTGGTGCCCTACCTGCCGTACCTGCGGCTGCTGTTCGCGGCGGTGTCGCGGCTGCCGGTGCGGACGGAGCCGCTCTGGCGCGGGGTGTCGCTGGACCTGCGCAAGCAGTACCCGCTGGGGCGGACGGTGACGTGGTGGGGCGTGTCCTCCTGCACCTCCGAGCTGGGGGTGGCGAAGTCCTTCCTCGGCAGCCGGGGCAAGCGGACGCTGTTCGAGGTACGGCCGCTGCGCGCCACGGGGATCCAGCGGTTCTCGGCGTTCACCGGGGAGGAGGAGTACATCCTGCTGCCCGGCACCCAGTTGGAGGTCACGGACGTGCAGGCCCAGCGCGGCGGGCTGTGCACCGTGACGCTGACCGAGATCGCGGAGGGGCCGCTGGTGTCCTGAACCCCTTGTGTCCTGAACTGCCGAGGCCCTGAGCCGCTGATGCCCCGAACCAGGGGCTGACCAAGGCGGGCGGGGCAGGCGCGCGGGCCGCTGCGCGCCGCCGCCCGGCGTGCTCACGCCCGTCCGCACGAACGGCGTTGGATTGGTCAATGCGAGTTCCGCGTGAGTTGCGCCACCGATTCCCCGCCGGGGTGGGCGGGTCGGGAAAATCGGAGCCCTTTCGGGAGGGGGCGTCGTAGAGTGGGACGGCCGATGATCGTCAACTATTGAGCGTGCTCACTCAGCTGAGGTACAGTCATCAGCGGTTGATCGGCACACTATTCATCATCCTCGATGGCAGAACCGACCAGGCGGCACAACCGGCCTCCGCAGAGCGGCGATCCAGGGACGGATCGAATGGGTTCTGGCATCTTTTCCAGAAAGGCCGCTTCGGAGACCATGGACTTTCCGGACGACCTCGGGCCAAAAGCCGGACTTCCGGGATGGCGCCCGTGAACGGCCAGATACCTCCCGACAAATGGTTCGTTTCCCGAGAATTGCGTCCGGAGGCGCCGGTCAGGCTCGTCTGCTTCCCCTATGCGGGCGGCGCCACGGCGGTCTACTCCCGCTGGCCGGCCGCGCTCGGCCCCGATGTCGAGGTCGCCGCGCTGGCCCTGCCCGGCCGGGAGCGCAGGATCGGTGAGCCCGCGGCCGTGGAGGTGGAGCGGATCGCGGAGGCCGTCGCGGCCTCCGCCGACCGGCCGTACGCGCTGTTCGGGCACTCGATGGGCGCGCTGCTCGCGTTCGAGGTGGTCCGCCGGCTGCGCCGGGCCGGGGCCGAACTGCCCGTCCACCTCTTCGTCTCGGGCTGCCCCCGGCCCGACCAGCAGCGCGGCGAGGACATCTTCGACGGCCTGTCCACCCTGCCCGACGAGGAGTTGCTGGCGCGGCTGGTCCGCGGTGGCGGCCTGCCCGCCTTCGTCCTGGACGAGCCGGAGCTGCTGGAACTCGTGCTGCCCGTCTGCCGGGCCGACTTCGGCTGGCTGGACGCGTACGACTGCGGCGACGAACCGCCGGTGCCGGTGCCGATCACCGCCTTCGCCGGCACCGAGGACGCCTCGGCCCGCCCCGAGGACGCGGCCGGCTGGGCCGCGCACACGACCGGTCCGTTCGCCCAGCACGCCGTGCCGGGCGGCCACTTCTTCCTCGACGACAACCTGGACGCCATCAGCCGGGCGATCCGCGCCGCGATCGGGAGCTCCGTGGCGGGGTAGCCCCGTGGCGTGACGCCGGGTGCCCCGGCCGGGAGCCGCGAGGGGCCCCGGCCCGCGAGGGGTCGGAACGACGAGTCAGGAACTGTGATGGGGGATGGAACCACCGGGCCGGCCGCGCCCGGGGCGGACGGTCAGCGGTGCGCCCGCGGGGCCGTGGTG
>NZ_MECK01000013.1 GCF_014596465.1 Streptomyces sp. CBMA123 | reverse complement strand
GCGGGAGCCGCACCCGCCGGGCGGTGCGCGCGGAGCCCGCGCGGCCTGTCCATAAGCGCGCCGCGCGCTGCTGGAGCTGTCCATCGCGCGCGGGCTGGCGCGCGGCCGCGCCGGCCGCCCCGGTCTACCAGCTGGTGAGGTGCTCCCCCAGGGCCCGGCGCAGCGGGGCGAGAGCGCCTTCGGCGTTGGGGCAGCGCAGGGGTTCGCCGCTGGCGGCGTTGGCGATGAGGCTGCTGTCGATCAGGGCGGTCCAGGTGCCGCGCTGGACGTCGTACTCTTCGATCCAGCCGACCGGGCGGCCGCCTTGCTGGAGTTCCTGGACGCCCGGGTGGTCGGGCCAGGTGAGGTGGACCAGGCCGTCGTCGAGCGAGGCGCGGTGTGGGGTGCCGAGGCCGCGGTCGGAGGGCGTGCTCCAGCCGGTCGGGCGCTTGAGGGCCAGGTGCTGCACGTCGGGCATCGCGCGCTCGGCGCGCAGTCGGTCGAGGTGCGCGCGGTGCAGGACGTCCAGGGCCTGGCCGACGGAGCGGTGGGTGCGGGCCCCGCTGGCGGGTTCGGTCAGGATGTCTGCGGCCTGGGCGTCCCGGTACTGGGCGGCGATGTGGCCGGCCTGCCCCCACGGCCCGTCCGGCAGCGGCGCGGTCCAGCCGACCGGTCGGCCGCCCTGCTGGAGCTCCTGGACGCCCGGGTGGTCGGGCCAGGTGAGGCGGACCAGGCCGTCCCCGACGGCTTCCTCCCCTCGGTCGAGGGCGAGGAGGACGCGGCCTTCGAACCGATGCTCCGTCTGCCGACCGAGTAGGACAGCCGCGCCACGCAGCGCAGCGCGGCGCGGTGCGGTGCGGTGCGCGGTGCGGACCGCACGGCCGGTGCAGTGCGGCTCCGCGCGCTTCTGGAGCTGTCCATCGCGCGCGAGCTGGCGGGCGGCCGCGCCAGCCCCCCCTGCTGATCGGCAGGCGCGGCGGCGGAGTACGGTCTCGGGTCATCGCACCGACGGATCGAAGGAAACCCATGCGCCGCGCCGCCGCAACCTGCCTGCTCGTGACCGCCGCCGCCCTGGCGGGCTGCGAGCAGCACCCCCGCAGGCAGCAAGGCGGTGGCCACCCCGGCCTCCGCCTCCGCTTCGGCTGCTTCGACCACGGCGAGCACCGTCGCGAGCCCCAGCGCCAGTGACAGCCCCGCGCGGGCCTGGGCGCTGAACTCCCCGCAGCACAGCGCCGTGACCAGCGCCTTCATCCCCATGGCCGCGACCATCATGAGCGCACACGGGGACACCGCGAAGGTGGGCAAGGCCTGCACGGCCGTGGCCAAGACGGTCAACGGCCAGCAGCCGGAAGCGGGCTCACCCGCGGAGTGGGGTCAGGCCCTCGGCTACCTGCAGAAGGCCGCCAAGCTCTGCGACCCGGTGACCGCCGGTGACGCCGATGCCTACGACCAGATGCAGGGTGACTTCTCCAGCGCCGTGAATCACCTCAAGCCGCTGACCGACCAGATCTGACAGCCGCCGGTCGTCGAAAGAGGCAACCGTACTGGCGCACCTGCGGAACACCAGCGACGCTCGTTCTGTATCGCACGACGGAGCTGGTGGCGTCCTCGATCAGCAGCCGCACGTGGTTGTCTGCCAGTTCGCGGAGCGCGGCCATGTGAGGGAGTCCTCGATCCCAGCAGCGCGCCCCGCGCGCTTCCTACGCCTGGTACTGCGACCTCATCGCCGCCCACACGGGGCGGCACGTGCGTTAGTCGGCATCCGGCTGCTACGGGGCGCTCAGCTGCTCGGTGACTCGGCGAGAGGCGGCCCCACCGTCGTGGCGCAGCTGCCTTCACTCGTCCTCGGGGCCGGGGGCGTCGGCCGGTCGGGGCGTCACCACGGATGTGGTCGCGAGGGCGCCTGCGGACCGGACCTGATCGTTCGCCCGCATCACGGCGAAACGCATAACGGTGCCCGCTGCGCGCGTGCAGCTGAGTGCCTCCGACAGCAACTCGCGCTGGGTCGCACGGTCGGCTGACGGTCGCCGGACGGCCGCCTCGGCGAGGAACGACGCCGCGTCGGCCAGTTGGCATGCGGCTGCGGCGAGGGCGTCCTGCGGCTGGGCCGTCGACCGGATCACCTCCGAAGCGCTGTGAAGGAGCGCTACTGCGCCTGCGAGACCCTCCGACGACACCGGTTCCTGCCTCGTCCGGTGGTCCTGCGGGTGCCTCATGGTGTTCCGTCCGGACCGTCGTCGGCGATCTCGCGCAGCCGGGCGGACAGGCTCTCGACGGTGGGATTCCGGAGGATGTCGCCCAGAGTCAGCCGAGGGTCGATGCCGGCGATGCAGCGCATGGCTTTCAGGGAGTCACCCCCGATGGTGAAGAAGTCGGTCCGGGGCCCGACCCGTTCCACACCCAGGACCTGCCGCCAGACGTCGACGATGCGCTGCTCCGGCAGGTCCGTCGCCCACGTGTCGTCGAGCGTCTCACGGCTGGGTGGCTGCGCTTCGGGATGCAGGTCCTGGAGCGCCCGGCGATCCAGTTTCCCGTTAGCACTGAGCGGCATGGCGTCGAGGACCATGACCGAGGTCGGCACCATGTAGCCCGGCAGGACGGAGGCCAGGTGCCGGTGTAGTTCGTCGGGATCGACGCCGTGGCGATCGAGGACCGTCACGTACCCCACCAGCCGCAGGTCACCCGTCCGGTCCGTGTACGGTCCGGCGACGGCGTCAGCGACGGCGGGGTGACCTTTCAACGCGGCTTCCACCTCGCCCAGTTCGATGCGGAGCCCACGGATCTTGACCTGGAAGTCGGAGCGGCCCAGGAGCTCGATCACGCCGTCGGGCCGGTAGCGTGCCAAATCGCCGGTGCGGTAGACGCGTTCCTTCGCCACGGGCCCGTGGCTCCACTCCGTGAACCGTTCGGCCGTTCGCTCCGGCTGGTCGACATAGCCCACTGCCAGGCCGACGCCGGCCAGGTAGAGGTCACCGGCGACACCCGGCGGGACGGGTCGGCGGTGCCGGTCGAGGACGTAGGCGCGCTGATTGGCCATCGGACGCCCGTAGGGAATGCTGGGCCAGTCCGGGTCGACCTCGGTCACCTCGAACAGGATCGAATGGATGGACGCCTCGGTGGCGCCGCCGAGCGCGAGGAATCGCAGTCCAGGCGCCAGCTTCCGGGTCCGGTCGGGCAGGTCGACCGGGATCCAGTCACCGCCCAGCATCGCCGCGCGCAGGGTCGACGGGGGCTTCGCGCCGTTCCTCTCCACGTGGTCGACCAGCATTTCCAGCAGCACCGGGGCCGAGTTCCAGACGGTGACACCTCGCAGGGACACGAGGTGCGCCCAGTGAGCCGGGTCCTTCGCCCGGCCCCGGGACGGCAGGACGAGCGTTCCACCGGCCAGTGTGATGCCCAGCATCTCGTAGACGGACATGTCGAAGCTCGGTGAGGAGAGGCCGAGCACCTTGTCACCGGGGCCGATCCCCAGATGGGAGTTGAGGTCCGCCAGGTTGTTCACGACCCCGCGGTGGCGCAGCGCGATGGGTTTCGGCACCCCCGTCGACCCGGAGGTGTAGATGACGTAGCAGAGCGAGTCGGCCCCCGCACCGCTGTTGACGGCGCCGTCGGGGAGTGCGTCGACGACCGGGGCGTCGCGGTCCAGCAGGACCAGCGGCGGGCCGGAGTCCGCGGTCGCGGTGCGCAGATTGTCGGCCAGGTCGCTGCGGCTGACGAGCGCACCGCAGGTGACCCCTCTGAGCATGGTTGCCAAGCGCTGCTCCGGGTAGCCTGGGTCGAGCGGCACGTAGGCACCGCCCGCCTTGAGCACGGCGAGGACCGCGACCAGCAGGTCCGCCGACTGCTCGAGGCAGAGGCCGACCAGGGACCCGGGCCCGATGCCCAGGCCGCGCAGGTGGCGGGCCAACCGGTTGGCCTTGGCGTCGACCTGCCCGAAGGAGAGTTCGCCGTCCTCGGTGATCAGGGCCGTAGACTCCGGTGCGGTCTCGACCCGCGCCTGGAACTCCTCGTGCAGGCAGCCGCGGTAGGGTGATTCGGCTGCGGTCCGGTTCCAGTCGACGAGTATCCGCCGTTCCTCCTCGGCCGTCAGGATCGGCAGTTCCGAGATCGGCAGCTCCGGTTCCGTGAGGCCGGCTTCCAGTAGTACGCCGTAGTGGCCGAGCAGGCGTCGGACGGTCTCCGCTTCGTGGAGCCGGGGATCGTAGTGCGCCTCGACCTCGGTTCCAGTTGGCGAGGCCTCGACGGCGAGCAGCAGTTCGCCGCTCGACGGGAGGGGGAACGCGGGGGCCGGGCGGCCGGGGTGGAAGAGGACCGGGACCGAGGTGTCGTCGGTGTGCCCGGTGTCACTGCCCTCGCCGGACCGGGCGTCGGCCAAGGCGGTGCGGGCCGCCTGCACGACGTCGGTCAGCGAGAACCCCCCGGACAGGGTGAACGAGGAGACCGTTGTGGCCTGGAGCCGTCGCGGGTCCGCGCCGGCGATGCCGACGGTGAAGCTCTCCTGCTGCGAGAGGCGGTGCAGGAGGACGAGGGCGACGGCGAACAGCGCCGCCTCGTCCGGGACCCCGTGGTGGCCCGTCGAGCCGGACAGTCGTACTGTCACCCGCTCGCTGAGGTGTCCCGCACCGGGCCGGCGAGGGCTGTCGGTGGGAAGCACGAGCGGTGCGGCCCGTTCGGCGGACTGTCGGCCGGGACTCGGGTGCGTGGTCATCGGGCCTCGGCCCCTTCCTGGTCGTCCTTTGGTGTCGGGTACGAGGGCAGTGGGAACCTCGTGCACAGCTCTTCGACCTCGCCGCGTACCCGGTTCCGCAGGCCCGGGTCGACCGCGGCATCGAGGTCGTCCCGGCTGATCGCCGCGAGGACGGAGTCCACCAGTTGTGCGCAGTGCTTCATCTCCGCCACGCCCATGCCCCGCTGGGCGAGCTGATTGGTGCCCAGCCGGAGCCCGCTGGTGACCATGGGCGGCAGGACGTCGCCCGGTATCCGGTTGCGGTTGGCGAGGATGCCGCACTCCTCCAAGGCGCGTTCGGCCGCGATCCCCGTGACGCCTTCCCGCACCACGTCCAGCAGGACCATGTGGTTGTCGGTCCCGCCGGTCAGCACATGGTGTCCCAACGACCGCAGCTCGTCCGCGAGTGCGCTGGCGTCCTCCACGATCCGTCGGGCGGTGTGCTGGAACTCCCGCTCCGCGACCAGGGCCAGGGCCCGGGCCTTCGCGGCGATGGCTGCCGGGTCGGGCGTCCCCTGGAAGCGGGGGAACACCGCGCGGTCCATCAGCAGGGCGAGCGGGGTGACGCCGTCGGGGCCGGGCGTCGTGTGCTCCCGGCCGATGAGGATCAGGCCGCCGCGCGGGCCGCCGAGCTGCTTGTAGGTGCTGGTGGTCGTCACATGGGCCACGTCGATCGGACTGGGGTGCTGACCTGCTGCCACCAGACCCGCGATGTGGGAGATGTCCGCGAGGAGATAGGCCCCGACGGAATCGGCGATGGCCCGGAACCGCGCGAAGTCGATGGTGCGCGGATAGGCGCTCGCCCCCGCGATGATCACGGTCGGACGGTGTTCCCGGGTCAGTGCCGCGACCGTGTCGTAGTCGATGAGGCCGGCGGCGTCGAGCCCGTAGTGCACCGCCTTGAACTGGTGTCCGGTGACCGACGCCCGGGCGCCGTGGGTGAGATGGCCGCCGGAGTCCAGCTCAAGACCCAGCAGGGTGCCGCCCGGAGGCAGCAGGGCCGAGAGTACGGCGAGGTTCGCGGACGAGCACGAGTGCGGCTGCACGTTGGCGTACTGGGCGCCGAAAGCGGTCTTGGCCCGCTCGACGGCCAAGAGCTCGATCGAGTCGAAGTAGGCCGTTCCGGGGTGGTAGCGGGCCCCGGGGTAGCCCTCGGCGGTCACGTTCGTGACCGCCGCCGCGCCTGCGGCCAGGACCGAGGAGTCCGCGGTGCTGGAGGACGCCACCATGGCGAGCGTGACGGCCTGCCGGTGCACCTCGGCGTCGAGCAGGCTGGCGAGTTCCGGGTCCGTGCTGATCAGCCGCTGTGCCCCCCGGTTCAGCAGACCGACCTGGTCCGGGGTCCGACCGGGCGTTCGGAGCTGCTTCCGCGCTGTTGCTGTCGGTGTCATCGGGAGTCTCCTTCGACGTTCTCTGCCAGCACTTCGAGATGGTGGTCGAAAGCCGCCCGGAGATCTCCGAGACGCTTCGCCCAGTGGCCGTGGGTCGGGGCTTGGATGAGCCCCGACAGGGGGCCGTCTCCCAGGTCGTGCAGTTCCATGAGCACCTCGGACTGGTTCCCGAACGGGCCCGTCGAGACGGAGCGCAGCTGCGTGCCGCCGACCTCCCGGGCCGGCCGGGGCCAGTTCTGGAAAGTGAACAGTGCCTGGTACAGCGGCATCCGACGGGTCCGCTGGGGTCGGCAAGCCCGGACGATCTGGTCGAAGGGCAGTTCGACGCCGTCGACGGCGTCGATGACGCCGTTCCACACCCGCTGCAGCCCGCCCGGCGTGGACGGGGCGCGCATGCGGACAGGTACGGTGTTGAGCAGGCATCCCACCTCGTCGTCCTGTTCCGCCGTACGGGTGGCCACCGGTATTCCGACGCAGAAGTCGGTGGCGCCGCCGACCTCGCCGAGCGCGCGGCCGTAGGCGGCGAGCAGGAGCCCGTACGGGGAGACCGCCTGGCCCCGGGCGGCAGTCCGCAGTCGCTCGGCCAACTCCTCCGGGACGCCGAAACGCTGTCGTTCGGTGCTGTCCATGGCCAGGTCGCGCTGGCTGAGCTCGGCTCCCTCGTGCGGAAGGTCGGGAACCGCGTCGAGGACGGCCCGCCACTTCGCGACCAGCTCGGTGCGGCGTTCGGCCCGCAAGACGGGCGCCGCGGAGCGTCGCCGCTGGGGGAGAACCGGTGCGGTGCCGGTGGATGCGCCCTGTGCGTAGGCGGTGGCCAGGTCTGCGGCCAGGACCTCGTCGGACAGGCCGTCGAAGACGGCGTGGTGAAACAGCAGGAACAGGTCCGCTTCCTCGTCTTCCTGGACGATCGCGGCGCGCTGCACATCGGCCCGGTCGAGGTCGAAGGGGCGCGCCGCCAGGGCGGTGAATGCGTCGTCGGGTGTCGTGCCGGGCGCCAGCCGCGCCACGGGCGAGGTGACCGGGGTGGCGCGGACACTGCGCACGAGCTGATCGTCCTGGATCCGGAAGGCAGTGCGTAGCGCATCGTGCCGTTGCCGGACGGCGTCGAGCGAGTGTTGGAGGAGTTCGAGGTCCACGGGGCCGGTCAGGTGGATCCGGGCCGCCGCCAGGTTGGCCCGGGCGCCCGGTGTCAGTTGTTCGGCGAACCAGAAGCGTTGTTCCGCGGCGGACGCCGCGTGCGGGGGCGGCGCCTGGTGGGCCGTCATCGGCGAGGGAGGGAGGTCTGGGCGGATGTCCGCCGTGTGGTGGTCACTTTCCGGTGTTCCTTCGGCTGAGAAGTGTGTTCCCGGTCAGACGTACTTGGCTGCGGTGTCGGCCGCGAGCATCCGGTGGAACCGGTCCGGTTGGATGTTGCCGCCAGACAGCACGACTCCGATCCGCAAGCCGGTCGGACCGCGGTGGTGCGCCAGGAGGGCTGCCAGCGCGCAGGCACCGCTGGGCTCGGCCATGAGGCGGCCGTGGCGCCAGAGGAACTCCATGGCCGCCACGATCTGCTCGTTCGTTACGGTGTCGATCCGGTCGAGGAGCCGGCTGTTCACCTCGAACGTGAAGCGGCCCGGCGCGCGGTGGCGCAGGCCGTCGGCGATGGTCGACGGGGTGGGAATGCTGACACGGTGGCCGGCGCGCAGCGAGCGGGCGGTGTCGTCCCCGTCGGCCGGCTCGACGCCGACGACCTGGATGCGCGGGTTGAGCGCTTTGGCCACGGTCGCGCAGCCCGCCGCGAGTCCGCCGCCGCCGACCGGCACGACCAGGAGGTCCAACGCGCCTGCTTGGTCGAAGAGTTCGAGGGCGAGTGTGCCGTGGCCGGCCGCGACGTCGGGGTCGTCCGAGGAGGGGAGCACCCGCAGGCCCAGGCGGTCCGCCAGGTCGGCGGTGATGACGTCGCGATCGTCCCGTAAGGGGTCGTAGTGGACCACGTGAGCCTGGTGCGCGCGCACCGCGGCCACCTTGACCTCTGGGACATCACCGGGCAGCACCACGTGGGCTGGTATGCCGAACTGCTGGGCGACCATGGCCACGGCTCGGCCGAAGTTGCCGGAGGAAGCTGCCACGACGCCCTGGCGCCGTGACCCGGGGTCTGCGGCCAGTAGCTTGTTCAGAGCGCCTCGGATCTTGAACGCGCCGGTGTGCTGGTGCAGTTCGGACTTGAGGACCACACGTGCGCCCACAGCAGCATCGAGCTCGGGCAGCGTGATCACCGGCGTGCGGACCACACGGCCGGAGATCCGTTTCGCGGCTGACGTCACATCACTGATCAACATGGTCCTTGCTCCGCGGTCGGAAGGGGCGGCTCACGGAGGAGCAGCGAGGGGAGAACTCCCATGGCAGCCACGGAGGCCCCGACCAGCCACCAGGAGTACGAGGTGTGCCGGAGCAGCGCCGCGGTCAGGAGCGTGGGGCCCACGAGGTCCTGCCCCACCCGCCCGAGGTTGAAGAAGGAGAGGTAGCGGCTGCGGGCCCGGCTCGGCGACAGTTCGAACGACAGGTAGGTGCCGGCCAGGTGCAGACAGGCGCCGACCGTGTGGACGAGGACGGCCACGACGAGGAGCCCGACGGCCACAAGCGGGGCGGAGGTCGTTCCGGACCCCGCGTACAGGACGCAGGACAGCCCCACCGCGAGTCCGGCGGCGGCCATCGCGTGGGCGGCCGGGCGGAAGCCGGCCGTGCGTCGGTTGAGGGGTATCTGGATCAGCATGGCGGTCACCGCGTTCACGGCGAGCACCAAGGTGAGGGCCCAGCGGGGAGCGCTGGTGTGCTCGGTCACCCAGAGCGGCATCACCACGGTGAGGATGGTGACGTGGGTGAAGAGGAAGCCGTTGACCACGGTGATCAGCACGAACCGGGCATCCCGCATGGGGGAGCGTACGGCCGCGTCCCGCTCCGTGGGCCCGGCGGGCAGAGAGACTGGCACCCGCAGCCCTCGCAGCAGCAGGGCCGCGACGGCGAACGAGACGCCGTTGACCGCGATGCCCACCGCGTACAGGGCGGACGAGTCGAGGAGGACCGGGATAGTGGCGGTCGCGGAACCGAGCACGATGGCGCCGTTGCGCACCGCCATCACCGTGCCCAGCACCGTGGCTCGTTCCCGGTCGGCGAAGACCGTGCTGATCAGGGCCTGGTTGATCGGCGTACTGGCCCGGTCGGCGCAGGACAGCAGGCAGGTCAGGGCGAAGAACGCCCAGTACTGGGAGGCGGTGATGTAGAGGGTGTAGCCCACCGCCCGGATCAGGAAGAGCACGATCAACGTCGGCCGGGCGCCGTAGTGGTCGGCCACCCGCCCGAGGAGGAGGCTGGCCAGCAGGGCCGTGATGCTTCCCGCGGATAGGGCGAGGCCGACGGAGGTGATGGAGAAGTGCTGGACCTTGGTGAAGTAGAGCACGGAGGTCGCGGTGTAGAGACCCGTTCCGAACGAGTCGACGCCCGCGATCGTCAGGAACAGACGTGCCCGGCGTTGGTCGAGCATGAGGATGGCGGCAAGGCTCCGGGAACGGGTCAGGGGCCGGGAGCTGGGCTGTCCGCTCGGCATCTGGTGATTCTTCCTTGTCATTGTGCGTCCCGAAGGCAGCCCGGGGGCCAGCCTGGGATCAGCTGAAGGTCGCCGCGAGTTCGATCAACGGCTCGATTCCGCCCAATATCTCACTTCCCGTCAGGCCGAAGTCGAGCAGGCAGGCCACCTCGTCGACGCCGATCCGGGCCAACCGATCGACCATGGGGGCGCACTCGGCTGGCGATCCGATCAGGGAGCCCTGACGGAGGTACCGCTCGTAGGTGACGTCGACCAGTTCGTCGATGAGGTCGCCGGGAATCTCCTCGTCGGGGATCTGGTGACCTCCGCTGATGGTCCCGCCGCCGGTGGCGGACTTGCGTTCCAGTACGACGGCCGAGCGGAGGTACTCCCGGAAGGGCCCTCGCGACCGGAGCTCCGCCGTGCCGCCGTCGGCATCGAGGTGGGTGTGGAGCATGAGGGACACCAGCCCGCCTTGCGGCTGGTGACCGTGGTCGGCCCGGGCCTTGCGGTACAGCGCGATCTTGTCGCGGAGCTGGTCCAGGTCCTGGCCGATGAGGTGGGTGAGGAGGTTCGCCCCGGCGGCTCCCGCGTCAATGAAGGTCTGCGGATTGCCGGAGGACGTCAGCCACACCGGGAGTTCCCGCTGCACGGGCTTCGGGTACAGGCGCACCTCGGTCGGGTGACCGGTGCCGTTCACCAGCTCGACGCTCTCCCCGCGCCACAGCCGCCGCACGGTGTCGACCTGCTCCAGCATCGTGGCGCGGCGGTCGGCGTACCGGTCGGGGCACAGGACGAAGTCGTTGGTGTTCCACCCCGCGCCGAACGAGACGGCGGCTCGGCCCGAGGACAGGTTGTCGACCACCGACCACTCCTCGGCCACCCGGACCGTGTGGTGGAGCGGTGATATCAGGCTTCCCGCGCGCAGTTGCAGGCGTTGGGTGACCGTTGCGAGTGCCGCACTGGTCAGTGCCGGGTTGGGGAAGACGCCGCCGAACTCGTCGAAGTGTCGTTCCGGGGTCCAGACTGCGCTCAGCCCGCCGGCGTCGGCGAGCCTGGCGACTTCGAGCATGGTGCGGTAGGTCTCCTCCGCACCGCCTCCGGGAGAGGCGGCGAAGAACATGACACCGAAGCGCATCGCGAACTCCGTCTCGATCGGATTGGGTGGTCTTCAGGTCGGAAAAGTGCCAGGGCGGTACGGCCCGGGGGCGCGGTCCGCATGAGGCCGCGCCCCCGAGACGGTCACGGCAGCAGTGAGTCCAGCTCCCGGCCGATCGCCTCGGCGGTGGTGCGGACCGCGGGCGGCGCCACGACGTCGTAGTGGTCGGCGTCGGTGACGGTGACGGTCTGCGGCTGCGCGCCCAGGAACTCCGTCCAGCCCAGCACCGCGTCCACGCCCGCCGGGCGGCGCTGCCCCTGTGCGACGACGAGGAGCGTCCGCGTACCGGTGAGCTTTCCGCGGCGGCCACGGTAGTTGCCAAGCGCCACGCTGTGCTCGTGGAAGACGGCGAAGCGGCGGCGGAGTTCCGTGAGGGTGTCGTCCTCCCCCTCGCCGGCCGGATCGAGCAGCCGCCCGAGGTCTGCTGCGGCCGGCGCGCCCGCCACGCGCTCGACGTCGGCGGCGAACGAGGGCAAATGGTCGGCCGGCGCCCCGTCGAAGCCGTCGAAGGCGGGGCTGCCGGGGGCATAGCTGTCGACCATGGCGAGGAGCGCGGCGGTCTCACCGTCGAAGGAGAGCTGGCGGGCGATCTCGTAGGCCACGATACCGCCCAAGGACCAGCCGGCGAGTGCGTAGGGTCCCTGCGGTTGGACCTCGCGCAGTTCGTGCAGGTAGACCGCCGCCATCTCCCGGACGTCGGAGTACAGGCTGCCGCCGTCCAGACCCGGTGCCCGGAAGGCGTAGACGGGGCGGTCGCCGGGCAGCAGTCGGGCGAGATCCCGGTACGCGATGACGTCTCCGCCGATGGGGTGCACCAGGAACAGCGGTGTCGCCGAGGCCGGCCCTGGGCGCAGCGTGACGAGGGCGCCGTGGTCGTCGTCCTCCCGCTCGGCGGTCAGGCGGGCTATCACCTGGGCCAGTTGGTCGATCCTCGGCGCCCGGAGGAGGTCGCGAAGGGTCAGTTCGGCTCCCGTCTCCCTGCGGATGCGAGTGATGAGGATGGTGGCGAGCAGCGAGTGCCCGCCGCTGGCGAAGAAGTCGTCCTCCACGCCGATCTCTTCGGTGCGCAGGACGGACTGCCAGATGCGGAGCAGCCGGGTCTCGGCCGCGTTGCGGGGCGCCAAGTGGACGGCCTGTTTCCGTACGGTCTCGGTCCGCCCCCGCAGGGCGGTCTGATCGACCTTGCCGTTGGGCAGCATGGGCAGGCTGTCCAGGAAGAACAGCAGTCCGGGGACGACAGGCGCCGGCAGCCGCTGGGTGAGGTGGTCACGCAGCGCCTGGGTGGTCAGCGCCGAGCCGGCTGTGCGGACGACGTATCCCACCAGTTCGGTCCGGCCATCGTCCTCGTGCGGGAGCACCACTGCGGAGCCGACCTCGGGGTGGGTGCCGATGGCGGCGGCGACTTCGGCCGGGTGGACGCTCACGCCCCGCAGTTTGACCATGCCGTTGCTGCGCCCCTGGGGCGTCACGGAGTGGTCGGTGTGCACGACGCCGACGTCCCCCGTGTAGTAGAGGAGGTCAGACGGGTCGGTGCGGTGCGGGTTCGGCCGGAACGCATCCGGTGCCGTCGGGCCGAGGTAGCCGAGGGTGCGGTAGGGCGTCCTGACGACGATCTCGCCGCGCTCTCCGGGCAGGCACTCCTGTCCATCCTTGCCCAGCACGATGATCTGGGTGCCAGGCAGCGGTCGGCCGATCGGTTGTCCGGGACCGGGGAGGGGATCCTGGACCCGTTGGAACGACTTGATCATCGTGGTCTCGGTCGCCCCGTAGAGGCTCACCAGCTCCGCGTCGCAGTCCGGGAACAGGGCCCGGAAGCGGTGCACCACCGCGTCCGTCAGCGGTTCACCCGAGAGGGCGACCAGCCGCAGTTCGGGCAGCTTCACGTCCGCGGCGTCCTCGGCCAGCGCCAGCCACGACGACAGCACGCTCGGCGTCGTGTGCACGACGCTGATCCGCTCCGCAGCGATCCATTCGATCAGCCGCAGGGTGTCGTCGCGCTCGCGTTGCGGTGGGATGTGCACCGACGCTCCCGCGCAGAGCGGCACCAGGAGGTCCCGGAGCACCGCGTCGAACGAGAAGGACGTCAGCTGGGCGAAGCGGTCGGCCCGCGTGATACCGAACTCCTCCCGCTCCCAGGAGATGAAGTGGTCGAGCCCCGCGTGGGAGCCGAGGACGCCTTTGGGCGTTCCGGTCGTGCCCGATGTAAAGAAGACGTACGCGGGCCGGTCGTCGGACGAGCCTCCCGGTCCGGCGGGTGACGGTGGACGGACGGTGGCTGCAGGCTCGGCGGTCCGCTCGGTCGCGTGTGCCACGGGCAGGCCCGCGGCGCCGGGCCACTGCGGGTCGCGGTCGTGTCCGGTTGCGAGGACCAGGGTGGCGCCGGAGATGCGGGCCATCTGCTGCTGACGTTCGGGCGGCAGTTCCTCGTCAATGGGAACGAAGACGGTGCCGCGGGCGAGGGCCGCCAGCACCGCGGCGATCGACGACGGGTGCTTGCCCCCCAGCACGGCGACGGTCCGGCCGGGCTCCAGGGAGGGGGCGATGCTTGCCACTGTCGCCGCCAGGTCCTGATAGGACAGGGAGTGTTCGCCGATCCGGACGGCCTCGCTGTCCGGTGCTTCGGCGGCGGCCCGAGTGAACTCGTCGAAGACTCGTGGGTGGGTGCGGCGCTCCACCTCCTGGGCGAACGGGTGCGGCGTGGGGCGTGCCAGGGTCGACCCGGGACGCTCCGGAGACAGGACCGCCGCCTCCAGGAGGGTGACGACGCGGCGGCCAAGGACGTCGGCCAGGTCGGCGTCGAAGAGATCCGTGTTGTACTCCAGATCGAAGTGGATCCCGGCCGGCCCCTCGGTCGCCGCCAGCGTCAGGTCGAACTTGGCGGCGGGCACCAGCGCGGGGATGCCGGCCGCGTCGGTCGCGCCGATCACGTCGACCGGCCGAAGCACACGGCGGTCGGCGGCGGTTACGTTGCGGGGAGGCATCCGCACCATCGCCTGGAAGAGCGGCGTCCGGCTGGCGTCCCGTTCGGGTTTGAGGGCCTCGACGACCTTGGCCCACGCCAGGTGCCGGTGCTCGTGGGCGGACAAAACGGCCGCCTTGACCCGTGCCAGCGCGTCCGTGAAGCTCGGGTCTCCGCCCAGGTCGAGGCGGTAGGCGTGGGTACGGACGAAGAACCCCACCACCTCCTCGGTCTCCGGTCGTTCACGGCCGGCGTCGTCGGTCCCGAGCACGACGCAGTCCTCGCCGGAGGCCTGGGCCAGTACCAGGCCGAACGCGGCGACCACCGCCATGTAGGTGGTGGCCCCGTGGCGGCGGCAGAACTCCTCGAGCCGGCCGGCCAGCGTGGGCGGAGCCTCGATGCGACGGGTCGCCCCGTTGTGGGTCCGTACGGCCGGCCGGGGCCGACTGGTCGGAAGGTCCAGGACCGGGGTGGACGCGCCGAGGTGGTCACGCCAGAAGTCGGCGTCGGCCGATTCCCGCGTCTCGTCCCGGTGGCTGTGGTTCCACAAGACGTGGTCGGCGTACTGCAGGGGGGTGGTGGCCGGTTCTTCGACCGGGCGGCCTTTGAGGGCCGACGCGAGGAGAGCGTCCAGTTCGTCGGCGACGAGCTCCAGTGACCAACCGTCGCAGACGATGTGGTGCACGGTGATGCCGAGGAGCCGCCTCGGCGATTCGTCCTCGATCGTGATCAGCCGTGCGCGGAACAGGCGTCCCTGTTCCAGGGCGAACGGGACGGCGGCCTCCGCCGCGAGGCGGGCCAGGGCCGAGGCCTCGTCGGCGACGGGCGGCAGCGGGCGGAAGTCGACACCGTCCGGCGGCAGGACTTCCTGAACCGGTCGTCCGTCCACCTCGACCACTGCGGTGCGCAGCGCCTCGTGCCGTGCCGCCACACGCTCCAGCGCCGACCCGACCAGGTCGTCGCCGATTCCGGCGGGCAGCTCGAAGAGCCCGGCCATGTTGTAGGCACTGCCCTGCGGGACCTGCTGTTCCAGGAACCACACGCCTTCCTGTTCGGGGGAGAGCGGTATCGGCCCGGTCCTGGGGAGGGGGACGATCGACTCGTCCTGCGGCGCGGGGCCGGGGGCCCGGCGTACCTCGTCCACGGCGGTGGCCAGGGCCGGCACGGTCGGCGCGTCGAAGAACCGGTGGAGCGGGAGGTCGACGCCGAAGTCGCGCCGCAGCCGGGAGAGGACCCGGACCATCAGGAGGGAGTGTCCGCCCAGGGAGAAGAAATCGGCTGTCCGTGGCGGTGGCGCGCAGTCGAGCACTTCCGCCCAGATCTCCGCCACGGCCTGCTCGGTCGGCGACTCCCAGGCAGGGCCGTCGCCGTGGTCCGCAGCCGGAACCGGCGGGGTGGGCAGTGCACGTCGGTCGAGCTTGCCGTGCAGTGTGAGCGGAAGGGCGTCGAGCACCACGACGTGAGAGGGGACCACTGCGGTCGACAGGCGCTCGGCCACGGTGTCGCGGACGTCCTGGGGGGTGATGGACGCGTCGGCGGCGGGCACCACGTAGGCGACCAGCTCCGTTTCCCCACGCTGGTTCCGGCGGGAGACGACTGCCGCCGCTTGGAGGCCGGGATGGTCAGCGAGGATCGCGCCCACCTCGTCCGGCTGCACCCGGACACCGCGGACCTTCACCTGGTCGTCGCGGCGCCCGATGATCACGACGTCGCCTTCGGGGGTGTAGCGGCCGAGGTCGCCGGTGCGCTGCACCAGGTCGTCCGGGTCGTCCGGGCGGAACGGATTGACCTCGAAGAGCGGCGGCTCGCCCGCTGCCGGGCGGAGCCGCCCGAGCACCAGATGGGGCGAGCGGATCAGGACCTCGCCCAGTTCCCCCGGGCCGCACAGCCGGCCCAGCTCGTCGACCACGAGGAGCTGGGCGCCTTGGATCCCCTTGCCCACCGGCAGCGCGCCTTCCCCGATCACCTCCGGGATCGGGTAGCAGGACTTGAGGATGGTCGCCTCAGTGGTTCCGTACAGGTTGAACATCCTGGCAGTGACGTCCGGGAACGCGGCGCGCCACTGGGTGACCAGCGTGCCCTGGAGGAGGTCGCCGGACAGGAGGATCAGCCGCAGCGCCGACAGATCGGCCGTGGTCCGGGCGTCCGTGGCGAGCAGCGCGCCGAACACGCTGGGGACCGTCTGCAGCACGGTGAGCCGGGCGTGGCCGATCCAGGCCATGAGCGGTTCGGTGTCGTCGAACGGTCGGTCCATCGGAGGCAGGCAGACCGTCGCGCCGCTGGTCAGCGCGGGAAGGAGGTCCTTGAGGACTCCGTCGAAGGTGAGAGCGGACAGCTGGCCCACCCGGTCACCCGGCCCGAGGCCGAAGTGCCGTGCTGCCCAGGCGATGAAGTGGCTCAGCGAGCTGTGTCGGCCGACGAGGCCGCGCGGCCGTCCGGTGGTCCCCGAGGTGAAGAACAGGTAGGACGCGGACTGCGGCGACGGCGGCTGCGGGACGACCGCGTCCGCTGACAGTGCCTCCAGTTCGGCTGCGGTCAGGGCGCGGACGCCTCCGGGTAGCTCGTCAGTGGCGCCGCCGGGAGTGGCGTCGGGGAGCAGCAGTAGCACCGCGTCCGCCTCCGCCAGGAGCTCGGACTTGCGGGTCGCAGACTGCGTCGGGTCCAGCGGAAGCAGTACGGCGCCGGACCACATGGTGCCCAGCAGACAGGCCATGGTCGCGACGGAGCGCCCGCCGTCGACCGCCACGGTCTGGCCCGGTTGGACCCCGGCCGCCCGCAGGCCCGC
This sequence comes from Streptomyces sp. CBMA123, assembly GCF_014596465.1. GTDB lineage: Bacteria > Actinomycetota > Actinomycetes > Streptomycetales > Streptomycetaceae > Kitasatospora. The sequence continues at coordinate 67,181 of NZ_MECK01000013.1, read as the reverse complement.
GGCCAGCCGTCGCACGAGCGTCAGGAGATCGCCGTAGCTCAGCTCGTCCTCACCCCTGCACAGCGCGACGAGGTCGGGCGCTGAACCCGCCTGCTTCTCGAACAGCTCCAGCACGGTCAGCTGCGACTCGTGGGCGAGCACGGCGGCAGGATCGACGAGGACGGCCGACCGTCCTGTTCCATCGGGGCCGCGACCGGGCTCCGTTGTCATCTGACACTCCAGTTTCCGAAGGCGGGAGAGGGTGTTGCGGGGGCACCCGTGCGGGTCATCAGAGTTCCTGTGGAGCCCCGGTGGTGCAGGAGGCGGTGAACGCGTGGAGGTGGCCGTAGGCGGGGAGGCTGTCGGGCGCTTCTCCACGCTCCAGGGCCCTGGCCCCGGCCTCCAGCAGCTGCTCGCCGTCGGACGGGCACAGCGGCCAGAGGACGCGGACCGAGTTGACCCCTGTCCGCCAGCACCGGGCCGGCACCATGATGCGGGCGGTGGTCCAGTGGCCGCTGACGTCCACCACCGCCACCGCCTCACTGTTGACCTCCACGGTGACCGGGAGCGAGCGCTCCTCCACCCCGGGCAGCCGCCAGGTCGCCTCCAACCGGACGTCCTGTGGCCGTGCGAGCACCGGGTAGAAGCCGCTCACCGTGTCCAGCGCGACGAGGTGTGCCCGCGCGGGTCCGAAGCCGAAGCCCAGCCGTTCCCGGAACGTGGCGGCCCGGACCACGTCGGCCAGCAGGTCCACCCTGGGGCCGGCCTGCTCCGAGATCAGCAGCTTCCGGTATTCGTCCTCGACCCGAACACCTCGTCGTTCGAGGAGTTCGACCATCACGTCGCGCAGCGCGTGGTCGGCGAGCTTGCCGGACAGCCGGGTGTCCCCGGCCTGGAGGTACCGGGCGAGCTGCGGGACCGATGCGGAGGCGGCGTAACTGCGGCACATCCAGTGCGGGCCCGACCTGCTCTGGTAGTCGAGGTAGTCGCGCAAGCGCTCGGCGATGCCGTCGTCGAAGGCCAGCGCGGTCTCCAGGTGGTACCGCAGGACCTCGGTGGGCTGGCCGTAATGCGCGTTGTGCACGGCGGCCAGGAAGTGTGCCACCGCCTGGACGCCGGGCGCCGGCACGGTGAGACCGGCGGCCAGCCGATCGGCGGGCGTCTCCTCGCCGCCGAGGGACGGGGCGAGGCGTGATACCACGGCGGAGGCCGTGAGCGTGAGTCCCTCGAGGCTGAGATGGCAGTAGTCCATGAAGAAGCGCCGGTCCGGCGTGGCACCCGCCGCAGCCGAGCGGAACTCCCGGGCGAGGTCGACCCGGGTGAACCCGTACTCGTCGCAGGCGCGCCGCATCTCCTCCTGGACCGCCGACAGGATGCGCGGGGAGTGGGCGGCGAAGATCCCCACCGGGGCCTCTTTGGCGGCTACGAGAGCCTGCTCCGCGCCCTGCGGATCCATCTTGAGCAGGGCCGCGGCGAGCAGCCGTTGGCTCACCGGGCTGGCGCCCTGGTCCAGCTCCGTCATCGCCCGTGCTGCCGCTGCTGCCGCTGCGGTGTCCCCACTGTCCAGCGCCTGTTGGGCGCGCTGGCGCAGGTCCATCCACTCCGCTGTGGACTGTCCCGGCAGGACCGGGCAGAGCAGTGACCGCTCCTCCTCCCAGTCGGCGAGGTTGAACTCGGGGATGACCAGGGTGACGGCCGCCCCGAGGCCCGCGGCGACCGTGGCGAGAGCACGCAGCACGTGACGGGCGTGCTCCAGCACGTAGCGCTGGAACAGCAGACGGGCGGCTGGGTATCCGCCGGTGCGCACCGCCTCGGCGAGCTCGTGGAACTGGCGCGGCGACAGGTCGATGGTCGCCCAGTTGTTGCCGGCGAACAAGACCAGTGCTTCCGGCTCGAGATCGGCCGCCTCAGTGAGGGCGCGCACCAGTTGGCCCCAGGTGGCGTTGGTGCGCGCCAGGTCCACGACGTCCACGTCCCGCGTCCCGGGGACCTGCTCGAAGCACTCGCCGAGCAGCTCGGCAAGGTTGGTCGTGGGGTCGTAGAAGTAGCCCCGGGCGGCGGACTCGCCGAGCAGCACGACGCGCCGGTGCCCGGGTCGCAGCGGGAGCCGATCGAGATCGGCCCAGTACCGCCAGTCGTCGCGACTCTCCCGGGTGCGGACGTAGTCCTCTCCACTGCGCCGCCAGACGGCGACGGTTCCCGCCTCCACCTCGGGGAGCGGACAGTCCTCGACGCCGCCGGCATCGGCGCGGAGCGCCTGCAGCAGGGCCAGGACAGCGGCTCCGTCGTCCGAGGCCAGTAGCTGTCCGAGACGGCGGGCATAGGTGCGGTTCATCTTGTCCATCGACATCGGAGAGGCCCCTACAGAAGTGTGTAGACGGTGTCGCTGACGGCGGATCCACGAGACGGCCGGGTGTTCTCGAACCACGTGCGCCACACCTCGGGCAGTGCCTCGCGGTCGATCACGAAGTCCTCCAGGACCAGGCAGTCGATGGCGGAGCGCAGGAAGCACAGGAGGGCGTCCTCCGGTGTCCACACGATGGGTTCTCCGCGCAAGTTGAAGGACGTGTTGAGGAGGATCGGGCAGCCGGTCCGTTCATCGAACGCCTTGATGAGCCGGTAGAACCGGCCGTTAGCCTCCTCGGTGACGGTCTGCACCCGGGCGGACCGGTCGACGTGCGTAATGGCCGGCAGGTCGAGCGGGGACACCACCTCGCAGGTCTCCAGCATGAACGGCGACTCGTGGTCCAGCCGGAAGTGTTCCGCCGCGCGCTCCGCGAGGACCGCGGGCGCGAAGGGACGGAAGCCTTCGCGCATCTTCACCGAGGCGTTGATCCGGTCCCGGGTATCGGCGCCCCGCGGGTCCGCCAGGATCGAGCGCCCGCCGAGGGCACGCGGACCGAACTCCATCCGTCCGTGGACCCAGCCGATCACCTTGCCTGCGGCCAGCCTTTCGGCGACCGCCGCGAGCAGCTCCGGTTCTCGGTCGGTGAAGTCGAGGAACCCGTCGGTACCGGCGGCCCGGAGCTTCCTCGCCACGTCCGAGGGCGGGACGGCCCCGCCAAGCAGCGCGGTCCGCATGCGCTCGGAGGACGGGCGCTGGCCGGTGAGCCTGCGGTGGGCGACGGCGGCGGCGCCGAGGCTGCCTCCCGCGTCTCCCGCTGCGGGCTGGACGAAGACGTCGCGGAACGGCCCCTCCTCGACGATCCGCCGGACGGCGACAACGTTCAGGGCAACGCCGCCGGCCATGCAGAGGTTGTCGCTCGGCACGAGGCGCCGGGCCCGGTGGGCCAGGGCGAGCAGCGTCTCCTCGGTGACGGTCTGGATGCTGCGGGCGAGATCGCAGTGGGCCTGCTCGATTTCGGACTCCGGCATCCGGGGAGGCAGGCCGAGCAGTTCGGCGAGCCGCTCGGACCCCATGCCCGCGGGGTTGCGGAAGTCGAAGTAGGAGAGGTCGAGCGAGAACTTCCCGTCGGCGGTCACGTCGATCAGTTCGCGCACCCGGTCGGCATAGCGGGGAACGCCGTAGGGGGCGAGGCCCATCACCTTGTACTCGCCTTCGTTCACCTCGAAGCCGAGGTGCCCGGTGATCGTGCTGTAGAGAAGGCCCAGTGAATGCGGGAATTCGACCTCGTCCAGGAGGTCGAGGTCCGCCCCGGTGCCGCGGCCCCAGGTGGTGGTGGCCCATTCGCCCACGGCGTCCACGGTGAGAACGGCGGAGTCCTCGAACCCCGAGAAGTAGTAGGCGCTGGCCGCGTGCGAGAGGTGGTGCTCGACGATCTCCACGGGGCCGTCGAATCCCAGTACTTCGCGTATCTCCCGGCGGGGGCGGTCCGCGTCGAACCGGAACAGTGCGTGGGGCCCCGTTTCTGGGACGTCGGGAAGCGCCGTCCAGAGTTGCCGGTCGAGTTTCTTCGCCGGGTCCTCGTAGTAAGCGATGCAGTCGACGTCCGCAATGGTGAGTCCGGCCTCCCGCAGGCAGTGCCGGAGCGCCTCCCGGGGGATACCTGGGTCCTGCTTCCGGCGGGTGAACCGCTCCTCGTGCGCTGCGGCGATCAGCCGCCCACCGACCATCACGGCACAGGCCGAATCGTGAAAGTGTGCGGAGATGCCCACGATGACGGGGCCCTCGAGTGGAGCAGTCATCAATTCCCCCTACGTGGCAGGTCGTAGACGTCAAGGAAGACGTTGAAGGTGATCACCGTCATCAGGAGATCCTTTTCGAACGGCACGTTGATTCTGAACCCCGGCTGTGAATAGGACTCCACGAGCTGGGCGACCGAGGCCGGATCGAAGTAGCCGTCGGCCTTGATCCGGTCGGGATCGAGCAGGGAGGTGATGAAATCATTCTGCTGACGAAGCAGGTGCGGGCTTCCCGGAGCAGTGAAACCGAACTTCTCGCGGTCGATGATGGAATCCGGAATCCACGAGCGGGCCACCTTCTTGAGGAGGTACTTCTCCTCCAGCTCGTGCAGTTTCAGGTCCTCCGGGACGGTGGCCATGAAGTCCACCAGTTCGCGATCCAGGAACGGGTGCCGGGACTCCACCGAATTGGCGAAGGCCATGCGGTCCCCGTGGTCGCCCAACAGGTGGTCGGCGAGGCGGAGTTTGAGGTCCAGGTAGGAACGACGGTGCAGATTGCTCAGCCCGGCCAGGCGTTCCACGTCCACCAGCGGGTGCGCCATGCAGTCGATGTCGGGCTCGTCCTCGACGAGGCCGTCCGCATAGAGCCACTTCTTGGTAGCCCGGAACGCGACGTCGTCGCCCTCGTAGAAGAAGTTCTCGTCACCCCACGCTCGGGCCCGCAGCCTGGCCTCGCTCAACTGGTCGACACCTCGACGCTGGCTGCTCCGCACCTGGTCGAACCGGTATCCGATGTACCCGCCGAAGAGTTCATCGGCGCCCTGCCCGGTGAGGACCACCTTCACCCCGTGGCGTCGGGCCGTCTCCGAGAGGGCGAAGGCCGCCGTGTCGAACGACTCCTTCAACGGACACTCTGTGTGCCGGATCACGCTGGTGAGCCGCTCCGCGATGTCGTCCCCGTGGATGAAGCGCTCATGGTGGGTGGTGCCCAGGCTGCGACTCATCAGCCGCTGGTGCCGCGCTTCGGACAGTTCGCGTTCGGGGAAGGCCGCAGAGAAGGAGGGGATGTCCGCATTCGGCAACTTCGATCGCATGATCGCGCCGATCAGCGAGGAATCCAGTCCGCCGCTCAGATAGAGCCCGACCCCGACGTCGGATTGCAGCCGCTTCTCCACCGAGCTCACCAGGAGCTCTTCCAGGCGATTGACGTAGTAGCGGTCGCTGTGCCGCTCCGGAGGCTCGTCCGCGCGTGGATAGGCAAGATCCCAGTAGCGGTGTTCCCGAGGCGCTTCGCCGTTCCTGGACGTCACGATCGTGCCGGGCGGAACGCTGCGCACCCCCTTGAACATGGTGCGTGGACTCACCAGACCGGGAAGGGTCAGGACCTGGTCGAGCCCGACGGGGTCCACCTCGCGTCGCACCACCGGATGTCGCAGGAGGGCCTTGATCTCGGATCCGAAGACGAGTGTTCTCTGTTCGTAGGCATAGAAGAGTGGCACAACGCCGAAATGGTCCCGGGCGGCCAGGAAGAGACGTTGGCGACGGTCGTACAGCACCACGGCGAACTGGCCATCGAGGTGTTCGACGAAATCCGTGCCGTATTCTTCGTAGAGATGTGGCACCACCTCTGTGTCGCACCGGTTCTTGAGCGTGTGGCCGCGCGCGGTGAGCCGGCGGCGCAACTCGGCGTGATTGTAGATTTCCCCGGTGGTCATGGCGACGACACTCTGATCCTCGCTGTACACGGGCTGCTCGCCACCGTCGGGGTCCATGATTCCCAGGCGCGCGAAGCCGAATCCGATGAGTTCGGCCACGTGTTCGCCGAATGAATCCGGTCCGCGGTGGCGGAGTTCCCGCTGCATCTCGCCGAGAGTTCCGTCCGGCGGCTCGGCGCCACCTTCGGGCATGACGAATCCGCAGAGGCCACACATGAGTTCACAAACTCCCTGATTGCGCTGGCTGGCAGGATGACTGGGGCTGGCAGTGCGCTGAACTCCCGGCGTCGTATGGAGCGTTGACCGACTGGCCGGGTAGGGATCCTTCGAAGTTGATCGACGTCCTTGCGGAACGCTAGATAGTGGACCGATCAAAGTCAAGTAACTTATTTTAAAGCCGAGTTGGCCAGAAATTGGCAGACGGTTCCGGTCATCTCGGATCGAGTGCGACCGACAGGCGCAGGGCCTCTCTGCTGACTGAGTCCCGAAGCGGATGTCATGACAGCGGCAGGTCGCGCCGTGGGACGGGGTCGGAAGGTCGGCTCCCGACGCCACCACCCGCAGTGCCGTTGCCATCTGGGTGGGTGGCTCGATCGGATCGCCGTGACGAGCTCAATGACCTGACGCGGTTTCAACGTCGATATGACCTGAAAATCGGCCGTTGTCTTTCCGGAGTGATGGGTGCGTTCTGGCTGGTCAGGGATAGGGCCGGTGTTTCGGCGGCAAGGGTGAGGCGCCGTGCCGTCTCTTCGGTGGAGGTGCCGGGATGCCGTCAGTGATGGGGTTGTTGAGGAACGCGAACGCGCCGCCCGGCAGCGGGTGGAGGCCCTTTCAGGTCGAGCTGCGGGAGGTCGAGGCGGTGTGGGAGCGGTTCGTGATCACCCGCGAGACCGTGGGCGAGGCCCTGGCGGAGTCTCCCGGAGGCGGGGAAGTGCCACGGGCCGTGGTGGACGGTGAGCGGCCGGGGCCGGTCGCCGCAGCGGTTCCCGGGTCGGCGGTGCCGCACTGGCGGGAGGGGTTCGCTCCGACGGTGCTGGCGCCGGACTTCCGACGGAGGCATTGTCACGTTGGCTGGCGGGTGCGGGATGATCTCGGGATTGGACCTGTCGGGAGGGGATCACTCGTGACGACCACGCTGCCGTCATACAGGGGGCCACCGGTACCCGGTGGAGGTCATCTCGCACTGCGTGTGGCTGTACTTCCGCTTCCCGCTCAGCTTTCGCGAGGCCGAGGAGCTGATGCTCGAACGCGGCGTGATCGTCTCGTACGAGAGCGTGCGCCGCTGGTGCCTGAAGTTCGGTCAGTCCTACGCCAACGCCCTGCGCCGCCGGCACCCGAGGCCTGGCGACAAGTGGCACCTGGACGAGGTCTTCGTCAAGATCAACGGTGAGCGGAAGTACCTGTGGCGGGCGGTGGACGCCGATGGGAACGTGCTCGACATCCTCGTGCAGAGCCGACGGGACACCGCCGCGGCCAGGCGTTTCTTCAAGAAGCTGATGAAGAGGACCCGGTCGGTGCCGAGGGTGGGCGCACTTCGGCGACGAGAGCTCCGAGCGGATCGCGGCGGCACTGCGCGCCGCCGCCGACTGCGCGGGAAGCGTGCCGCACCCGCCAGTCAGCGAGAAGGCGAAGGAGCGCGCCCGGGTGCTGTGGGATGTGCTGCTGAGGCTGGCCGCGCCCTGGGCGGACCACCGCGACTACGACCTGCGTTGGTCGATGGACTCCTCCGGCTGCAGTCTCCTGCCGGAGGGCTGACCCTGACCCCGAGTGGAACCGGGTCATCCTCGCCGAGACCCGCTGTGCTGCGCTGCCTGTCCACTCCCATCTCGCCGCTGCCGCGCGGCATCGAGGTGCGGTTCGTGTGCCCTGAGCCGCGGGCCGAGGTGGAGTTCCTCGAACTCACCCCCACCGGCCGACTCCGCCGGCGGGTGCGGCGAGGGCTGCGCGAATGACTGCACCCGGCCCGTCCGACCACCCCCGGCGGCGCGCGTCGGCTGCTGCGCGCCGCCCCAGTGCTCCCTTCACTCCGTACGGAGCCCGTGTGCTCCGGCAGGCTGACCAGCGGAGCCCCCGCCTCGCCACAACGGGCCGACCTGTCGCCACCGGGTCTGGTGTGCTCCTCAGCCGGCCGGGGCGTTCACGGACCGGGTGGGGACGACCAACGACCGCCAGCCTTGTGAAGGGTGGGAGAGGTGGGCGACGCCGCCTTCCCTCGCCCCCGATGGACGACGAGCTGTTCCAGCTGCTGTGGCAGACCCTGCTGCGCGCCGGCGCGTCCCGTTCTGTTCGTCCTGCCCGCTGGCTCTAATCGTCACCGGGCCGTCCGTCGCCACCCCCGCCTCGGCGGGTACGAGTACGCCGGTCACCGCCCCGCTCCTGCGCTCGGAGGAGGCGGTCCCGGGCCGCTACATCGTCGCCCTCGACAACAGCACTTCCCCCATCACCGTCACCCGCTCCCTGCCGGACATCGCCGCGGAGAAGACCTTCACCCGCGTGTTGAACGGCTTCTCCGCGACCCTCACCCCGGCGCAGGTGGAGAGCGTGCGCCGGTATCCGGGGGTGCGGGCGGTCGAAGAAGTCTCTGTCGTCCGCGCGGACCCCTCCGACACGGAGCCGCGCGGAATCCGGGCAGCGGCGGCCAGCTGGGGCCTGGACCGCATCGACCAGCGCAAGCTTCCCCTCGACGGCCAATACACCACCACCGCGACCGGAGCGGGGGTGAACGCCTACATCATCGACAGCGGCATCGACTTCTCTCATCCCGAATTCAAAGGCCGCGCCGAACCGGGCTTCGACGCGATCCCCGACGGTCGCAACGGCCAGGACTGCCATGGCCACGGCACCCATGTCGCCGGCATCGTCGGCGGAACGACGTACGGCGTCGCCCCGAAGGTCAACCTGATCGCCGTGCGCGTCCTCGACTGCAGCAACGCCGGCGACTCCGCGGACCTGATCGCCGGAATGGACTGGGTCGCCCTGCACGGCCAACAACCCGCCGTCACAAACATCTCCATCGGCGCCCCCGCCTCACAATTGATCAACGAGGCCGCCAACAGACTCGCCGAACAAGGCATCCCGCCCACCGTGTCAGCCGGCAACGGAGCCACCGACGCCTGCGACCGCTCCCCCGCCAGCGCAGAACGCAGCATGGCCATCGGCTCCACCAACATCGACGACACCGAGCGAGACAGCAGCAACTTCGGCCCGTGCGTATGGATGTACGCCCCCGGAGGAGACATCACCTCTGCCAAACTCGGCGGCGGCAGCACAGTCCAAAGCGGCACGTCCCAGGCCGCCCCCCACGTCGCCGGCGTGGCCGCCCTCTACAAGCAGCTCCACCCCGAAGCCAGCACCACCACCGTCCGGCTCTGGCTGGCCGAACAGTCCACCAAGAATGTCCTAGCCGCCGTCAGTAAGACCTCTCCCAACCGCCTGCTCAACACCGGCGGCCTCTAGCAGCCAGCGCGCCGAAATCCAGGACCAACACCGGCGGAGAACTGGGCGTGACGGTGGCGGCCGGGGAGCGCCGGGTCCGGTCGCACCCGGCAACGGGATATTTCGACGAGTACTGGGCAGGCCTGCCGGTCGAGGACCGGGTCGAGGCCCGTAGCCGGACACGCCGACGACCCGGTTGAGAAAGCGGCGGCGTAGTCGGGGGTTCCAGGCCGGTGTCCGAGGCCGGCGGTACGCTGCCGGGGCCCCGAGAAGGCAGCGGAAGGCCGTCACCCGCGAGTGGCGGCCTTCCGACATCCCGGCGGTGGGCCCTGACCGCCGCACCTTCGGCGTGAGCGGCAGCAACCACGCGGACGACACCGGGACCTTCCTGCGGATCGTCGGCTTCCAGGAGCGCGGGCGCCGCGGGGGCACTGGGGGACGAGGCGCTCGGGGCACCGGCGCTGCACCCCCGGCCCGGCGGCGCTCCCCGCCTGCCCCCGCGCGACCAGGGCGCGTACTCCCGCGGACGGAGGACGGGCCCTCCCACGGGCCGACGGCGGACCCGCCCGTACGCCGTATGGTCGGAGCCATGAGCCGAGGACTGCATCTGGACGTCTACCTGCTGGCCTTCGACACTGCGGCCCAGCGGCTGCAGGACCGCCCCCGGGCCGGCTTCCTTCTGCGCGCCGCCGCCCTGGCCGAACTCGCCCACCGCGGCGCCCTCGGCGAGGACACGGCGGGCCGGGTGAAGGTCGTGTCCGGCGCCGCCACCGGGGACCCTGTCCTGGACGCCCTGATCGCCGACGTGGGCACGGCCCCGCGCACCTGGAAGGCGTGGATCCGGCGCGGGCGCGACGACACCCTGGAGGCCGCCGAGGAACGCCTGGCGGCACTGGGCGCGGTGACCGTGGTGGACCGCGACCCCTACGGCCCGGTCGCCCCGCGGCGCCCGGTGACGGTGCAGGACCCGCGTGAGGCCCTCGACCTCCAGGCGCGGGTGGCCGAGCTGGTCCGCGGCAACGCACCCGTCGCCGCAGCGCCGTTCGCCGACGCCGCCCTCGCCGCGCTGGCCGCCCACGGACACCTGCGGCTGGTACTGACCCGGCAGGACCGCAGGCGGCACGCCGAGCGGATCCACGCGCTCACCCACCGGCTCGCCGCCCCGGCCCCGGGCCTGGCCCGCGCGGTGAACGGACTGAACCTGACCATGATCGCCGCGCAGGGAGGCATGGGGGGCGGCGGCTGAACCGCCCCCGGCACCCGGGGCACTCCGGCGCGCCGCTTCGCATGCGCTGCGGCTTCGGCGTTCACTGCGGTGCCCCCGCCGGACGCGCCTTCGGTGCCGTCCGCGTTCAGGGACGGCGAGCTCCCCGAGCGCGCCCGCGACGGCGGGCTCACCGGTGGGGCGGCCGGTGACCGCCGGGCGGGCCGGGTCACCGCGTAACGCCCGGGCCTGTCCATCGGCCGCCGACCTCACCAGGTGCCGGCCAGGGCGGCGCGGGCGCTGTCGCGGACGGTGAGCACATCATCGGCGCCGGTGATCTCCAGCAGTCGGCGGATCTGCGGGGTGGGTACAGCGAGCACGAACGCGATGCCGGCGGCGCGGGCGGCGATCCGGGTTCTGAGGAGCGCGTTGAGGCCGATGGAGTCGCAGAAGGTGAGGCCTGTGAGGTCGACGACCAGTCGGGGCCTGCTCGTGCCAGGTGGTGCGGACGACCACCCCGCCCGGGGTCAGGTGCTCGCTTGACCAGGTCCGGCAGCACGCGCCGCCACCAGGTCGGGCTGGGGCCGGCGGCCATCCGGCGCGGACCGGAGCGGCGGGCACGAGCGCGGTGGGCGCGGCCGGGTGGCGGCGACGGCGGAGGGGCAGGTTGGGAGTCGTCGATTCCCGTTCGGTGTGCGCGCCATCGCGCCGAGCGGGGCCTGGCCCAGCTTTCGACCGACACCAGGGCGACGGGCAAAAAAGGCCCTCTCAGCCGGGGGCGGGCGGTCGGTGCGGTGGCGCAGCAGGGCTCCGGAAGCGGGCACCCTGGGCCTGTGTGGCCTGGCCCGGCGGCCAGCGGCGTGAGAATGGGCCCTACGTGCTGTTGTCACCGACCCGGGAGACATCCGTGAAGGACCTTGAGTTCGAACAGAAGCGCACGCTGTCACGCACCGAGGCCGCCGATCAGCTCGAGGCGCTGGCGGCCGCGCTCAGGCGCGGTGGCCGGGCCGAGCTGGAGCTCGGGCCCGGAAAGCTGACGCTGTGGATCCCGGACGAGCTGCACACCGAGATCGAGGTCGAGCTGGGGGACGGCAAGATGGAACTGGAGATCGAGCTGTCGTGGCACACGGGACAGCCGGACCGGGCTCCGGACGCCGACGACTGACGGCTGGCGAATGGCGGCTGACCGCTGACCGCTGACCGCTGACGGCTGACGGCTGACGGCTGACGGCCGCAGTGGTCCGGTGCGCTCTCGAACCCGCCGTCAGGTCGCGGTAGATCAGTACGTCACACGGCTGGGCTCCCTCGCCGAGGGCGGGTCAGTCCTCCGGGATGAAGTCCTGTCCGCAGACCCCGCACAGGACCGGACCACCGTCCAGCCGGCCTGGGGTGACCTGGATCCGACGGGGGCCGTCCACCTGCCGCTTCCCGCCATGGGTGTCCAGGGCCTCGTGGGTGGCGCACCGGCACACGATCGCCAGGCGCTTACCCCTGCGTGCCGGGGTCATGCTCCGGGGCGGCTGAAGGAACATCAGCGACTCGTCCAGGGCATTAAGGAGGCATGACCAACATGGTCCAGGGCCCCCACTCAGAGGACCTTCGGGACTGACCGCCCTGTGGTGTTCGGCCTCGGTTCGTAGTGGGCGCGGCCGTCGGCGCCGTACCGGCCGATCTCGGTGATCAGCGCGGCGCCGTCGGCGAGCTGCTCGGTGTCCCAGCCGGTGACGTCCAGCAACAACCCGTCGGGCGGGCCACCGACCAGTTCTCTGTCCGCGCGGGCGATCGGGGGTGCCGGTCACCACCGCGCCGGTTCGACATCGGCGCCCTGGTCGTCGTCCTGCCCGAGGTCGGCGGCCCGGGCTGCCAGCGTCTGGGTCTCGTCGCGAAGCAGTTCGGTGATCCAGTCGGCGACGCTGGCGGGGAGTCGGACGGTGCGTTGTTCGATTTGGTCGGGGTGCCGATGGTCAGCCAGACGTTGGCGCCGGCGCTGGGCGCGGCGGCGAGGTCGGCGAACTCCTGCAGGGCGTCGGCGAGGTCGGCGGCCGCGCCCTCGTTGTCGCCGTTCACCAGCTCGCCGGGCCCCGCTGGAGGAGATCGACCCCTTCTGGTGCCCCACCTGGCCATCACCTGGCAGCGCACCTACACCACCGCCCGGCGGTGGTGGCTGGAGCCCGAAGGACGGGTCGACTGGGCGCAGCTGCCGCTGGACACGGTGTTCGAGGGTGAGCAGCTCGGACGCCGGGTACAGGCGCAGTGGGCTGGCTGGCCCGGCCTGGAGGCAGACCACCGGGACCTGCTGACGGCGATCGGCATCGAGGAGGACCAGGAGCTGGTGGCCGCGAAGCAGGCCGTCGAGGCGAAGCCCAAGGTGTCCCGCACGGACCGGTTCCAGCAGGGCCTGGTCGCCCTGGCCCGGTTCGTCGATCGGGAAGGGCATGCTCGCGTCCCGCGTCGGGTTCCCGGGCGGCGGGCTCACGATGATCGTCAGGCCGTCGTCGTTGTAGGCGGTCCTTGAGGTGCCCGTGCTCGGGCAGGCTGTCCTCGAACTTGCCCAGTGCCACTCCAGAAACAGGTGGCCGGTTCAGCAGGTCTGGCGCAGGTAGCCGGCGTCGCCTGGTGGAACGACGTCGAGGTCGCGTCGCACGATGCTGATGTGGGTCCCCCAGGTCGTGCACGCCACCTGGAGGCCCTGCTCGTCGTACTCGATGTCGATTACGCTGTCGCCGAACGCGTCGATGTACCGGTCGCACTCGCCGTACGTGCCGCACTGTTCCACCACCGCGAAGTCGAGGCCCAGTTGCTGCCGGTCCGGGGCCAGCTCCGCCGCGTTCTTCTGGGCGATGGCAAGGCCTCGTCCGTGGGCGTGCGCGACGAGTAGGGACTGGTACGCCTCGGCGTCGGCCGCGCTCAGCAGTTCGGCCGAGCGTGTGTAGCTGTCGTAGTTGTCCGGCTCGACGGCGTTGAAGCCCTTGGTGGCACACTCGTCGATCCAGCCGTCCACCTTCAGAGCGATCCGCTGCCGCTTGGTGTCCGTGCTGATGTCCAGCAGCGCCTCGTTCCAGGTGGTGTCGTGGACGACGTTGCCGGCCCGGTCCCGGAGCGGGAGGTCCCGGTCCCATTCCTGCTCTGCGTCCGGCTGGGCCTGGAAGCCGTTGACATAGCAGATGTTGTAGATCCCCGGTGCCGGGGACGCCCCGTGGTCGCGGCTGACGACGGACACACCGGCCGGTGGCTGGTACGGCCCGCCGATCTGGTAGTCGAACCCGGCGTGCACCGGAGGCACCGTCACGGCGGGCGAGGTCGCTGCCGGTGCCGATGTCCCCTCGGGTGTGGAAGGCGAGATCGTCACCACCGGTTCCGCGGTTCCGCCGGAGGAAGTGCACGAAGAGACTGCGAGAACGGCCGCCGCCGAGATCGTCAGCGCTACGGCGATCACGATCCGCGACCTGCGGGATCGAGCATGGTCAACGGGCATCATCGGACTCCAGGATGACGGGGCGTGTCCTCAGGGCAGCTCCCCTCTTGCGGTGCCGCAGACACGAAGGGCCACCCTGGCCGGCGCTTTCCTCCCGAGACTGGTCGCCTGTCTCGTCGGGCAGGGCGTCGACGGGGCGGTGAGGCCGCGTCGTAGCGTGGCTGCGGTGCTACCGGGCACCCGGGTTCCGTGCGAGAAGCAGACGCAGCGGGGTGATCGCGTCGGCGGGGTCGGCACTCGGTCGTCGGCAGCGTCAGAGACCGGGCGGTGGTCGATGACGGCGGCCAAGGACTTGGCCGCCGTCGGGTGTGGAGGCTGCGGACAGCGGGCCCGGCGGGTCAGGCCACGCAGCCGGGGACCGCGGTGGGGCTGCCGAAGCAGTTGGTCGGGTTGTTGGCGAGCACGGCGGTGAAGTCGAGCGTGACGCTGCCGCCGTTGTTGAAGACGCCTCCGGGGGCGTTGGTCGCGACGTTGCTGGTGACCTTGCTCCGGGTGAGCGTGGTGGTGCCGGCAGCGCCGAAGTTGGCGATACCGCCGCCCGCACCCGCGGGCCCGGATGCCGAGTTGTCGTAGACGTTGCTCTGCGAGATGTTCAACGTACCGTCGTTGGCCACTCCGCCGCCCAGCTCGAGCGCGTTGTTGTTGACGACGGTGCTCTTGTCGATGGTCATGGTGCCGTCGTTGCCCAGACCGCCACCGTTGTAGAGCGCGCTGTTGGCAGTGATGAGGCTGTGCTCAACGTTCGTGGTGGATCCGGTGTTGCCGCCGATCCCGCCGGAGAAGTCGGCGTGGTTGTCGCGGATGAGGCTGCGCCTGACAGTGAGGGTTCCGTCGTTGCGGATGCCGCCCCCGAAGTCTCCCGTCGCGTCACCGTTGGCGATGATCGCGTCGCGAAGGTCCAGGTTTCCCGTCGAGTCGACCGTGAGGATGCGGAAGGCCGGCGCGGCCGGGCCACGGGTGATGGTGGCGCCGTCACCCTTGATGACGATCGTGTTCTGGATGTCCGGCAGCGGGGTGGTCAGGGTGTAGATGCAGCCCGGGGCCAGGGCGAGCGTGTCACCGGAGGTGTTCGCGTTGGTGATGGCGGTCGCCAGCGCGGCGGTGGTGCACGGGACGAACGTCTGCGCGGCTGCCGGGGTGGCCGCCAGGCCTGTGACCGTGAGGGCGGCCGCCCCGAGAGCGCCCAGCGTGCGGATCGCCAGCTTGCTGTGGTTCATTGCTTCTCCCTGGTGTTGAGTGGATCGTTCACGGGGCCGCGTGCGGCGTGTCCGGGAACGGGTCGAGGTGTGCTGCGACTTGGGCTCGTGGTGGCTCGAGCCCTCTGGTGTGGTCTGGTCGCACCTGTTCGGACATCCGGCTTGCGTCCGTCGGGGGCGCGGGGGTTGAACGTCCGTGCGCCGGCCGGGCGGTGTGGCTGTCACGGGTATCGGTGTGGTGCCACGGCCTCGTTCGTCGAGGTTCTCGCCGGGCCGGTTCTGACCGCCGGATCCGTCCGGCGGCCACCCGTGGGTGCCCGTCCACACGGTGGGTGCGGTGAGGTAGGTGTAGTCGCTGGGGGCGTGGATGGTGCCTGTGGTGGTGGTCGGGTCTGCGGGGCCCGGAAGTCCGGGCGGGCGCGGTGAAGGCGACTGCTGTGTCGGAGACGACAGTGCGATGGCAAAGACCCCGGCACCGCCTCCGGTGGGTCCTTGGTCCGGGCTGACGGCCTGCCGGGGGCGTCATGACGCCCCCGTGTTCGCGCCGTTGTCGCTCACCCAGGAGGAGAGAGCGTTCGGGGTGACCGCGATTCCGGTGGGCCCGCCCCGCCCGGCAGGATCGCGTCCTTCGCCGCCGGTCCTGCCGGCAGGCGGTCAGTCGCTGAGGTCATGATGTCCCCTCCGATCAAGCGGGGACCGCCGACGTCCCACGGCCGTCGCGTTCACGACAGTCGACATGACGTTGGCTCCTGACCGGGGGCGCCCGACGGCTGTCGGACCGGGAGCACGTGTCTCCTGAGGTCCAACGCATTCCCCCGGCAAGGGATGGGCGGCCCACCGGGTGCAATCACTACGAGTAACCCACAGAGCTACAGAAGGTAGCCATCGAAAGGCCTGCTTCTCACCCGAACGGCCGAGCGCGCTACCCGCGAACGACCCCGCACGTGCTGTCCACCCGGCCACGACGACCACTTCCCCGCGTACCGCGGCCGCACCGCCCGACAGGGCGCATCGCCGGAGGGGCCTGGCCGCCGACCAGGACCGAGTCGTCCTCGAGGCAGTCGAAGCAGTGGACCGTGGTGTGTGACGCGAGAGCAACTGACGGATGCGGAGTGGGTGTTGATTGAGCCGTACTTGCCGATCGGCGAGTACGGCCCGTACCCGGAGCGGCTGCGGCAGCAGTTCGAGGGCGTGATCTGGCGATTCCGGACGGGCGGGCAGTGGCGGGAGATGCCGAAGGAGTTCGGTGCTTGGTCGACCGTCTCCAATCGGTTCCGGCAGTGGAGGGACGCCGGTGTCTTCGAAGCCCTGATGGAGGGCGTGATCGCGGAAGCCGCGAAGCGCGGCGAGGTGGACTTGTCCCTGGTCAGCGTGGACTGCACGACTGTGCGGGCTCACCACGATGCCGCCGGAATGCACCTCGATTCCGACACCATGGCCGCCCTGGAGAAGGCTGCCGAGGAGGCTGAGAAGGCCCGGCAAAAGGGGGAGGCTCGGAGGAACAAGACGGGCGGGATACCTCAGGTGACCCGAAACGGGAAGAACGGCGACGCATCCGGCGCCGGCGCAAGTTCCGGCTGAAGGAAGCTCTGCTCGGGCGCTCCAGGGGTGGGCAGACCAGCAAGATCCACGTTGCCGGTGAGCGCAAGTGCCGCCCGCTGGTGTTCAGCCTGACTGACGGCCAGGCCGCGGACAGCCCGCAGTTCATCCCCGTGCTGGAGAAGGTCCGGGTCCGGGTGCCGGTCGGCCGTCCTCGCACCCGACCTGGCGCGGTCGCCGGAGACAAGGCCTACTCGTCCCGCGGCAACCGTGCCGCCGAGCAGCCGGGGGGAATCTCACCCCCCGGCCCTCACAGAACCGTGCGTAACAGTCTCCCGTTACACGGCTCGTGCCGCTCTGATCGTCAGACCACCACGGCGCACACGCTGATGCGCCACTGCGCGAACATGCGGGGGTATCGCCGAGCGATCTCCTGCATCTTCGCCAGGGCCTTGCGCTTGCCCGCGAACCGCTTGTACTTGTTGCGGATCCAGCGCACCAGGTAGGCGTTGATGCGCATCACGAAGGGTTCCAACTCGCACCACCGGAACCGGCCGTAGTAGTTGATCCAGCCCGCCACCACCGGGTTGATCCGCCGGGCGAGCTGGACGAAGGAGGATCCGGTCCGGGTGTGCAGGTGCCAAGACCGCACCTCCCGCCCGATCCTGGTCAGGGCCTCCCTGCTGATCCCGGGCTCGAACGAGAGGAACACGTTCCCTCGCCGGCTCCGGTTCTTCCTGGCACGGAACGTGTACCCGAGGAACGTGAACGCCTCGTGTATAAAACTGCGGTCAGGGCGGTGGGCGGTGCGGCGGTGGGCGCGCAGTCCGAGCGGGCCGCCCTGGATCGGGGAGCGGCAGTCCGGGCAGGAGCTCCACCAGGCTGTGCCGGGCGGCAGGTCGGCCGGGGTGAGCGGGTGCGAGTGCGGGCCGAGTGCGGCGCGCGTCATCGGGGCCTCCGGGAAGAGGGAGGCCCGGCCCGCCGACGTGGGCGGGCCGGGCCTGGACGGCGGATCGGTCAGGCCGTGGGCTCACCCCGGTGACGAGGCCGACTCCGTCACCGTCTCCAACGAGAACGGCCTCAACTTCGAAAACGGCGTCATCACCATCCGCGCCGACGAGCGCGTCGCCCTCCAGGCCCCCCGCCTCGAGTCCTTCGTTGTTGGCACCTGGGCGTAGTCGTCAGGCCAGGCCCAGGGCTGCTGCACTCCACGGCACGAAGCCACGATCGGTCGGTCGTGGTTCCATGCCGAAACATACATATTGCCGAGGCCCGCCTGGGCACCGAGGTGGCTATCACGACCACGATCGGTGGGTCGTGGCTCCCTGCCGATAAGTTCATAAGTGCCCCGCTGTTCCGGGGCTGCTGCACTCCACGGCACGGAGCCACGATCGGTCGGTCGTGGTTCCATGCCGAAACGTTCATAAGTGTGAGGGGTTGTTGATCCGCAGTGGATCAACAACCCCTCGCACGTCCTGCAGCGTTCAGTCCACGAGCCGAAGCGCTCGCGTCTGCCCGTGGGCTGTCGGCGTCAGTCGGAAGAACTTCACCTGGGCTCGCCCGCCGGACTGCTCCAGCCATCCGGCATCAACGAGCTGCTGCCGGATGCGAGAGAACATGGTCGGCGCCCATCCCAGAATGCCCGCCAGGTCCTTTGCGGACTGCTCGATCACCCCGTTCCGGCCGACGAGCTCCGGATCGCTGTAGAGCACGACCATCAGGCGCTGATTCGCGGTCAGGTTGTGGGTTCGCCTCAGCAGCTCCCCGAACGACATGCTCCTGCTCCCATGCAGCGCAACCGTCTGAGTGCTCATCGGTCCTCCCACCACTCTCGAATTCTCGGGGCCAACCCAGGAATGTCTGGGGGGTTGAAGCGCTTCACCGCTTCACGCTGATCGTAGCCCGGACCGTGGAACGCGATGTAGGGCGTAATCCGGTACAACTTCGAGTTCCCGAACGTACCCACCGCGACCAAGATCCGGTGTTTGAGGAGCTTGCGGCTGATCCGGCCGATGGCATCCGCCGTCATGCCGACTTCCTTGCCGATGTCCGCCCCCGTCATCACCACGGGCTCCATGCCCTCTGGCGACGTTCCGATCCACCAGAGGACCATGAACTTCTCGCCCGGGGTGAACTTGTTGCTGCGGCAGATGGCGCGGACGCGTTCCTTGTCGACGTTCGCGTGTCCGGAGTAGAACGCGAACGGAGCAAAGGGGAGAAGTTCCCCGTTCTCGTCTGCTGGCGCGCGTCGACGCCGTGCGGCGGCAGCCACGTGGTCCCCTCCTTCCTCGGGCATAGGTCCTGGACCCTGCCGCGGTCGGCCACAGCGGATCAGATGGCCTAAAAGTACATGACCGAAACGTCACTGAGTCAACTTCAGGGGGCGCTCACGACCTCGTATCGCGCCGCCCTCCAAGGGCATCCGCAGATGTATTTTTCGGCACTGAATCACGATCGTACGATCGTGGTTTCCAGATCTCTTGATCTGGTCACCACGAGGTTGTGGTCACTTCACCGCGGTCCTATGGACAGCCTTGGCAGCCCCTCGATCGGGGTAGCAGATCTGGCGATCGTGGCTTCGAAAGGTATTTCCGCAGGTCAACGCCCTACTGCGCTCTTCTGCCTCTTCTGCAACTGAACGACGCCAGCGACGTGAGCACCTCTCAGGGTGCTTGGCCATCCGGCTCCAGGCCACTGCGTGCTCACCGCACCAGGAGCCCGGGGCAACCCGCCGTTGCATACCGCTGCTCGGCCGCGAACGGCCTCCCAGCTCCCGGGTCACCTGAGCGATGTGCTGGTCAGCCTCCCCCTCGGGCGGCGCGCATTCAGTGGCTCGTCTCTACAGCAACCACTGAGCAGCCACTCGGGACCGTTTTTGGTAGGCGGGAGCGCCCAGCCAGTTGATTCACCACTGACTGGAGCAACCACTTGGGCCAGGGGCAAGGGAGCACCGCCCGGAAGCCGGATGACACCGCCTTGGCGGCGGTGTCATCCGGCTGAGGACGGAGTGGACTGCGGCAGCGTAAGGGGTCTGGGGACCCGAAGTCCCCAGCGGGGGTCCGGGGGCTGGCCCCCGGGAGGGGGACTTGCGCTCCCTCAGTGACCACCGCTCAAGACGCGCGGACAGGCAGGTGCTCGAGAGGAGGAGACGGCAGGCACCGCCGGGAGCGAGCATCACGCTGGCACAACCGACTCCCAGCAGGAAGTGAGAGATGGGCCTTTACGCAGCGGGCGGCGCCCGCATCACGAAGGCCGGGTCCCGGCCTCCTCGGTCCAGGACCAGCTGATGACCGCCGAGATCAAGGGCACCCTCACCGTCACCGACCCGCATGCCTTTACCGGCACCATCGCCACCGGCGTCGGCCGCGCCCGCTCCTACAGCGCGGGACTGCTGCTGGTACGGCCGACGGCGGATGCGTAGGAGGGCGGCTGCCGGGCTGCGCGGTCGCCTCGCGGCCCTCTGCCGTGGTGCTCCCCGCCTGAGCGGGGATCAGCCCGGGATGGGGTTGGGGAAGGTCTACGGGGCGGATTCTCCCCGCAGCAGCGGGGGTAGCCGGGCGCATCACGTCTGCCGGGCGGGCCTGTTGTCGCCATTCGACGGGCTGACCAGCGCGAACGGTAACCACGGGTCCCGCAGTGCACAGCGGGACCCGTCGGATTCCGCTCCGTGCCAACGCGTCAGGGGATGAAGTGCGCGCCGAGCACGCCGCGGCCGGCATCTGCCGCGGCGTGCCATACCGGGGTTACGCCGTCGAGCAGGGCGTCGATGTCCTCTTGGTCACCCCCGCCATGGGGCTCGCAGGCGTGCGACGCGTCCCGGGGACGGGCCGGGTCGGCGGCAGGGTCAGATGGCGGGGCGTCGAGGTAGGTACAGGTGTCGCTGGTGCTGCCGCCGAGGGTGGTGACGGTGATGGTGATGTCGGCAGCGGGGTGGGGCGGTGGCGGTGATCATCTGGTCGGAGGCGACGGTGAACCGTGCGGGCGTGCCGTCGAAGGTGGGCTCCTGGGTGGTGGCCAGGTGGTTTCCGGTAAGGGTGACGGCGGCCACCCCGGTGGGTCCGGAGGCGGGGCTGGCGCCACTCACGGTGGGGATGTCCAGGTGGACGAAGGTCAGGCCGCCGGCGCTGCCGCCGGGGTGATGACGGTGGCGGGGATTGGGCCGGGGGACGGGACGGCGGGGATGGTGACGGTGGTATCGGTGGCGGACTCGATGGTGGCCGTTCGGGCGTCGAAGCGCACCGAGGTGGCTGCGGCCAGGTCGTGACCTCGGGGGGTCACGATGGTGCCACCAGCGGTGGTGCCGTGGTCGGACACGAGCGTCAGGGCGATCACGCTGACGGCGTTGTCGATGTTGTCCGTCACGTACAGCCGGTTCCCGGCAGGGGTGACCGCGACGCAGACGGGGCCGTTGCCGACCGGGATGCTGCCAGTGGCGGTGGTGGTGGCGGTGTCGATCACGCTGATGGTGTTCGACGCCCGGTTCGCGACAGAGGCGCGTCCTCCGTCCGGGGTCAGTGCTACCCCCCCCCGCGGGGAGAGGCCGACGGGGGCGACCACCGGTTCTACTGCTCAAAGTGACACAAACCATCAAATGAGTGACAAGAGTCGGTCGTACGGGATCGCCCGAACAGCCCGCACGCGACGCCGGCTTCTTCCGGTTGTGGAACTGTTCCCGCTGCCGGTGGAGGTGAAGGCCGGTCCCGGGCTGTCGAGGGCCTGTGCGGCCGAGGGGTCGCGCTCGCCCGGAGAGGCCGTCACGGTGCCGTTGCGCGACCAGGGCCGGCTTGCCGCGGTTGGCGAGGCCCGGCCGGCGTGCGGCATGGGATGGCGTCAGTGACCGGACATCTCGGAGTCGCGGCGGACTCTTGGTGAGTCCGGCCCCGTCACCGAACGCGTGGACGGGGCCGGCTCGCCGCCGGGTGGGTCGACAACCGCTAGAGCAGCCAGCCGAGGAAGGCCACGATGTTACCGAGCAGAGTGAGGAGCATGAGTCTCGTTCCTTTCAATTCCGTCGGAGCATGGTTACCGGCCGTATGAGTTCAGCGCCCGGGTGCGGCTACGGTCTGCAGCCCGTCGCACGCATTCCGTAGTTACCCGCGCCAAACGTGAGGTCACCCGAAAGGTGGACGATTCACCCTATTGGGCCAATCTGATGTGACCCGCCTCGCCAGGGGCGCTCGGTTCGGCATGCCCGATCCGTTGCCCAGCGAGCAGCAACGTGGGCGGGGAGGAAGGAGGGCGCAGCGATCGTGGGGTCCCGCGTGGGCAGCGGATCGGCGGCAGGTTGGTGTGAGAGCGTGCTTGGTGGGCCTGGCATGTGAACCGTGGTCGCTGCCGGACCGAAATCGGGAACGGTGCAGCCGGGACAGTGCTCGATCTGGAGCAACGGCCGGACGCCGCCCGCATCCAGTGGCGTGCCGACCTGGAACAGTGCGGCGCCCCTCCTGGCAGAGAAGGGGAGTGCCAGCGCGCGTCAATCACTCGCGGTCGGGCTGCCGGTCGGGGCGGGGACGCCGGGGATTCCCGGATCGGTCGCGGCCGCTTCCTGCCGATCATCGCCATGCGCGCGGCGATGACCCTGAAAGAGAATCTTCGGATTCCCGCACGGACGGGCGGAGAATGCAGGCGCCGTGTTGTTCATGTGCTACCGAGATGCCCGGTGCGAGGGTTTCTGCCGACGGTCCTCCTGGGGCTCCTGTCGGGCGACGAGCAGCTGGCGCACCAGCTGCTGCAAGGACACCACAGCCGTCACCGGCGGAAGCCCCGCGACGACGGCCTCGGGCATCGTGCAGGGTGTGTTGATGATGCACAGGAGGCTGGCGATGCCCGCGAATACCATGATGACCGTCCAGGAGTTCGCCATCCTGCGCCCTCCCAGCGCGGCACGCAGAACGGAGAGGGAGGCGACCATCCACGGTCCGTAGACGACGACCGGCCAGTACTGGGACAGACCCCTCGGCAGCTGCGAAAGGGCCACGTCCCGCAGCGGGTGGTAGGAGATCATCCAACCGAGGATGCAGACCGCAGTGACGATCGTCAGCGTCAGGAATCCGATGACGGATCCGAGGATGTCGGGTCGGCGGCGTGCCGGGCGGGCGCGATGCTCCCGGCGGGCGGCGATCAACTGGGGGTGGAACCCCATGGCCGGCAGGCCGGCCTCCTCCTCGACCGCTTCCGCGTTCGAAGAATGCGGAAGCATCCCCGGATCGGCCCAGCCGTTGACGACCGGATAGGACAGGTCGGCGGACAGCTGCCCGGCGGACGGCCAGAGTGAGCGGTTGTGTATGACCCCGTCGTCGGGGTTGAATCCAGGCGTGTAGTAGGGGCTGAAATCGATGTCCGTCGACTCGTACAAAGCAGTCCTCCTGTATGCGTCATCGTGGATCGCGGCCGGCGCTCTCAATCAGCCCGTTTATTCCTCTGATCGTTGCAGCCGCGTCGAGAACTCGAACTCGAGTCGGCGCAGGATGCGGAAGAGTTCGGCCAGCTGGCGTGAGCAATGCGTCAGCACCACGCGTTCGCCGTTCTTCACGAGATAACCGATTTCCAGGTCGCCCGCGGGATTGGTCCGGTCCGGAACGAATAGCCAGTTGTCACCGACACTGCAGATCCGGTCCCGCTCCAGCGGCAATGGAGGACGCGGCTTGACTGTTGTTGGACTCATGCCCCGACAACGATGGGCTAATCGCCGGGAAATGTACGGCATCCGGGTGTCCTGAAATATGCTCAGGCTGCCGGCGCTCGGAGCTTTTACCCAGGCCGCCGAGCTCCTTGCCGAGCGTGCGGCGTTCTTGCGGCTGGCCTCGGATGGGGACGGTCGAAGCGAGCGCGACCCCGTCCGCTCGCTCGGCTTCCCCTCTTTCATGGCGGGAGGGCCTCGAACGGTGCCGGATGCTTTGCAATTCTCCCCAGCGGGGTGCACCCGCGCGCGGAGCCGCTCGGTAGCCGGCCTTCGGTCGGCCGGACGGCCGCCGCTGCGCCCCTTTCCGATTCGGTCATCCGATTAACAGACGCTCGGATTGCGTGCGTGAAATGGCCGGTTGCACGTTTCCCGTTTCGGGTGACTGGTGACAGGACCGCTGGATGCCGCATCATGGCCGTCGGCGTCCTGCCGTCGCCGTCACGCGTAACGCTCCGGGCGGATGATCGAACCCCACTGCCAAGCGTTCGAGCTGTTCGTTCTTGCCGACTCGAACGAACTACTGCCTGTGGCCGGGTCCAGTGGGCCCCTGCGATGAGTCGTACACGAGAGGTATTCACACTCTGTGATGGGAGGAGTACTCTTGGTCGAGACTTGGTTCAGTCGTGGATCAGCCGTCCGGACTTCGGTGAGTCCGGTGAGTCCGGACGGCTGATCGGGTGCAGCCGGTGCGACATCGCTGTTCCAGATCACCCCTAGGGCGCCAGGACTCGAAACCACGTCAGGCAGAAGCGACCACTTGTGATCGCTTCTGCTCGTTCATTCGACCCTCTTCAATCACCGTGCCCCCCTGCGGGGAGCTTTTGACGTGACCTAGCAGCACGGAGACGGCTTGGTCCGCACCACCGGACCTTCACCGTCTGTGCACCAATCACATGCCTCGGTGTCTGAACGCCCTGTATCCGTCGTCGCCGACCACATGCCCGATTCGACGACGGAAACTCACCGCTGCCTCGGCCCGTCCGCACACTCGGGATCAGGCGAGAACCTGTGTCCTGACGGGCTGTTGCCTTCTCACACGTCCGTAAGTAGGCACTGCCATTTTGCATCACCGAATCAGAATCTGCCAGCCGCTCCCCGCCCATGTCGTGATCCGCCGTTCCGTCCTTCCCTGGGGAGGACGCAGGCATCTGAATGAGCGAAACCTCAAAGGACCTCCCCAAACGGGATCTCGAGCGCGAGTGACCACCGCTCGAATGGAGCCGGCCGGGGAAAGGGTCGTCTCGGCGCCTTCGGGACGGCTGGCGTGTCGCCCGTCGACCGATCCGGGCGTCGACGGGCGGCCGGGCGGGCCGGGCAGCGAAGCGGGCGGGCGTCGGGCTTTCGGCGGTGCTCCGTGAGCCCGCCGTACTCGGGCGCTGCGTGCACGGAGCGGGCCCAGGGCCCCGGGCCTGCTCGCGGGCGGGCCCAGGGCCCTGGGCGGGACGGCCTGCCCGCCACCCGGTTCCCGGCGGTGTGGCTCAGTGACAGGGACTTGACCGGCGACCTGATCCGGGTCGTGACGCTGGTGCAGGACTACGGCTGGAAGTCGGGATTCTGCTTCGCTGCCGACGAGACCCTCGGGCGGCAGCTCGGGCTGTCACGGGGCGGTGTCAACCGTCTGATCGCCAGAGCGAAGGCCAAGGACCTGGTTCGAGCGACTCGGAATCCTGCCACCGGAACCATGAACCGACGCGTCCGTCCGCCTGCCGACGACGAGCTGACCGTGTGCGTCGGCTCGTACGCCCGGGCGTCTCTGGCCGGCACCCGGTTCAAGGTCTATGCCCTGCTCACCCTGCGGCAGCACTTCCCCGAACCGACTCCCGTCGTGCGGATCGCGCGCGAGTGCGGGATGAAGGAGGCAACGGCCCGTGAAGCGGTGGCCGAACTCCTGGCCCAGGGGTGGGTGAGCCGACGAGCCGGCGGGAGGAGGGCGTACAGATACGTCGTCCATCCCGTGCCCTTGCGCGTACCGAACGGGCAGCCGGAGTCCCTCCCGAGCGGGCACGTCCCCGCGCCGCGATCCGCGGGCGGGTCCGCGGGCGACGGTGTTGGGGTCCTCGCCACCGGACCGGATTCCCGTCACGGCGACTCGCTCGACCCTTGCCGGGAGGCCGCCGGTTCGGTGACAGCCGATCCCCCCGCTCCGGTGACACTGGCCACCCCCTATTCGGTGGCAGAAACACGATCCTCCCAACATGACCTGCTGAACACGCCTGCGGTCGTGGGCGGTTGTCCGTCCCGCGAACCGGCAACCGTGCGCACCCGCGCGCGAGACCACGCGGCGGGAACCGATGGGGACGCAGCAGGCCCGGCAAGGCGCGACGGACGGCAGACCGACCGGAAGACGATCCGGTCGGTGACCGACGAGCAGAAGCGATGGGGCCGGCAAGCCGCGTCGTCGGCCCTGAGCCGCCTGCCGAGGCAACTGGCGGACCGGCTGACCGAGCGGCAGCTCGACCTTCTCGCTCAGCACATCGTCGCAACATTCGCCGACTACGGCACATCCCCCGATATCCACGGTGCGGTGGTCCTCGAAGCCCTTGAGTCGGCGTGGGAGTTCGCGCGCCGCAGGGAGCCGGTCGGCGCCGTGCCGTGGTCCTCGGTGGTCTCCCCGCTGCCCTGGCTGATCAAGGTCGTCGACCGGGCGAGCGAGACGGTCACCGGGAGCAGGCCGGTCCGAAGCCCTGAGTGCGCGCTCTGCCGCGGGCCCCTGGTCGCCCGCGACGCCGACGATCCCGAAACCTGCCGTTCCTGCGGTCCCGCCGCCGCCGCTGCCGCCTGCCGCCGGCTTCGGGAACAGTGGGAGCCGTCCGGCCACGCGCCACCCTCGACAGACCCGCTCACGATGCGGGTCGCGCCCGGTGCGAGCGGACCCGCCGACCGGTCGGCGGCAGGGGGTGACGAGTCGGAAGGAACAATCCTTCGCCGGCGGCTCGTTGCTCGCCGGCTCGAGCGGGAGCGGACCTGTGCCCAGGGTGGCGAGGCTCTGCCGACGGCCCGCCCCGCCGACGCCGCTCGCCACCGGCGGGGCGCCACCGGGGCCTCCACTCACGAGGCCGCCGGTCGGAGAAACGTCGGCCAGGTGCCCGGACATGGGACCGGGCCCCGTGACGCGCCCCCGGAAGCCGTAGCGGCGTCCGATCCCGCTCCGCGGGGGGACGGCCGACCCGATGCGGGGAAGACCGGCACGGCCGCCGCAGCGCGGCCGTGCCTGCGAGACGCCACCGCGGAACCCCCCGCCGGGTCCACCTCTCCGATGGTCCGCCGGTTGCCCGTCGGCGCCAGAGGCCGACGCGGGGGCGGGGACAGCCCGACGGGATCCTCACCCCGGGTCCGGCTCCTGCCATTCCGATCGAGCCTGCGGTCATTGTGCCGTGATCGCCGCCGTTTGATCCCGGCCGGTTCCCGCACGTGGTATTCCGCGATCAACGGGCAGTCGCCTCCGGATATGGTGTCCAAATTTCCGAGCGGACGGATCGGGATATGAAAAGTTCCTACGGAAGGGCTTCCGGTCCGGTCGCACAAGCGTTTTGTACTTCCGGCGCGCTCGACCGTACGGGTGAATCGACCGGTCGGGGGATTGCGGCTATTTCGGCCTGATGAGTAACTGGGTGCATCCGAACCGGGTGGGTCACCCATCCTCTCCGGGGGTAAGCAGCTGCGGTGTCTGCCAGCGCTTCCGGCTTGCGCCTAGTCGCTGAAGTGGCGCGCTGCCGTACCCCGTTCGAGGAAATTGGATCCGCGGGCCGGTGCGAGTCTCATCGCACCGGCCCGCGTCGGGTCGTCTCCGCAAGAGCCGGCAGAAGCACTCCGCCGCCGAGGGCTGCGGGCCCCGGCCGTCCGCGACCCGGGCCCGGTCGCGCAGCGCGTCGTGGACCCGGTCCCAGATGCCGTTCGCCGCCCACACGCGAAACCACCGGCAAGCCGCGTCCCAGGGGGCCAGGTCGTGCGGCACCAGCCGCCAGGCGCAGCCACTGACCAGCACAGACAAGACCGTGTCGACTATCAGCCGACGAGGGAACTTCAGCCGGCGACCCGCCCGGCGCGGATCCCGCATCGGCAGCAGCGGCTCGATCACCGCCCACTGAGAATCCGTCAACGACGAGTCATAGAAAGGCTTTCAGGCGACACACATGACGGTGATCTTCGCGGTCAGCCCGACGCAAAGATCACCACCAGCGGATCACGCCATGAAGTTGATCAATCACCCAACACTTCCTCAGGCGAGATCGTTCTCGGGGATGCGCCTGCGGCGCAGCTCCTCGCGGTGACGGTGCCACTGGAGGCCGCCCCTCGTCGACGGTGCCTCCAACGTCGGTGCGACGTCGGGTTGACCGGCGCACGGCCGGGGCGGGCTTCGCCTCGCGACGTCGCCCGTGCGTCGGCGCGCCGGTCCTCCGGCCGAGGTTGGCCGGTCCTGCAGCGCAATCCCCACCAGGACGCTTTCCCCGGCCGCGACGCGCACATGCGGAACGGCTGATTTCGGCCAGGTCGGTGCGGAATTTCCGTGAGCGAGTCGCCGGCCACCCTTGTGCACCCGGAGGAAGTTTGCCCCAAAAGGCTCCACTGATTGCCGGGACCAATGGCCCGCCGCCATTCGCCGTCAAATCCGGGCCCGAGGGGACGAAACAAGCCGTTTCATTTCGCCGGATCATCGACGGCGTGAGCTATTCCTACCTTCACACTAGGCGCTGCATTGCATAAATGCGCCCCCTTTTCTTGCGGCGGATAGCTCCCCGCGAATAATCTATTTCTGATTTACTTCCACTCGGCCGGCTGCGCGCCGAAGGGAATGAGCCCCGGGCCCCGGGCGTGGACCGGGACGCGAAAGCCACGAGCAACCGCACCGGCAGCCGCATTCGGCTCGTGAGCCGAGAAGCGGTCCCGCCGTTCACCGAGGAGGAGATTCCACTGACCACCGCAGAGATCGATGGACGGCTGGCAGGAGCTCTCGCCGAAGATGTCCTGCGACACTTGGTCAGAGGCCGTCCGCTGTCCTTCAGGTTGCCGTCCCTGGTCCGCGCGGTACCGATCTCCCGGCGGCTGGCAGGGCTGTGGCTGGACGCCGAGGGCGTTCGGGCCGGCCATACCCGGGACGCCGTCCTGCTGGTGATCTCCGAACTGGTCACCAATGCCCTCGAACACTCCAACAGCGCGCACATCACCGCCTGGTTGCGCCGGACCGCGGACCAGCTCCTGTTGGAGGTCCGTGACCAGGGAAAGACCTCCGCGCTGCCGCAGCTGCGCCGAGCCACGCCGGACGAGAACCACGGCAGGGGTCTGGCGCTCGTCGCGGACTACTCGCAGGACTGGGGGGTGCGGCTCAGTACGGACGGCAGCTGCTCGGTGTGGGCCGCCGTCCCGCTGTCCGGTCAGAGCGCCGCAGCGTGCTGACCGTTGCGGGACGGTCGCGATCCAGCCGGGCCGGGCGGCGCATCGAGCGTCAGCCCCGGTCTTCCACCGCGCACATCGTGAGGAGAACCCATGTCCAGCTCAGGCATCGAGAGCCGTGAGATCGTCAACAGCGTCATCAACTCGGTGGCCCGGCTCGACCGCGACGGCCTGCGTCGCCTCGATTCCGAAGGGCTCAGCGCGCAGTTCAACGCGCGTCTGGAGCTGGAGGACTACTTCCACGCGCTCTGGGAGCACTTGAAGGAGTGCGGTGAGCGCCCGGCCGTCCGCACGGAATACCAGCCGCTCGCCGCTGTCCTCGACCTGCTCGCGAGCTTGAGTGAGAACGCCATGTTCGCGGACGGCGTCACGCAGCAGGACCTGTTCCGCCAGCCCCAGCAGTGACAGGCACCTCCGGAGGCAGGTGCCCGGGGTGTCTGCGGGAGGATGCCGGCGTCCGTGGCCGGTCGACCGGCCGGGGCAAGGGCGCGGGGCCCGGGCGGCAGCGCGGTTCAAGGGTGCGAAGCCCCGGGAGACGAGCAGGACGCCGATGCATCGGCGGGCCGTGCACCGGGTCACGCCCGCAGTCGCGCGGCTCCACGACCGCGCACTCGGTGGGCGGGCCGGTCCCGTTTCACCCCGTCCTCTGCGCATGCTTCTTTGTAATGACGTGGTGGTCTGGCCGGTACCCGGGGTGGGGTTGATGGGGCGTGTCGATATCGCGTTCCAGTTCTGAGCGGTCACGGGTGCGGCGCCTCCTCGGATGGAGGTCTCCATTGCCCCCGTGGTGGAGAGGCGTCTGGGCGCTCTGCCTGCCTCTGCCGAGTTTCTTCGCGGCCTGGACCTCGGCCGGGCGCTGGACGCCATCGCGCCGCACGTCGAGCAGATCATCGGCACGGTCGGGGGTCAGGCGATCGCCGAGTTCGGCATCGACTGCGCCCAGTTGCGCTGGGACATGACCTCGCTCTCCCTGTACGGGGATTACGAGGGTACGGGGATTACGAGGCGCAGGTGGAGGGGTATCCGCAGGCCAGGCACGGGCACCCGAAGGACGGGCGCCCGGATCTCAAGCAGATCCAGGCCGGGCCGGCGGTCACCGGCGAGGGTGGCATCCCGGTGTTCCACCGCGCCTACAGCGGCGGGGCGGCCGAGGTCGCCCAGGTGGTCGGCGCGATGACCGCTCTGCGGAAGTTGTCTGCGCAACGCGACCTGCTGATGGTCGGCGACTCCGAACTGATCTCCTACCCGAACGTGACCGCCCTGCTGGCCGCCGGCGTCCGGTTCGTCGCGCCGTGCCCTGCAGCCCAACGATGTCTACGCCGCCGGTGGTCTTGCGCCGGATCCTGGCGCACTCCACCGCCAACGCCACCGCGCAGCGCACCGCGCGGGAGCGCAAACCCACTCGCGCTCGGCGAGTTCAAGGGCCACCTCGCTGTGGCCCCCCAGGTTCCTGCACACTGCCCTGATCACCGTGATCTGCGTGGCCCTGCCGGTTTTCTGCCTGATTGAACGCCAAGTCCGCCAAGTCCACGGGGACAACCAGAAGATGCGCGGCCTCTACCCCGACAACCGGGCTGTACGCCCCACCGGCCGAATGATCTTCTACCACCTCTCCAGCCTTCGACTGCGGACGGCACCGCCACCGACCCACCCACAATCCTCATCATCTGCGGCATCCAGGCCGATCTGCTCGCGTTACTCGGCATCGACGAAAGCCGCCCACGCCGGCTGGAGACCTGGAACCCCACCTGCGAAGCCCGGGTTTCACCGGGGACTCCTCGCGTCCGCACGGTGTCGTGAGGCCGTGCGGCGAGGTGGGGACGGCACCCACCTCGCCGGTCGCCGGCGGGCCTTCGCGGACCATGCGGGCAACGGCGGTCTCCGAAGGGCGGGCCGAATTCGGCGGCCGCCTCGAAGGCCGAGGCCTTGTCGACCGGCGTCGGCGCCGTCGTGCCGCGCCTGTGAAGCGGACGGCTCCACGACGCGGCCCGACCGCCGGGGCCCTGCACCCGAGCAGGTCGACAACGGGTACCCGTACGCCGCGAGACCTCACACCTCGGAGTACTCGACGATCTCCAGGGCCTCCGTCAACTCGGCCGTCACGGCGTCCTCGCTGTCCAGTGCAGCAGCGGAGTCGCCGACCGAGTTGGACACCGCCGCGTGGACGCTGTCGGTCGCCGCAGCGATGATGTCCGCGCGGACTTGGGCGTGCTGGCAGGAGCAGTCGTGCCTCGCTCCGGCCAGGATGACGAGGGTGTGGAGGTTGTAGGCGCTGGCGCCGGCGGTGTCACCGGCGACGTCGGCGTCGATGGCCGCCGCGTTGCTGGCGAGCGCGGCCGCGAGATCGGCGGCACAGGCCGACACCTGGGGCACGGGGGCTTCCGCGGCCTGGGCCGCTGGGGCGATGGCGAGTGCAGCGCCGGTTGCGATGACGACGGCGACGATGCCAGCGGCGAGACGAGAACGGGCCATCCGAATCCCCTCCGAAAAGAAGCGTTTCATGCCGACGGGCGCCGGCATGGACGGAACGTAATGCACCGCCGAGCGCGGATGGCAGGGCGTGTGGACGGGCAGGGTGGTGCGAAGAATTGATGTTCCGGCAATCCAAGGCGAATTCCGTAGTCTTCATACAAAAGTTGCGCTACTCCATCCGGGTCACTATCAGGAAGGTCGGCGTCCGGGACCCGGAAGGGCGGGATGGGGAATTCGGTTAGCAATTCCCGGCGTTTTACTTGCCGCCGGTCTGTGAAATTACCCGGCGCCGGTCGGCCGCGCGCAGGACGGGGGCCGCGACCGCACGCATCCTCGGGCGCGGCCTGCCGGACCCTGCACCGGACGTGATCACGTCCGGTGCAGGGTCCGGCAGGCTTAGGGCCGTCGTACGCGCTATCTCGTCCGGTCCGGGTGCCTCACCGAGCCGGTGTGGCTTCGCCGGTACGGCGTCGGGTCGTGCTGCCGATGCGCGGCGAGGTGGATCACGGCTTCGGAACGGACGTGCTCCTCGTCCTCGGTGGGCTCCTTCCGGATCCGGTCGAGAACGCCCGTCCACCGCCAGGACCGGCGCGCCGACGAACCGCCGGCCTGTCGACCGGGCTCTAATCCGTCCTCCTGGCGGGCGTCCTGTCGGAGCGCTTCGGCCGCCGCGAGCGCTTCGGCGGACGGCGGACTGTACATCCTGCTGGTGCAGGCCGGCCTCGGCACCGGGAGCGGGCGCTCGAGACCGATCCCGTGCCGATGGCCGATGACCGACAGGCTGGCACCGTCGGGCGCCAGTGAATGCTGGGCGATCACCCGTCCACGAGGGGCCGCGATCGCCAGGAGGGGGTCACCGAGCCTTCGGCGCACTTCCACGGTGTGGCCGTGCAGATGCCGCGGAACCGCGTAGAGATTTCCCCGGTACGACACCATGCTGTTGGCCGAGACCGTGCGGGTCACGCTGATCCTGGCGGGGTACGGGTCGCGGGGGAGGTCGAGCAGGACCGGCGTGGGCGGCACGGTGCTTCCGTCGTGGCCGCCCCGTGCCGAGACCTGGCGGGTGTGCATGAGCCTGGCCAACCTGTCGAGGCTCTCCTGCGCCTCCAGCGGGCCGGTGTCCGCACCGCGGGTCCGCCACCACAGGGCGAGCGCTTGCCCGATCGCCTCGTCGTCGGCGTCCTGCCGCGCCAGACCCAGATCCGAGACGACACCGTAGTGCTTCGCGACCCTGCCCAGCGCCGTGGTCAACTTTCCGCCTCCCGGGCAGTGGATCGGCTGCGTCCGGTCGAAGCGCCAGCGCCAGCCGGTCCCGCCGAACTGGCGCAGGATCCGGTCGACGGAGCCGACCAGGTGGCCGAAATCGATCTGCTCCGCGAGCGCCGCGCTCCAGCCCTGGGAGCGGGTCAGGCGTCCCACCAGGACGCAGGCGTGGGTGCTACCCCAGTCCGCAGGGGGGTCGCAGAAGACGAACCAGCGGAAGTGCACTTCCTCCGCGTCGTCCTGCCGAGCGGGGCGGGTGCGGGGCGGACGCTGGCACAGCGGGCACCTGGGACGCAGCTGATGGGTCCGCAGGGCGCGGGTGAAGGTCGAGTAGCCGCCACTGTAGCCGAGCTCGACGAGTTCGGCGAACAGTGCCGACGCCTCGAAGTGGGCATCGTCCTGCAGTCGCTGGCGGCAGTAGGGGATGAACCGCTCGAACTCGCCCCAGCCGGAGCTGCGGACCCCGACCGTGCGCTTCCCGCTCAGATAGGAGCTCACCGTCTTGCGGTCGCGGCCGAGGAGACGGGCGATTGCGGCGATGGACAATCCTCGGGATCGCAGGGCACAGATGTTGATGTATTCCTCTCCGGTCAGCAATTTTGCTCCTGTAGGGATTCGATACGGATTACGGCCCCCTCGTGGGGCCCATTGGAAGCCAGGAAATATACACGAAATCCCGAGGTGGGAGCAGAAAGGATTTTTCAAGACGTCGCCGATTGCTGTGTAATTTGAGTGAGCGAATCGCGCTGCACTCAATTGGCAAAGGCCTCGCGCATGTCATGTCAAGCCGCACGCGAAGGTCAGCCAAAGAGTGGCTGGATCTCGACTGTCGAATGCTTGACAATCTTCGCAAGCACACGAGGAGGGTCGACTGGAATAGACCTCTGCGGGCGCGCCGGCGCTCGCGGTCCTCCCCTGAATTCCGGGCCGGGCACGCATCCGGCCGCCCGTCGCGCCACTGCCCGGCGTGCCGTGGCGCGCACGGCAGCGATCCCGGACGGTCGCACGGCCGGCACCGCCGCTCGGAGAAAAGGTCAGTGGCATATGCGGATGTGCGCGCGCACCCGCACGCCCCCCGTCCGCTACCGTGCCCGGACGTCGGCCGGGCCGGGCGTCAACGGCAGTTGACACGTCCTGGACCTGCGCGCCGCACACCGGAAGCGCACCCGGCCGCCATGGGACCGACCCACGGACGGCCCCGCCGGTGCGGCCGGGAAGGTCCGCGCGTCCGGCGCGGCCGGGCGTTCACGCCGGGCGGGCCGTACTCCCAGCCGCAACGTGCCGCCAATCGGGTGATGTCACGTCAAGTGCCTTGCCTGCTTGTCACCTCAATGGGTTACTGGAAGCTCCAATCCGGTGGGTCGCCCATCCTCTCCGGGGGAGTGGGGCGTCGGCCTGCCGTGCGGCCGGTCACTACCGTGGCGCCATGGGCTCCCCTGGCAGGGGCGTGAACGATCCGCCCGCCACCGCGACCGGCGACATCCATCCAGGACGGTCTCGTCCTCACGCCCGGAAAGCGGCCCGGCCACACCCGTGGACCGGCCCGCAACCGGCGCCCGGTTCACCGCCTCGGCCGTCCGTTGCGTCCCCGCCGGGGCCTGGTCCGACCCGCACCGTGCGTAACCTGCGATCCTCCTGGACCCGCCGTCGCGGCCTTCACCCACCTCGTTCAAGGAGGCAGTCATGCCCATCTCCCCCAACCAGGGATCGACCGGCGGCGGAACCATCGTCACCATCACCGGCGTCAACCTCGCCGGGGCCACGGCCGTGCACTTCGGCTCCAAGCGGGCCACCATCACCGCCAACACCGCCACCTCGGTCACCGTCATCGCGCCGTCGGGCAGCGGGACGGTCCAGGTGACCGTGACCACCCCGGGCGGCACCAGCAACCCGCTCACCTTCTACTACGTCGGCGCGCCGTTCAAGGCCGCGCTCAGCGACACCTCCGGGCCGCTGGCCGGCGGCAACGCCGTCACCATCACCGGCACGGGGTTGTCGACCGCCACCGCCGTGAACTTCGGGGCCAACACCGCGACACCGACCGTCGTCAGCGACGGCCTCATCACCGTCACCGTGCCCGCGGGCACGGCCGCCGGATCGGTCGGGGTGAGCGTGACCACTGCGGGCGGAACCAACAACGGTTTCACCTACACCTACGTGGACGCGCCCACCGTGGCCACTGTCGTTCCCGGCGTGGGCCCGACCTCCGGCGGCACCCCGGTGACCATCACCGGCACCTCCCTGAGCAGCACCCAGTCGGTCACCTTCGGCGGCACGCCGGCCCCGTTCGTCGTCGTCAGCGACACCGTCGTCACCGCCGTCACGCCGCCCGGCACCGCCGGGGCCGTCGACGTCACGGTCACCAGCGCGGGCGGCAGCGCGACCGCCGTGGGCGCGTTCACGTACCTCGCCGGCCCGGGGATCTGATCCGGAAGTCAGGCCACTGGCCAACGGACCGCACGGCCGACGAGGCCGGCTGCCCGGGCGGGACCGTCATCGGCCGCGCCCGGGCAGCCTCGTCCCGTCGTACCCGCCGCCCGGTTCCCCGCCGGCCCCCGGGGAACGGAGCCGGCCGCCCGATCGCACACGGGCCGGCGGCCGTGGGCGCCGCGATCGGGCGGAGGCCGAGTGCCGCGATGGGTTTTCTGGCCGTGGACTGGGTCCTCGAGCATTCGCCAGTGAACGACGCCTTCGACCCGGGTGCTTCAAGCACCCCAACTCTGTCCTCTAACTCAGTCCACTCCTCTTCTGGTCCGTCCGCAGCGCAGCCGGCGGTGGGGAGGCGGAAGAAGACCGGCACGGCCGATCCGGGAACCGCTCCCGGACGGTTCGGGGACAACGGCGAAACCGCCGCGAGGACGCCCGGGTACAGCGGTCGTCGCGCCCTGGATCAACGCACGCAAGGCCGCGGGCTTCGGCCCGCACCGCCGGGCGACAGCGCTGCGCGACTTCACCGCGGCAGCGACCACGTTGGTGCGGCAGGGCCGGCCGGTGAACTGGCTGGTCGCGGTCGCGACATGGATGGGAACCTAGCAGCTGTCCTGGGTGGGCCTGGGTGAGGCCACCAAAGCCCAGTACGCCGGTGCTCCGGCCGAGCCGGGCTTCCGAAGCACCTGGCCGCCGACCCTCCGGTCGTTCTGCGGAGACTGCGACGAAGGCTGGGTCTTCAGCCGCGTCAACGGGCATGGAGACCGCGGATCGCTGTGCCTGCACGTCCGCCGCGCAACTGGTTCCCAGCAGCACCTGACCGGCCGGTCCCGCGCGCCGGAGAGCAGGAAGGCGGCGCCCGTGACCCTGCCGGCCCGCCCCTCGCCATGACAGGAGACCGCCATGACGATCCCTCCGCAAGCCTCCCCGCGCCTGCCACCGACGGACCCGGGCCGCCGGCGCCACCGGGGGGAAGAGGAACGGGAGGCGGAACGCCGGCCCCCACAGGACCTCTCGGCCGAGCAGTCCGTGCTGGGCAGCATGCTGCTCTGCCCGGATGCCATCCCGGTCTACCTGAACAGCTTGGAGATGACGCATACGCAGGTGATCCAGCGCCTGGTCGCTGCCGAAGCCCCTGTCCCCCTGCACGGCATCCGCGACCGCACGCTGAACGAGGAGCAGGAGGCACGGCGGCTGCGGGCCATCGCCCTGGCCGGCGTCCCTCCGCTGGCCGTCGACACGAGCGAGGAGGTCACCGTCCCCCGGCTGCGTTCCCTGCTTGCGCCGCCTGCAGTCCCAGGGACGGCTCCCGGCCGCCTCCTGGTCGACTACCTGCAGTTGATGACCCCCGAGACCGGCCAGGCCACCAGTTGCACGACCGAAGTGGACGAACTTGCCCGCGGCCTCAAGATACTCGCGAAGTCCTTCAACATTCCGGTGGTCGTGGCCGCTCAACTCAACCGGTGCGTCGAGCAGCGCGCGGACAAGAAACCCGCCATGGCCGACCTGCGGGAATCCGGTGGCATCGAGGCCAATGCCAACGCAATCCATCCTGCTCCACCGGGAGGCCGCCTACGCGAAGGATTCTCCGCGCGCCGGCGAGGCGAACCTGATCGTGGCCAAGAACCGCATGGACGGCACATTCACGGCGACGGTCGCGTTCCAGGGCCTCTACTCGCGTTTCGTCGACATCACCCGCAACGTCACATGACGTCCCCGGGGTCCCGGCTTTGTGGCCGGATCCTCCGGCGGACGGCCGACCCGGGGTCACTGGCGTGACTTCTCAGGTCAGCGACTTGGACGGTGCCGGGCGTGCCGGGGATGACACGGCTGTGAGGCCGGTCGCCCCGGCCCGCTGTGAATCTTCGACGTCCTCGCGCAGGTCCCGCCCGGCTCGATCCCGCGGCGCAACCCCGGGTCGGGAAGTCGCGATCCCGCCGGGTGGGGAATCAGCGTGAAAATTCCCCAAAGGGGGTCCGTTTTCGCCGATCGGCGTCGGGTCGCGCGCTACGGAATCGGCCGTTTCCCGGATTTCGGGAGACGGCCGGGCGCTGCGCCAAGCGAGTGAAAGAAGGTCGGAAGGCTTGTCACCGATTTCACGGCTCTGGATTACTTTTCCGTATCCAACCGGCGGGCCGCCCATCCCTCCCGGGGGAAGCGCGCAGTCGGCGCCCGCTGTTGCTTCAGGCGGCGGGGGGACGTACGGCTGGCGATGGGCACCCCCGTGGAGGACGTGGATCCATCTGCCGGCACCGTCTCAGCGGTGCCGGCGGATGCGGCGGCTTACATACGCCAGGAGGCGTCATGCAAGCGATCCAAAGGCTCCGAGGTGTGCTGGCCCGTGCGGCGGACAGGTGGTCTGCTGGCCCCCCTCCCCCGGACCGCCGACGGACGACTTCAGCGCTGTGGTGCTGGGGTCATCTGCTGGGGTGGTACGTGCCGACGGTGCTGGTGAGCCGTCAACCTGCGGGTGGACCGTCGAGGACGGAGCGCGCGACCGCGGCCGAGAACGGCCACACCTTCGAACGGAACTCCTCCGTGATGCGCTCGACCGAGTCCGTCCGCGGCAAGCACCGGCGGCGCCGGGGGCGGATCGGCCGAGGACGGCGTCTTGGCCGTCCCGGGGAGGCTTCCGACAACGGCGACCGGGCGGATGGCGGCGATCTCCTTCGCTGGGACGAGCCGGTCTGTTCCGCCTGACCCGCCCAGCGACGCACCCCTGACGAGCCCCGGTCGATGTTCCTCCGTCGACCGGGGCTCCCCGCCTCGGCGCCCGTCGTCGCGCATCCCCAGGCGAACAACCGACTCTCTGAAGCCGCTTGCGCACGCACGACATCCGTCAACTCGGAGACTGCACAACCCTATGGAGGTATGTCATGGTTGATCACAACATACCGGTGATCGGTTCGGTCAGTCCGGCGTCGGGGGCGGCGGGGTCGGTGGTGACGCTGACGGGCAGCGGGTTCGAGGGGGTGACGGCGGTGCGGTTCGGTGCCGTCAACGCCTCGTCGTTCACGGTGCTGTCAGACACCCAGATCACCGCGACGGTTCCGGCGGGGTCGGGCACGGTACAGGTAACCGTGGTGGCGTGGTGGTGGGGGGCGACCAGCAACGGGGTGGCGTTCACGTACGCGGTCGCTGCTCCGGTGATCGGTTCGGTCAGTCCGGCGTCGGGGGCGGCGGGGTCGGTGGTGACGCTGACGGGGAGCGGGTTCACGGGGGTGACGGCGGTACGGTTCGGTGCCGTCAACGCCTCGTCGTTCACAGTGGTGTCGGCGACGCAGATCACCGCGACGGTTCCGGCGGGGTCGGGCACGGTACAGGTGACCGTGACCACCCCCGCCGGTACCAGCAACGGGGTGGCGTTCACGTACGCGGTCGCTGCTCCGGTGATCGGTTCGGTCAGTCCGGCGTCGGGGGCGGCGGGGTCGGTGGTGACGCTGACGGGGAGCGGGTTCACGGGGGTGACGGCGGTACGGTTCGGTGCCGTCAACGCCTCGTCGTTCACAGTGGTGTCGGCGACGCAGATCACCGCGACGGTTCCGGCGGGGTCGGGCACGGTACAGGTGACCGTGACCACCCCCGCCGGTACCAGCAACGGGGTGGCGTTCACGTACGCGGTCGCTGCTCCGGTGATCGGTTCGGTCAGTCCGGCGTCGGGGGCGGCGGGGTCGGTGGTGACGCTGACGGGGAGCGGGTTCACGGGGGTGACGGCGGTACGGTTCGGTGCCGTCAACGCCTCGTCGTTCACAGTGGTGTCAGACACCCAGATCACCGCGACGGTTCCGGCGGGGTCGGGCACGGTACAGGTGACCGTGACCACCCCCGCCGGTACCAGCAACGGTGTGGCGTTCACCTACGTTCCCGTTCCCCAGCTGGTGAGCGTGGTTCCCGCAGCGGGGCCGACCTCGGGCGGGAACACGGTCACGCTGACGGGCAGCGGGCTGGGCGCTGCCACCGCGGTCGCCTTCGGGTCCGCGCCGGCCGCCTTCACCGCCGTGTCGGACAGCAGCCTGGTCGCCACGGCGCCCGCGGGCTCGGGCACGGTGCAGGTGACCGTGACCACCCCCGCCGGCACCAGCAACGGCCTCACCTACACCTACACCGCCGCACCGGTGGTGGCCACGATCGTCCCGGCCCAGGGGCCGGCGTCTGGTGGCAACACGGTCATGCTGATGGGGAGCGGGTTCACGGGGGTGACGGCGGTGCGGTTCGGTGCCGTCAACGCCTCGTCGTTCACGGTGGTGTCGGCGACGCAGATCACCGCGACCGTGCCGGCCGGGGGGCCGGGGCCGTCCGGCGTCACCGTGACCACGGCCGGCGGAACCAGCCTCCCCGTGCCCTACTTCTACCTGAGCAACCCCCAGCTCACCGCTGTGGTCCCCGGCGAAGGCCCCGTCCTCGGCGGAACCACCGTCACCGTCACCGGAAGCAATCTGCTGGGGGTGACGGCGGTGCGGTTCGGTGCCGTCAACGCCTCGTCGTTCACGGTGGTGTCGGCGACGCAGATCACCGCGACGGTTCCGGCGGGGTCGGGCACGGTACAGGTGACCGTGACGACGCCCGGCGGCACCAGCAACGGTGTGGCGTTCACCTACGTTCCCGTTCCCCAGCTGGTGAGCGTGGTTCCCGCAGCGGGGCCGACCTCGGGCGGGAACACGGTCACGCTGACGGGCAGCGGGCTGGGCGCTGCCACCGCGGTCGCCTTCGGGTCCGCGCCGGCCGCCTTCACCGCCGTGTCGGACAGCAACCTGGTCGCCACGGCGCCCGCGGGCTCGGGCACGGTGCAGGTGACCGTGACCACCCCCGGCGGCACCAGCAACGGCCTCACCTACACCTACATCGCCGCACCGGTGATCTAGTGTGATGCGCCACAAAATCGCGAGGGTAAGTTGCGATCCTATTTGGGTGTCGCATCCTGGGCCTTCTGCCGTGGTGATCACGCTGTCTGAGGACGAGCGTGCCGAGTTGGTGTGTCAGGCGGGGCCGTGGGACCGGAGAGCTGCCGAGCGGGCCCGGATCATCCTTGCGTGCGCTGACGGTATGTCGGATATCGCAGTGGGGCGGCTTGGAGCGCTGGCGGGCCCGCTTCGTTGCCAAGCGGCTGGATGGGCTGCAGGACGAGCCGAGGCCCGGCCGACCGTCGTCGATCCTGCTCGACCAGGTCGAAAATGTCGTGGTGGCGACGTTGGAGTCGACGCCGGGCAAGGATTCGCACTGGTCGCGGACCTCGAAGGCCAAGCGGACCGGCCTGTCGAAGTCGACCATCGGGCGGATCTGGAAGAAGTCCGATCTCAGGCCCCATCTGCAGGACGCCTTCAAATGGCCAGGCACCTGCGCTTCCACGTCCACTTCACCCCGACCGACTCCTCCTGGATCAACCAGGTCGAGCGCGTCCCTCGCAGACTTCCTCACCAAGATCAATCCGCCAGCAGAGTAGAAATTACCCTCGCGATTTGTGGCGCATCACCCTAGGGCCGCCGCCCCTCTCGGGAGCGGCGCGGGCATCGGAACCCCGCCCATGGCCGAGCGTCCGACGAACAGTGAGCTCCGACAGCGCCTGCTGTCGGAGCTCACTGTTCTCATCCCGCCGGATCATGTTCGCGCGCGGACCGGCGGTTCGGCCGCCGTCCTACAGGTAGGTGTAGGAGGCGCCGTTGCTTGTGCCGGCGGGCGTGGTCACCGTGACGGGGACGGTTCCGCTTCCGGCCGGCGAGACGGCCAGGATGGCTCCGTCGCCCAGCGCGGTGAAGTTCGAGGCCGGGGTGGCGCCGAACAGGACCGACGTCGCACCGGACAGGCCGTGGCCCACGATGAGGACGGGCAGACCGCCCGTGGCCAGGCCGATGGGCGGCACGAGCGCGAGGATGGTCGGCGGGGTCGGCGGCTGGTAGGTGTAGCTGAGGTTGTTGCTGGTGCCGGAGGGCGTGACCACCGTGACCGGGACGGTCCCGGTCCCGGGCGGGGCGACGGCCGAGATGGCGCCGTCGAACTGGACGGTGTAGCTGAGCGCGGGGGTGGCGCCGAACAGGACCGCCGTGGCCCCGGTCAGTCCGGTGCCGACGAGGAGCACGGGGCTACCCCCGGTCGCCGGACCCTGCGAGGGGACGAGTGCGAGGAGAATCGGGGACATAGGATTCCTCTTTTCCGTCTTCCGAACGCCTGACAAGACCGTTGCGGCCAAGTCGGGGAGGCGTTTTCCTCACGGTAGGTTCGGGCTCCATCGGGTGGCAATAGGGAACTCGATAAGGGTGGGAGCATGAGGTCGGATCGGGGGCGCACAACTTTTTTGACGCCTCACCGAGCGGAGTCGAAAGCGACCGAAGGCTTGCCACTGGGTATTTTAGGTGAGCGCCGGCAAGGGTCTTCCTGGACGTCCCGTAGAGGAGTTCTTGAGAATTCGGGAGGTAATCACGGTGGGAGCGCCAACAAACTGGGGAGATCGTATTCGAAAGTCGGCAAGCACAGCCCCCTGGCCTGCTGTTATGCTCATGGCGCGGCACGCCTCGGGGAGCGTGGCGCAGTTTTCATACTTATTCTTGCCGGTGATTCGGGATCGGGGCTTTGTTCGGGCGGCATCACGGCTTCCGGGGCGTCCCCGTGATCTGGTGACTGCGGCGCGAGTGCGCCCCCGGCTCACTTCATGCGCTGTTGGTGTTCCTAGGTTGAACGGCTTTCCATGGGGGTATTCCGGATGTGCGCCGTCAACCGGTCGGCTGATCGTCTCGAAGAATTCTTCTGCGTTCTCGAATGGGAGGATGAGTGTATGCCCAACGGTCTGCTTGTCTTCCTCAAGGGCGGCCCTGGCGACATTCCTGAGATTCGGGAAGTGAAATCCGGGGGCGCCGAGATCCGGTTGAGGATCCCCCGCGGGAACGGCTATGAGCACTTCGAGATCACGCAGGACTTCAAGGACGTCGGCGGCGTACTGATGCCCGTCTACCAGTGGTCGTACCGGACCGCCATCGCCGAGTAGGTGCGCCCGCCACCGCCTGCCCGGCATCCGACACCGGCGCCGGGCCCCGGGAGCCGCGCACCGACGCGGCGCCGCCCCGCCCCACCCCCCCACTCTCCGAGGTGAGCAATGACCAGCGACCGTCCCGTACGAGTACGGACAGAGCGTCAGCCCCGCACCCGTGAGGACGCGTCGTGAGCGGGCCCTCCAGCCGGCGCCCGCGAGGCGGCAGCGGCGGGCGGGACACCGTGGTCACCGGCATGGGGTTCTGCCTGCCGGGCGAGGAGCAGCCGCTGTTCACCGCGGGCGAGGTCTGGGACGTGGCCTCCAACGGCCGCTCGTGCCTCAAGCACCACGGTGTCTACTACGGCTCCGTCGATCTGCCGGACGCGGCGTTCGCGGAGCGCCTGCCCGGACTGCCGGGCATCTTCTCCCAGCACTACACCAACGCGCACCGCTACGGGCTGGTGTCCCTCGTGGAAGCCTGCTCGGACGCCCAACTGAGCATCGGGGACGGCGACCTCACCAACGCCGCCGTCCTGGTCGGGCGCGGGGGCATCGACGCCAACGTCGCCAGCTACCTCGAGGTCCTGCACGCCGACGCGGGCACCATCTCGCCGCACCAGGCGATGGAGCTGTTCGTCAGGGCCCAGCAGGGACTCACCCCTTCCGACGTGGCGCTGGTCCAAGGCGCGCTGATGCGTACGAGCGGCCCCTGCTTCACCGTGTCGTGCGGTTGCGCGTCCTCCGCCGTCCAGATCGGCAACGCCCGCCGCATGATCGCGGACGGCGAGACCGACCTCGCCGTCGTCACCGGCGTGGACGTGTTCAGCCTGGACGTGATCCAGAACGTCCAGCGTCTGCTGCACGGCGCCCAGCGCGCCTACGACACGATCCGCGTCGACGGCATGCCCGATCTCCTCCCGGCCTTCGACCGGGTCATGAGGCCCTACGATCGGCGGGCCGACTGCGTGAACCACGGGGAGGGGTCGGTGACCCTGGTGCTGGAGAGCCGCGACCACGCCCAGCAGCGCGGGGCGTTCACCTACGGCCAGGTCCTGTCGCACGGCATGACCCGCGACGGCCTGTCCAACCCGCTCGCCAGCGACGAGAACGGCGCCTCGCTGGTCGCCGCCATCCGCAAGTGCCTCGGCGACCGGTGGGCCATCGGCCAGATCCCCTACATCCACGGCGGAAGCGACGGCGACGTCGTCGTGACCGCGTTCGAGGCGAACGCCGCCCGACAGCTCTACGGCGACGCCGTCGGAGACCTCCTGATGACCTCCCAGGAAGCCTGCTTCGGCCACAACGGCGCTCCGGCAGGAGCCCTGGGCGTCGCCCTGACCCTCCTGATGCTGGGGCGGGGGGAGGTGTGCCCCACCGCGAACTGCGAGGAGCCGGCCGACAACATCTGCTTCGACCCCGTCCCCGGGCTGCGCACCCGGCACCTGGAGTTCGACTACGCGCTCACCTGCAACTACCAGATCGGTGGCGTCAAGAGCGCGATCCTGCTGGGCAGCTCAGACGTCGACTGACCCCGGCATCCGCCGACCGCACCGCCGGACGGCGAGCGCTCCCCACCCCCGTCCGCGCAAGCGCGTAGGAGAGCATGTGATGGGCCACACAGAGAACCTGAGAGCCGCTGACGCGCACATCGCCGTCGTCGGCATGGGATGCCGGCTTCCCCACGGCATCGACTCGCCCGCCGCGTTGTGGCGGCTGCTCGAAGCCGGCCGGGACGCGGTCGGCCACCCGCCGACCGGCCGCGCGGGGCACGTGGCCGCGGCCCCGGCCCACGCCGCCGGGCCGATGCCGCCGTGGGGCGGATACCTCGGCGACGTCGCCGGCTTCGACGCCGACTTCTTCGGGGTCTCGGGCAAGGAGGCCGACGTCCTGGACCCCCAGCACCGGCTGCTCCTGGAAGTGACGTGGGAGGCACTCGAACACGCCGGACTCCCCCCGGAGCGGCTGGCAGGGACCTCCACGGGACTGTTCTCGGGCCTGAGCTACACCGACTACATGGAGTCCCTCGCCGGCCACCCCCGGGAACTCGAGGGCGCGGTCCTGACCAACGGGCACTGTGTCGCCCCGGGGCGCATCTCCTACCTGCTGGGTCTGCAGGGCCCCTGCGTGGCACTGGACACCGCGTGCTCGTCCTCGCTCGTGGCGGTCCACCTGGCCTGCCAGGCCCTGCGCGACGGCGAGTGCGATCTCGCGCTGGCCGGCGGCGTCACCCTCATACTCGGGGCCAGGACGACGATGTCCTTCGCCCGCATGGGGATGCTCTCGCCCACCGGCCGGTGCCGGACCTTCGACGCGGCCGCGGACGGCTTCGTCCGCGGCGAAGGCTGCGGCGTCGTCGTCCTCAAGCGCCTCGAGGACGCGCTACGGGACGACGACCGCGTCCTGGCCCTGGTCCGCGGCTCGGCCGTCAACCAGGACGGCCGCTCCGACGTCCTGGCCTCACCCTCCGCCGAGGCCCAGCAGGCCCTCTACCGCCAGGCCCTCGCCCGAGCCGGAACCGACCCGCGCGACGTGGGCCTGGTGGAGACGCACGGCACCGGCACGCCCGTCGGCGACCCCGTCGAGTTCTCCAGCCTGGCCGCGGTCTACGGCACCGGACAGGGGC
This sequence comes from Streptomyces sp. CBMA123, assembly GCF_014596465.1. Lineage (GTDB taxonomy): Bacteria > Actinomycetota > Actinomycetes > Streptomycetales > Streptomycetaceae > Kitasatospora. The sequence continues at coordinate 22,736 of NZ_MECK01000013.1, read as the reverse complement.
GCTGCGCGCTGGGTTCGGTGAAGACGAACGTGGGCCACCTGGAACCGGCGGCCGGCGTCATCGGCCTGATCAAGGCGGTGCTCTGCCTCCGGCGCGGGGTCGTCCCGCCCAACCTGCACTTCACCCGGTGGAACCCGGCCATCAGCGCCGAGGGCACCCGCCTGTTCGTCCCCACCGGCCTGTCCGCCTGGCCCACCCGGACGGCCTCGCGACTGGCCGCGGTGTCCTCCTTCGGCTTCTCCGGGACCAACGCACACGTGGTCCTCGAACAGGCCCCGGCCCGCCGCCACACCGTCGTCCTCCCCGGCACTCCCACCCCCGGCACCGCCGCACACGCGGCCGCCGGCACCGCCGGCGCCCCGCCGTCACGGCCGCAGGACGCCCCACCCCACGTCTTCCTCCTCGCCGCCGGCTCCCCGGACGCACTGCCCGCCGCCGCCGCGCGCCTGGCCCACTGGCTGGAGGCCGAGGGAACCGCCACCCCCCTGCGCGACATCGCCCACACCCTCGCCCTGCGCCGCTCCCCCGGGCGCGGCCGGCTCGGCGTGGTGGCCGACTCCCACCGCGACCTGGCGCACGCCCTGCAGTCCTTCGAAGCCGGCCGGGCCCACCCCGGCGTCGTACGCGGCCACGTGGGCGCGGGCGTCACCCGCCGTCCCGTCTGGGTGTTCTCCGGCCAGGGCTCGCAGTGGCAGGGCATGGGGCACGGCCTGCTCCACCACGAGCCGGCCTTCGCCGAGACCCTGGCCGAAGCGGATGCGCTGATCGACGCCGAGACCGGGTTTTCCGTCCTGCGGGCCGTCCGCGACCGCGAACACGTCAGCGGCTGCGGCCGCGTGCAACCCGCGCTGTTCGCCCTGCAGGTCGCCCTGGCCGCCGCCTGGCGCGACCACGGGGTCGAACCGGCCGCCGTCATCGGCCATTCCATGGGCGAGGTCGCGGCCGCCGTCACCGCCGGAGCGCTCACCCTGGCCGACGGCGTCCGCGTCATCTGCCGGCGGTCCGCCCTCCTCACCCGCATCGCCGGAGCCGGCGCCATGGCGAGCGTCGGCCTCGACAGCGCGACCGTCGAGAACGACCTCGCCGCCATCGGCGACGGCACGGTGTCGGTGGCCGTCGTCGCCGCCCCCGACTCGACCGTCGTCGCCGGCACCGCAGACGCCGTCCGGCACCTGACCACCGCCTGGCAGGCCCGCGGACTCGTGGCACGTCTGATCGACGTCGACGTCGCCTCGCACTGCCCCCAGGTCGACCCGCTGCTCGCGGACCTCGCCGCCGAGCTCGCCGAGCTCACCCCCAGCCGGCCGACCGTCCCCTTCTACACCACCGTCCTGGACGACCCCCTCGACACCCCGGTCTTCGACGCCGCCTACTGGTGCGCCAACCTGCGCCGACCCGTACGCTTCGGCGCCGCCGTGGCCGCGGCCGCCGCCGACCGCCACCAGGTGTACCTCGAGATCTCGCCGCACGCCGTCGTCACCCGCCCCCTCGCCCAGAGCCTGATCGGCCTGCTCCACGAGCCCGTGATCCTGCCGACACTGCGCAAGGGGGAAGACGACCGCACCACCTTCCGCACCCAGCTCGCCGCCCTGCACTGCGCGGGAGTCGGCGTCGACTGGTCCCGTCTCTACGCAGGCGGCCGCCTGGCCGACGTACCCGCGCTGACCTTCGACCGCCGACCCCACTGGACCGACACCACCCCGCCCGCAGCGGCCTCCCCGCACATCGAGAGCGCTCCCGCCGCCCTGCCGGGAGCGCACACGGAGGTGCCCGGCGACCAGCCCCGCCACACCTGGCACGCCGACACCGGCACCGACGTCCTGCCCTGGATGGCCGACCACCGCGTCCACGGCCGGCCGGTCCTGCCCGGCGCCGCCTACTGCGCCCTGGCCCTGACCGCGGCCGGCGAGGTGTTCCGCGGCGCCGCGCACGATGTCGAAGCGACCGACATCCGCTTCCGCGAGCTGCTGCACCTTGACGCCCGCACGCCCGTCGGCACGACCGTCACCCTGACCGGCGCCGACCGCGCCGACTGCGAAGTCTTCGGCCGCGACAAGGACGGGACCTGGGTACGGCAGGCCACCGCGGTCCTGCGCCGCATCGACGCCTCCCCCCGGACACCGGTGCTCCCCGCAGCCGCACTGGCCGCCGACCACCCCGTCGTCCTGGATCCGCACGCCCTCTACGCGAGCCTGCGCACACGGGGCCTGGAGCACGGACCCGCCTTCAGCGGCATCACCGAGCTGCGCGCCTGCGCCCAGGGCGACAGCTTCTGGGCCCGCGTGACGCTGCCGGACCCGGCACGCACCGCCCGCCACGGCCTGCGGATCCACCCGGTGCTCCTGGACCTGTGCGCCCAGCTCGTCGTCGCCGGCCTGATCGACGAACCGGGCCACGGCCTGGTACTGCCAGTCGGGATGCGCGCCGTGCGGATCCTCGCAGCCCCCGAGGATGCCTGCTACGCGCACGCCCGGCTCACCCACACCGCTGCGGACGCCATCGTCGGGGACGTGCGGCTGCTGGACGAGGCGGGAAACCCCCTCGTCGAGATCGACGCGCTGCGCTTCGTACGCAGGGGCGCGGGGGCCGATGAAACCGTCGACCGGTGGTTCCTCGAGACCTGCTGGCAGCCGGTGCCGCGCCGGGAGGGCCTTGAACCGCCCGCCCCGGGCCCCTGGCTCGTCATCGGCGAGGCGGACGGATCCGCCCGGGCACTGGCGGACGCCCTCGAGCTCGCCGGAGCCCGCACCGACGTCCTCGACGTCCCCGTCGACAGTGCCGCCCTCCAGCCGCTCAAGCAGAGCATCGCCGGGCACTGGGACTCCTCACCCGCACCGTGCGCCGTGGTCCTCCTGTCCGCGCCGTCCGCGCCCGAGGACGACGCCGCCGCGATCGCACTGCGCCGCACCCGCCGCCTGCTCGCCGCCGCACAGAGCGCGATCGCGCGCGGCACACCCGCACGCCTGTTCGCCGTCACCCGGTCCGCCCACGCTCCGGAGCCGGGGCAGCCCGCAGACCCCGCCCAGAGCGCCCTGCGAGGACTCGTGCGCGTCCTGACGCACGAACACCCGGAGCTGCGGGCGACCCTCATCGACGCCGACCGTGCCGACACCGGCCTGCACCAGCTCGCGGCCGAACTCCTCGCGGACCCCCCCGAGGACGAGATCGCCCTGCGCGGTGACACCCGGCACATCGCCCGGCTGTCCTACACCCCCCTGTCGGAGACCGAACGCGCCACCGCCGTCACCCGCACCGTGCGCTACGGCGCCGACCGCTTCCAGCTCCACGCGGGGCGGCTCGGCGACCTCGACGCCCTGCGCCTGACCACCTCACCACGGCGTGCCCCCGGCCCCGGTGAGGTCGAACTGCGCCTCCACGCCGCGGGCGTGAACTTCCGCGACGTGCTCACCGCGATGGGCATGCTGGCGACCGACGACGAGGCGGGCTACCGCATCGGCTTCGAAGCCACCGGCGTGGTCACCGCAGTCGGACCAGGCGTCAGGAACGTGTGCGTCGGCGACAGCGTCCTCGCCGCCGACGTGCGAGGCGGACTCTTCACGACCTTCGCCACCCTGCCCGCCGCCGCCGTCGCCCCCGTCCCGGCGGGCCTGCCCGCGGAGACGGCCGCCGGGCTGCCCGTCGCCTACCTCACCGCCTGGTACGCACTGCGTCGCCTCGCCAGGCTCGCCGGCGGCGAGCGCGTCCTGATCCACAGCGCCACCGGCGGGACCGGACTGGCCGCGATCGCGGTCGCGCGGCGCCTGGGCGCCGAGGTGCTCGCCACCGCCGGCAGCGAGGACAGGCGCCAGTACCTGCGCGCGATGGGCATCCGGCACGTCATGGACTCCCGCTCGCTGGACTTTGCCGAGCAGACCCGCGACGCCACCGCCGGAGAGGGCGTCGACGTGGTCCTCAACTCCCTCTCCGGGCCCGCCATCAGGGCCGGACTGGAAACGCTGCGCCCCTTCGGCAGGTTCATCGAGCTGGGTGTGCGCGACATCCTCGCCGACACCCCGCTGGGTCTCGCACCGCTACGGCACAACATCACCCTGAGCACAGTCGACCTCGTCGAGCTCCAGGACACCCGCCCGGACACCTTCGCCGAGCTGCTGGGCGAGGTCCTCGCCGAACTCCGCCAGGGCGCCCTCGCCCCGCTGCCGTGCCGGACCTATCCGCTCGCGCAGGCCTCCGACGCCTTCCGCCTCATGGCCGGCGCCGGGCACATCGGCAAACTGGTCCTGACGGTGCCCGGCGAAGGCCACGCCACCGCCGTACTGCGCGACCCGCCCTCGCCGGTACGGGCGGACGGCGCCTACGTCGTCACGGGCGGCCTGCGCGGCGTCGGCCTCGCCACGGCCCTCTGGCTGGCGGGCCGTGGCGCCGCCCACCTCGTCCTCAACGGACGCACGTCCCCCTCGGCCGAGACCGAACGGATCCTCGCCGGACTGTGCGAACAGGGGACCCGCGTCAGCGTCGTGCTCGGAGACATCGCGCAGCCCGGTGTCGCCGAGCAGCTGGTGGCCGAGGCCACCGCGGGCGGCGGGACACTGCGCGGCGTGGTCCACGCCGCGATGGTCCTCGACGACGCCGCGGTGTCCAACATCACCGACGACCAGCTCGAACGCGTCTGGCATCCCAAGGTCACCGGCGCCTGGCGCCTCCACGAGGCCACCACCGGACTGCCGCTCGACTGGTTCGTCCTGTACTCCTCCATGGCCTCCCTGCTCGGCAACCCGGGCCAGGGCGCCTACTCGGCCGCCAACGCGTGGCTCGACGCGTTCGCCACCTGGCGCACCGCCCTGGACCTGCCCACATTGGCCGTGAACTGGGGGCCCTGGGGCGAAACCGGAGTCGCCACCGGCTTCGCGGCCCGCGGCTACCAGACCATTCCCACCGCAGAAGGACTCGAGGCCCTGGCAGCGCTCCTGACCCACGGCCGTGTACGCACCGGCGTGATCCCGGGCCCGCCGGACACCTGGATCCCCCCGGCCGGGCGGGCGTCCTCGCTGTTCGCCCTCTTCACGCCCGAGGCGCCCGGCACCCCCGTACAGGCGTCCGGGCAGGATGCGGCACGCGACATCCGGGGCGAGCTGCGGGCCGCAGAACCCGGCCTCGCCCGCCGCACGGTCCTCGAGGACCACCTGGCCGGACACATCCGCACCGTGCTCCGGCTGGGGGCCAGCACCCTGGACCCGCAGACCCCGCTGAACGCGCTCGGGTTCGACTCCCTGCTCCGCATCGAACTGCGCACCCGCCTGGAGGCCTCCCTCGGCGTCAGGCTCGCCGGCGACTTCGTCGCGGGCCACCCCACGCTGGCAGCTCTCGCAGACGGCCTCGCGCAGCACATCGGCATCAGCCTGACCGCCGACGCTCCACCGGATCCCCCCGGCCGGACCACGCCCCGGGCCGCCGACATCATCGCTCCCCGCTCGCCGCGGTCGGCCCGGCCGCCGGACGCCGCCGCCGGCACCGAACCGCCGAGGAAGAACCCATGAGCTCACTCCGGGCCGCCGGCGCCAGGCCACTGCCGGACCGCCAAGCACGGGATCCCGGCCTTGCCCGGGGAAGGGAATCGGGGAACGACCATGACCTCGCCACGCTCGGGCCCGCACGACACGCAGGGACGGCGCGTCACCATGTTCGTCCTGCCGGAGACCCACTGCGTGGGACCCGTGCGCCGTGCCGTGAACGCCATCCTCAGACTCTGGGATATAGCACACCTCACCGAGGACGCCGAACTCCTGACCTCAGAGCTCCTGACGAACGCAATCCGGTACACCGATAGCGAGCACCGGATCAGGGTGACCATCGCGCTCGAGCAGCGGTGGCTGTCGATCGGGATCCGGGACCGCTCCGGGATTGCTCCCCGGGCGCACCGGGCAACCGCCTCCCAAGAAGGCGGGCGCGGGCTGCTCCTGGTGGAGAGCATCGCCGGCTCGTGGGGGTACCGTTTCCATCTCGACGGAACCAAGACGGTTTCCTGCCGACTGCCGCTGTGAGGCCGCGCGCGCCGTCCCGGACCCCGCCGGCCGTGCCCGCCGCACGAACGGTTCGGCACCGGTCCTCACGGCGCGCGCGATTCGAGCGTCCTTCAATGCAATTCCCGCGCCGCTCGGCAGAATTCCCCGATAAGTGTACGTGATTGTATTGCGAAGCCGGGGTGGAATTCCCGGTCGGGGTGGCGGTAAACTCGCTCCCTGAAATTGCCCATGACATATCCGGAAAGAAACGTTTCCGCTCCTTGAGTGGTTCGGTCGCATGCTGTATTTTCGACCATGCCTGGCGGCCGCCGATAATTCAAGGCGCTTTGCGACGAAATTCCGATACCCGGGGGTCTGGATGCTGAGTGCAGAGGAATACCGAGAGATTTGCGCCATGCGCCACCAGGGCTGGTCCATCTCGGCGATCGCCCGGTGTATGGGCCGTGACCGCAAGACGGTCACGGCCTACCTCAACGGGGAGCGGACCGTAGGGGTCCGGGCGGAGACCCGGGACGAGTTCCTGCAGTTCGTCCCGTACTGCCGGCAGCGCCTCGACGACGATCCGCACCTGCAGGCGAGAATGCTCCACCGCGAGATCGTCGAGCTGGGCTACAACCGCGCCTACTCGACCTTCACCCGCGCCCTGCGCAGGCATCTGATGTGGCCGCGTCGCGGACCGCGCCACCGCGGGAGGGCCAGCCCCGGCCGAGGCCCCCTGGAGGACGTGCAGTTCGACTGGGTACGGCTCCCGGCCCCACCAGTCGAATGGGACTGCGGGCAAGAGATGTACCTGCTCATGGGCTCGCTCACGCGATCCGGCCACTGGCGGGCCGCCCTGGCCGGCACCAGCGATCTCCCGCACTACGTGGAAGCCCTGGACCAGGTGCTGCGCCGCCTCGGCGGCACCGGCGAGCGCTGGTTATTCGACCGGACCGCGCCGGTCTGCTCGACGGGCGGCAAGGTAACCGCCGTCTTCCACGAGATCGCGATCCACTACGGTGCCTCCATCGCGATCCGCCCGCGGACGGGAGCGCCCAACCCCGTCGTCCGCGCCCACCGCTCCGTCGTCCTCCACTGGTGGGACACCGCGGCCGGCGAACCCGGCGTGCAGGCGGCCCAGGACAGCCTCGACCGCCTGACCGAGCGCTTGGGCAGCCGGAACCGGCGGTCGGGCTGCCGCAGCCGAGCCCTGCTGCCCCTGCCCTCGAAGCCGTTCCCGGCGCGTATCTGCGTCCAGCGCAGGGTCGACCCCGGCGGAGTCGTGCCGTTCGAGGGCAACTCCTACCTGCTCCCCGCGGGTCTCGTCGGCAACGAGGTGAGGATCCGCCGACGGCTGGACCAACCCCACCTGTCGGTCACCACCACCCGCGGGGCGGTCATCGCCTGCTTCCGGAGGGCGCCGAGGGGGGCGGGCCGGACGGTCGCCGCGCACGACGGCCCGATCGCCCTGGACCGGCCCGGCCGGACCACCGGCGCCGGGGCGCGAGCCCGCAGGACACCGTGTCCGTCGACTCCGCACCCAAGGACTGCTCCGTGAGCATCGGACCGAGCACCAGCGCGCTACTCAAGACCACCGGCCGCACCCGCAGACAGGACGTCACAGCGTCCTACGTGGCCCTGGCCCAGGCCTGCGCGGCCACCGGCGACGACGCCCGCCACGCCGAGCTGGTCAGCGACCACCCCCACGACGTCTGGTCGCTGCCCGCCTCGCGCGCGATCGCCCTGGTGCACACGGGTCAGGACGAGGCATGGGCGCTGGTGCGGGGCGCGGAGCTGCTGGAACAGCACCGGGTGGCCGTCGTCACCCCGTACTACGGCGGCGTGCGCACGGCTGCCGGCCGGGCCGTCACCTTCTGGCACGACCCCGGGGAACGACGCCGGGACGAGTCACTGAGCGCCCGGGTGACCGCCGCGGTGCACCGGATCCATCCCGGGTCCGCGCTGTGGCTGGAGGACCACGACCCGTTCGCCGGCCTGCTGGACGGCCTGGACGACACCCCGCTGAGCGAGTCCGCCCGCCGGTTCCTGTTCGAGTGCACCACCTGGCTGCGCGCGGAGTGGGCAGGCATCGACTGGCCGACCCCGCCCACCGTCATCCTCGGCGCCCGACGACTCGCTCGCTGCCACGGCGGCGGGACGCACCCGCGGCTGGCGCTGCGCGGACCGCTGTGGCGCGGCCACCGGGAGTGGGACCTGGTCGCCGCGCGCTGGAGCAACGAGCTGCTGCGCGGCCGCCGCGACGACTTGCAGGCCTATCACCGCACCTACACCGCGCACGGCCGGACCGACGCCGCGATGCCCTGCGACCGCATCGGCGCGTGGTCGGGCTACCAGGTCGTGCGCGACGTCGTCGTGCTCACCGCCGTGATGGACACCGTGCGCCGCGCCCGCCTCGACTCCCGGACCCGCGACCTGGCGGTCCACCAAGTGGCGTGCCTGCGCGGCGCCCAGCTGGCCCCGTGGGACTGGGGGCAGCGGTGACGCCGTCGGCGGTCGGGCAGGAGAAGCCGAAGGGGACGGAGCGGGAGACCCGATCCGCTCGGCAGCGGCGGTCGCGTTCCGCGCATCGGCTGTCGCTGCTCCAAGGGGCGGGGGTGTGCCGTGCGGGTGGAGCGGGTGCCGTTCCCGGTTTCAGCCCCGCGGCTCCGTACGCAGCGCCGGGTAGCGCAGCTCGAGGCCCGCGCAGAGCTTCGCGACGGCTGGGCCCTCGCACATCTCCGGTCCGGCCGAGACTCCGTCGCCGGTGAAGTGGTTGAACCGGACGATCCTGCCGTCGAACAGCCAGAAGTCGTTGCCCGGCAGCGCGAGGTCGGAGGCCCGGCGGCGCGGCAGCCAGCGGACCTGTTCGCCGGCCGCGAGGTTGACCACGGTCCCGGCGTGCTCGTAGCGGATGTACGCGGTGACCGGCTCGGAGACGATCCGGGCCCGGCGCACCACGACACCGCGGGCGACGGCGGCCCGGATCATCGACACCCAGCCGGACCATCCCTCGCCCTCGGGATCGAGGTCCGGGTGCACGCCGGTTCGCTGGAACTGCTCGAACTCCGCGGCCTCGCCGGCGATTCCATAGGAGTCGCGCATCTCCAGGTGCACCGCAGAGTGCTCGGCGCCGGCCAGCAGCTCAGAGAAGGCCGTCACGTTCGGCATCGTCCAATGCCTTCCTGATGATCGCCGCCATGCGCAGCGGGATGCGGGTCACATTCTCGTGGTCGGGAGTGCCGACGGCGTGGCCGGCCACCCACTCGGTCGTACCGATCTCCGTCAGCAGCGCCTCATCGGGCTTGATGCCCTGGAAGACCAGCTCCCTCTTGGCGTCGTCCACCCACACCATCGGGCTCTCGTCCTTGCCGGTGTTGGGGTCCACCCCGGCGAACCGTAGCGTCATGACGGCCTCCCGTACCACGTCGGTTGCGCGGTTTTGCACGACGTTCCAGCCGCCGGTGACGGCACGTCAAGAGCGCGCAGGCGCAGTCAGGCGGTGCGCAGGAATGAGTGAGCCCGAGGTGCGGATTTCTTACCTCGGGCCAAAGAAGAAGCGGTCAGGCCGACCGCAGTACAGTGGCGCATCGGGGGCACACCCACTGGCTCAGGTTTTGCGGGTACCACGAGGCGCCTGGTCGGAACGCGCTGTACGGAACCTTCTCCGTGCCGCTGGTGTTCTTGCCGCTCCGGGTCACCACCTGTCCCACCGACGGCGAGGTCCGCGCGAACGCGTGGGACCCGGGCGCCGACGGGTCGGGCGTACGGCCCGGGTTCGCTGATCCGGGTGCTGCCTCGGGCGGTTGGTCGATTGTTGGGCCGCGGTTGGAGGTCGCCGCCAGCCTCGTGCCGTTCCCGCGTGACCGCCCCGGCAGCGAGGCCCGGGGCGGGGCACGCACACCCAACGCCAGAGGCAGGACACGTGAAACCCGGATTCCTCCGACTCCGCCGCATCAGAGCCGCCTTGACTGTCGTCGTCATGCTGCCGACCGGTCTGTCGTTCTCCGTGGGGCAGGCGACCGCACAGCCCTACTACGCGTTCGAGATCCAGAACCAGGCGACCGGCCTGTGTCTTCAGGGCTCGCCCACTTGGGAGGTCGCGCAGTTGGAGATCGCCCCTTGTGGCAGCAGCCCCGACCAGTGGTTCGGGGTCCAGGCCCAGAACCAGCTCAAGGACCTCTCCGCCGGCGGTTCCTGCCTTGCCACGGACACCCACGCCAACGCCCTGTCCGTGGCCTGCGGGACCCACGACTACAACACTGCCTGGATGTTCGGCTCCACCACGGGCGACTGGACGACCATCAGCAGCCCCAACGGCTGCTTCCTCAAGCTCCTCAACGGCCAGACCCTCACCTGCATGCCGGGCTTCCAGGGCAGCAACGCCCAGTGGCGCATGATCAGGACCCAGCCGAACCACCACAACGGTACGGAGGCGGGCACCGGCCGGGTGAAGTGGGCGGACTTCGACGGTGACGGCAGGGCCGACTACATCACCATCGGCTCCACCGGCGCGGTCAACGTCTGGCTGAACAACGGCGGCGACACCGGCGGCGGCTGGACGTCCTTCGGCCAGGTCGCCACCGGCCTCACCTCGGACACCAGCCGCGTGCGCTTCGCCGACTTCGACGGCGACGGCAGGGCCGACTACATCTGCATCAACCCGGACGGCTCGGTGCACGTCTACCTCAACCGCGGCGGCGATGGCCACGGCGGCTGGCAGGACCTCGGCATCGTCGCCACCGGCCTGACGACCGACGCCAGTCGGGTGCGGTTCGCCGACATCGACGGCGACGGCCGGGCGGACTACAACGTCATCAACCCGAACGGCTCGGTCGTCACCTACCTCAACCGCGGCGGCGACACCGGCGCCGGCTGGGTCAACTACGGGCAGATCGCCAGCGGCCTCACCACCGACCCCAGCCGCGTTCGCCTCGCTGACATCGACGGCGACGGCAGGGCCGACTACTCCGCCATCGGCGGCAACGGCTCGGTCGTCACCTACCTCAACCGCGGCGGCGACGGCCACGGCGGCTGGACCAACTACGGGCAGATCGCCACCGGCACCACCAGCGACCAGAACGCCGTGACCCTCGCCGACTTCACCGGCGACGGCCGTAGTGACTACGTCACCACCAACCCGAACGGTTCGGTCAACGTCTACCGCAACGATGGTGGCGACGGCCACGGCGGCTGGACCAACCTCGGCCAGGTCGCCACCGGCGCCTGATTCTCGCCACCTGTCACGTGGGGGCTTCGGTCCGTCAGCCGAAGCCCCCACCTCCTGCCCTAAACCCGCTTCACATCATGGGGGGAACCTTGAAACGCACCTTGGCCCTCGGCCTGACCGCCCTGCTGGGCGCGGCCGGCACCACCGCCCTCCCGGCCGCACACGCCGCGACCCCGGCCGCCGCCACCTCCGGCGCCGTACCGTCGCTGCGCGTCATGCCGCTCGGCGACTCGATCACCGCGGGCGCCGGCAGCGCCACCGCCTCCTCCTACCGGGCTCCCTTGTGGAAGCTCGTCGCCGGCCAGTCCCGCTACACCGTACGGTTCGTGGGCTCCCAGGCCGGCGGCCAGCTGTCCGACCTCGCCCACGAGGGCCACTCCGGCTACATGGTCGACGACATCCGGGCCGGGATCGACCAGTGGCTCGCCGAGGCCCACCCGGACGTGGTCCTGCTGCACATCGGCGTCAACGACCTCGACCGCAGCACCGACCCGACCCACGCGCCCGACCGCCTCAAGGCACTGGTGGACCGGATCTACGCGGACCGGCCCGGGATCGCGGTGGTCATGGAGGGCGTGATCCCCACCACCCAGGGCCTCCAGGCCCCGCCGTCCGGCTACAACGACCGGGCCCGGCAGTTGCAGGCGATCGAGGCCCAGGCAGGGAACAGCTTCCGGTACGTGGAGCCGCCGGCCCTGACGCCCGCCGAGATGACCGACCGCCTCCACCCCAACGACCGCGGCTACAACCGGATGGCGCAGGCCTTCTACACCGGGCTGGACCAGGCGTACTCCGCTGGCGCCGCCCGGGCCTCCGTAACGTCGAACACCGGCAGCGAATCGGGCGGGCTGGGCCGGGTCCGGTACGCGGACTTCGACGGCGACGGCAAGGCCGACTACATCACCCTCAACCCGGACGGCTCGGTGCACGTCTGGCTGAACAAGGGCGGCGACGGCCACGGCGGCTGGCAGGACTACGGCCAGGTCGCCACCGGCGCCACCACCGACCCGAGCCGCGTGCGCTTCGCCGACTTCGACGGCGACGGCCGGGCCGACTACGAGGTCATCGACCCCGACGGAGCCGTACGGGTCTGGCTGAACCGCGGCGGCGACGGCCACGGCGGCTGGCAGGAGCTCGGCCAGGTCGCCACCGGCCTCACGACCGACGCCGACCGCGTGAAGCTCGCGGACTTCGACGGCGACGGCCGGGCCGACTACGCGGTGGTCAACCCGGACGGCTCGGTGCGCGTGTTCCTCAACAAGGGCGGCGACGGGCGCGGCGGCTGGCAGGACCGGGGCCAGGTCGCCACCGGGCTGACGACCGACGCCGGCCGGGTGCGGCTCGCGGACTTCGACGGCGACGGCCGGGCCGACTACGCCGTCATCGACCCCAGCGGCGCCGTACGGGTCTGGCTGAACCGCGGCGGCGACACCGGCGGAGGCTGGGTGGCCCTGGGCCAGGTCGCCACCGGCCTCACCACCGACCAGGACCGCGTCCAGTTCGCCGACTTCGACGGCGGCGGCAACGCGGACTACATCCGCACCGACCCGCCGTCCAACGCAGCCACCGTCTACACCTGGAACGGCGGCGACGGCCACGGGAGCTGGAACGGCCTCGGTCAGGTAGCCACCGGCATACCCACCAGCTGACGGCCACCCCCGCCGGCGCCGCCCGAGGGCCTCGACCCCCGGGCGGCACCGGCGCGTTCACCGCTAGAGGTTCCCGAGCCGCTCCAGGCCGTCGAGGCCCTGCCGGAGCAGGGCGGGGATGCCGTGGGCGTGGCCGATCTCGGCCGCCTGTTCATAGCAGGCGCGGGCCTCGGACTGCCGGCCGAAGTGGGCGTGGGCGCGGCCGCTGATGACCAGGGTGTCGGCGATGCCGCTCATGTCCCCCAGCCGCCGGCGGATCGTCAGGGACTCGTCGAGTGCCGCGAAGGCCTCCTCCTGCCGGTCGAGTCCGCGCAGGCAGTCACCGAGGTTGGCCAGGGCCACGGCGGTGTAGGTCAGGTTGCCCCGGCTCCGGCAGCGTTCGAGGAGCGCCCGGAAGTGCGTGAGCGCGGCGTCGAAGTCCTCGATCTGCAGGTACGCCTGGGCCAGGGCGGCGAGCACTCCGATCCCGCCCTCCTCCCCTCCGCCCTGCTGCTGGAGTCCCCAGGCCACCTCCGCGTACGCCAGGGCAGCCCCGTACCTGCCCTGCTGGTTGTAGGCCATGGACAGGTTCCCCAGGATGACCGCCTTGCAGACGTCGTCACCGTGGTTCTCGAAGAGGGCCAGTGCGGCTTCGAGGGCCTCGATCGCCTCGTCGTTGCGGTAGGCCATACCGTGGGACGCGCCGAGCCGGCGCAGTGTCCAGGCCTGGCCGAGCAGGTCGCCGTGCTCCTGGGCGGACTTCAGCGCCAGGGTCAGGCACGCGTCCCACTCGCCGGTCCACCAGAAGGTGTGCGCGTACGCCATCAGCCAGACCGCGAGTCGCCAGGTGAGATCGGGGCGAGAGGAGTCCGCGGCCCTGCGGATCACCTCCTTGATGACGGGCAACTCCTTAAGGCACCAGTCCAGCGCGTGCTGGGGGTCGGTGAAGGCGGGCGCCGGTACGGCAGGGGGTTCGGCGAGACGTGGCGCTCTGGACGGATCGACGGCCGTGCCGGCCGACTCCAGGGCGACCGCGTACCAGATGCCCAGCCGCAGGGCGGCCGCGTCGCGCGCCTCGGCCGGTTCCTCCGCACGGACCCGCTCCGCCGCGAACTCCCCCAACAGGTCGTGAAACCGGTACCGCCACGGCTCCGGCGTCTGCACCAGGTGGACGTCCGCCAGCCGTTCGAGCAAGTCGGCCGCGTGCTCCCGCGGACGGTCCAGCAGGGCGGCCGCGGCGTCCACCCCCAACGTATGGCCCGCCCACAGGCCCAGCAGCCGAAACGCCCGCGCAGCCTCGCGCTCCGCAGGGTCGTCGCTGTCGCGGATCGCGAGGTAGCTGGTGGCAAAGGTGGCGTCGACGGCCAGGCTCCCCACGGACAGGGCGCGCAGCCGGCCCCGGCTGTCCTCCACGCGCTCGGCCAGGGTACCCAGGGACCAGGCCGGCCTGGACGACAGCCGGGCGCCGGTGATCCGCAGGGCGAGGGGCAGGCCCGCGCAGGCGGCCAGCAGACGGAGCGCACCGTCGGGATCCCGCTGGATCCGCTCCGGCCCGCAGAGCCGGGAGAGGAGGGAACGCTGTTCCTCGACGTCGAGCGGCGCCAGGGAGAACCGGACGCTCGCCGGCAGGTCCGTGAGGGTGTTGCGGGTGGTGACGATCACGGCGCTCCGGGAGCCTCCCGGCAACAACGGAGTGACCTGGGCTGCGTCTCGGGCGTTGTCGAGCACCAGCAGGACCCGGCGGTCGGCCAGGGCGGTGCGCAGCAGCGCGGCCCGGTCGTCGGTGTGCTCGGGAAGCGGCCGACCCGGTCGGCCGGGCCCGGCCGACCGGTCGTCCAGGGCCGTGAGCAGGACGGCGAGCAGCTCGTGCGGATCACGTGCGGGGGCGGCTCCGAAGCCCCGGAGGTCCGCGTACAGCTGGCCGTCCGGGTAGTGGTGCTTCACGGCGTGGGCGGCGTTGACGGCAAGAGCGGTCTTGCCGATGCCGCCCATTCCCGAGACGACCGCCACCCGGGGCACGTCGGCGGCGGGAGGGGCCTCGAGCAGGCCGGTCAGAGCCGCCAACTCGGCTCGGCGGCCGGTGAAGTCGGCGATTCTGGAGGGAAGTTGGGCCTGCACGTCGAGCACGGACGGGGTCGTCGTGACTGGCTCGGGCGCAGCGGGGCCATCCCTGAGCACCAGTTCGAGGACGTTCTGCACACCGACTCCGGGCTCGGTGCCGAGCTCCTCCACCAGTGTGCGGCGCAGGCGCTGGTGGGCCGCCAGAGCCTCGGAGCGCTGCCCGAGCCGGTGCAGGACCAGCATCAGCTGGGCGTGGAAGGCCTCGTGCAGCGGGTGCTCGCCGGTCAACCCGGTCAGCTCGGGCACCAGGCCCCGCACCTGACCGAGGTGAAGCTCCGCCTCGATCCGCCACTCCAGCGCCTGTAGTCGGGTGCCCTGCCACTGCTGGCGTGGCACCTGCGCCTGCGGCAGGTCCGGAAACTCGAGCAGCGGTACGCCGCGCCACAGCGCGAGCGCCGCCGTCGACTCCCGTCGCACCGAGGCCCAGTCCTCGCGCATCAGCGCGTCACGGGCACGCCGGACGCCCAGGTCGAAGAGCTGGGCGTCCAGTTCACCGTCGGCGACCCTCAGCAGGTAGCCGAGCGGTGTGGAGCGCAAGCGGTCGCCGGGTGCGTCATCGAGCTGCGTCCGCAACCTGGCCAGCATGTTGTGGAGCGAGGCGTTCGCCGAGGCCGGCGGCCGGTCGCCCCAGAGTGCGGCCTTGAGCCGGTCCGGCGGGACCGGCCGGTTGGCCTCCAGCAGCAGTGTGGCGAGCAGGGTGCGCACCTTGGGGCCGCCGACCGCCCGCTGGTCGCGATCGGTGTTCCCGGGGCGGACGACGAGCGGGCCGAGTAGGCCGAAGTACATGGTTGATCCCCCGATCCGACATCTCGCGCCATTCATCCGAGCGAGATGATCAAGACCACCGTAGGGGAAGGGGCGGCCCGGTGTTCAAGGGGATTTCTCACGGACCGGGCTCGGACCGGGATCAGCTCGGAGCGCCGGCCGGCGCTCCGAGCCGTCCGCGGTGCGGCGCCGGTCAGGGGTGGGCTCGTCCCGATGGTGAACACGAGCAACAGGCCCCGCCCCCGAGGCTACCAACGTCATCGACCTCATGGACGCCCTGCGCCAGAGCCTGGAGAGCGCCCGCAAGGGCGAACACGCCGAGAAACAGGGCAGGACCAGCGCCGGCCGGACCCAGGGCGCCCGCACCGGCCACTCCCCCAAGCCAGCCGGCGCCAAGGAGAGCACCGCCGCCAAGGCCGGCCGCGGCGAAAGGCGTCCTGACCGACGCGCGCTTCGGCATGGCATTAACGGCTCGAGTTGGCCGCACTCTTCCGGTCCGAGTTGGCCCCACCGGTGGGGCGTACGGGAGCGTTCGGGGGTTGTTCCGGCTTGAGTTGGCCCCACCCCGGCCGGTTGGCTGGGACGCTCGGTGCAGGTCGCCGTGAGGGGGCGATGCCGGGTGGCGTCCTCGATGGAAGAGCTGTTCCTGCAGATCCGCCGAGACTCCTGGCGGCAGGGGTCGTCGGTTCGCGCGCTGGCGCGCACGTACCGGGTCCATCGGCGACTGGTGCGTGAGGCCCTGTCCTCGCCGGTGCCGACTCCGCGGCGCACGCCCCGGCGGCATTCGCCCAGGCTGGAGGTGTTCAAGAAGACGATCGACCAATAGCTGCTGGACGACCTGGAGGCTCCACCGAAGCAGCGTCACACCGTGCAGCGGATCCTGACCCGGCTTCGGCAGGAGTGCGGTGCCGAGATCGCGTACTCGACAGTGTGGGACTACGTCCACCAGCGACGTCAGGAAATCGCCGAGGCCGCCGGGGCAGCTCCAGCCGCAGGGTTCGTGATCCGGCACAACCAGCCCGGCATGGACGCGGAGGTCGACTTCGGCGAGGCCTGGGTGACCTGGCCGGCGAGCGCACGTCGCGGACCAACTCCTGCACCACCGACCCGGAAGGGACTCCTGATGAATGGCCCGCACCACACCCTGACCGAGCGTGCTGCAGATGCCGCCATCGACACTGCCTGTCGCGTCCTGCGGCTGCCGACGATGCGGGCCCAGTTCGCCGATACCGCCTCCCGCGCCGAACGCGAGCATCTGTCCTACCGCGGCTTTCTTGCCGAGCTGCTGATGGCCGAGTGTGAGGACCGCGACCGGCGCCGGTCCGAGCGCCGCATCCGCGCGGCCGGCTTCCCACGCTCGAAGTGGCTCTCGGATTTCGACTACAACGCCACCCGAACGTCACCCCGGCTCAGATCCACAATCTGGCCACCTGCGAGTGGATCAGGAAAGGCGAGCCGCTCTGCCTGATCGGCGACTCCGGCACCGGCAAGTCCCACCTGCTGATCGGCCTGGGGGCGGCCGCCGCCATGGCCGGGTTCCGGGTCCGATACGCGCTCGCTGCCAAGCTGGTCAACGAACTCGTCGAGCCGCCGACGAGAAGCAGCTGACCAAGACCATCGCCCGATACGGCCGCGTCGACCTCCTCTGCATCGACGAGCTGGGATACCTCGAACTGGACCGCCGCGACGCCGAGATGCTGTTCCAGGTTCTGACGGAACGTGAGGAAAAGAACAGCGTGGCCATCGCCTCGAACGAATCGTTCGGAGGCTGGACCAGGACCTTCACCGACCCCAGGCTCTGCGCGGCCATCGTCGACCGCCTCCTCTTCAACGGCACCATCATCGAGACCGGCACCGAGTCCTACCGCCTCGCCCAGACCAAGGCCAAACAGCAGCGGAACCCGAAGTAGGCCCACCGGCTCAGGCCTGGTAGGCCTGCTCCTTCCACCAGGTGAAGTCGAAGTCACCTTCTTCCATCGCATCGAGTCGATGCAGAACATGGCTGATGAACTCTGCGGGGAGCTTGACCGAGTGGTCGCTCACATAGTGGCTGAGTCCGCTGGGCCATAGGAACTCGTCGTCCATCCGCTCGGCATTGCCGTTGACGCAGTGGCAGATGCGGCACCGGGAAAAACCCATGAACTCGCGTCCTAGCTGGCCCTGATCGAGGTACATCGCGACCAGCCATCGCTCTTCTTCGTCCCATTCATCGTCCACCAGTGGCACCGGATCCGGCAGCTCCGGTGCACGCTCAGACCTCCAGAAACCCAGTGCTCTCAGAGTCATGTCCTCCCCCTCCCGCGCGTCAGCACCGACCGCGCCCTCCACCTAGTGACGCAGAGCATTCTCCCACCCCGGCCGAACCGAGCTGGGGCCGTTTCGCGCCGGAAGACGGGGCCGGCTGAGGCCGGAACGATCCTCACCGTAGTCGCAGGGTGGAGCCAGTTCGCCCCGGAAAAGTGGGGCCACTTCAGACCGTTAACGCCATCGGCAACCAGTCCGGCACCGGACCGCCTTCGTGTCGTCGCCCGTGCGGGTGACAGGACGGATGCGCGCTGGCCGCGGCGGTGCATGCCGTGCGGTACTGGGCGGACGCGTACCAGCAGGAGGGTGCTGCTTGCCTGGGCCGCCGTGCTCGCCCTGCTCCCTGCGGCCCCTGCCCACGCGGACTCGTCGTCGACGGCGGGCACCGGCCACCGCCGGGCCGGTGTCGTAGATCCCGGGGTGCTGCGGCGTCAGGGCGAGCTGGAGCAGTTGGCCGACGCGGTCCTCGGGGTGAGCGAGGGCCAGCGCGCGTACGTGCCCGGCTACGCCGGGCACGCCATCGACCCGGAGCTGGGGCACCTGACGCTGTACTGGCACGGCGATGTCCCCGAGCACGTGACCGACCTGCTGGCCCACGCACCGGCGGGGATCGCCGCGACCGTCCGCCAGGCGCCCTACTCCCTGGGACGGCTGCGTGAGGCGCGGGACCGGCTCGTCGCAGCCGCCGAACGCGGTGAGGACGGCGCGGTGTGGAAGAGGACGGCGCGGTGTGGAACGGGGCCGGGCCCACCCTGGACGGCGCCGGGCTGACCGTCGGCTACACCCCCGACAGCGCTGGCGCCCGCCGTGCGCTGTCCAGCGAGCAAGTCGCCGCGCGCCGCCGAGCTCGCTGGTGTTCCGGTCCACGCCTCGCCCGCGGTCGCCCCGGCGGGCCGCTGGAGCCCGGCTGTCTTAGGGACTCGGGCAGGGTGCCGTGCGTACGCAAGCGGGCGCCCGACCACCAGATTTGGCCGGGCGCCCTCTCTTACTGCGCGCGTCAGCCGGCCATCTTCGCCCTGGGTGGTGGTGGTCACGGGCGGGCCTCTGTGTCGTGAGCCGCGCCATCGGTGGCGGCGGCATCGCCGAGGAGTAGCAGGACATGATCGGCCTGCCCCCGGAAATACCATCTGCTACCCACCGCAGCAAGCCGTGCCCAGCGGGTGCACTGCTCCCGCTGACGTCGGGCTAAAGACGGAACTCGGCGTAGGTGGCTGTGGATCCGAACCGGGTCAGCAGGCGCCGGACGCCGTCGTCGTCGAGACCGAGAGCGGCGCCTGCAGCTTGCGGGGTCATCTCGTTCCTGACCGCGCGGGCCGGCCAGTGGCCGACCTGACCGGCTACCAGCTCCAGCTTCCGGGCCGCCCGCAGCGCCGCCACCGGGGAGGTGCTGCCCAGCTTCTCGATCTCCTCCCCCAGTCGGCGAAGCAGGTCGGTGACCCCCTCCGGCAATGGCACCGTTGCACGCTCCACCTCGGTGATGTGCTCGTCCCACTGCTCCTGGCAGGTGTCCGCGACATCGTAGGCCTGGTTGCCGAACTCCGGCTCTTCCCCTTCGGGTTCGTCCACATCGGCGGGCTGAGCGGGACCGCTCCATCCGCAGGAGCACACCGCGCGCAGCGCGTGAGCCTTGGGGGCGAGGCCGAAGTGCCCTCCGGTGTAGGCGGTCCAGAACGAGGTCGTCGGTCCGCCGCCGCCATTCGCCGTCATGTAGGTGACGGGCGGGGAACGGTGCCGTCTGCCAGCAGCACACCGACCCGGCCTTGGTGCGACGCCCCGAACTCGTCCGTCGTCCACGTCTCCTGCACAGCGGTACCCGTTCTCCGGCGTCAGCCTGACGCGCGCCCGCGCTGCGGGCGGCGGGATCGACGATCCCTCAGCAGCTGGTCGTGGCGCCACCGAAACGGTGAAAATCCATCCTCCGGCGTCGGGGCACGGTACGGCAGAACGCGATCCCGCACCCCGCCTGCCCGGCAGGTCTCCGGTGGGCGACGGTGGGTCGAGAGGGCTTCCCGGGGTCCGGGGCCCAGCTGGTAAGGCCCCGGGGAGAAGATCCGTGTCGGTCGACCTCGACGTAGGCGACGAGGACGACCGTGCTGAGCAGCTCGGAGACGTAGGCGATGCGGACGCCGTCCTTGGCGTAGTCCCGGACGGGACTGTGGGCACGCGCCTGGACGCCGACGGTCCGAGGATTCAGCACAATCGTCTCCAGGTGCGGGTCGAGGCGGGTGAGCGCGGTGGTGTCCATCGCCGCGAGCTTCCGTTCGGCGACCTCATGGAGGGTGGTGACCGCGAGGGTCGCGGCGCCCGCGGCTGTCGGAGGTCCGGATGCTGCAGACCACCCACGTCGACCCGGTGGCCCAGACGGTCCGGCTCGGAAAGCGGCCCCACCCCGTCCCTCTGGACCCGGCCTCCTGGACGGTGTTGCACCGCTGTCTCGCTCACGTGCGGCGTGGCCGACGGCCGACCCTCACGTGATGGTCACCAAAGGGACAAAGGCCGGGAGGCGTCCGGCGTCAACTGCCTATCTCTCCCATGTCCTTGACGACTGCGGATACCCGCCCCGGATGATTCGAAGCACCCGGCTTGTCGACCTGGCGAACACCATGGACCCCAAGCTCGTGGCCGCCGCCTTCGGGATGGACCCGCAAGCCACCCTGATCTATCTCGCCGATCACGTCGACGCCTCCCGCCTGCCCAGTCGAGCAGAATCGCGATGACTTCCGACGCGAAGCCGTCTACTGTCCAGCGGATGAACGCCAAGGACACCGAGCTCACCGATACGTCGGCCGTCATCGTCCGCAGCCAGGACGACCCGACCACCCAGGTCAGGCTCTCCGACCGCTACTTCCCCGACGAGTACGGGACCGGCTTCGCGGTGGAACTGCACGCTGAAGGCCTCCAAGCCCGGCTCGACTCGGTCATCACCTGGGTCTGGGGGCCCGAGTACCTGGCTGACTTCCTCGACAAGCTCGCCGCCGACTTCCGCGGCTGGGAGGGCGAGCGCACCTGGAGCACCCACCACCTCGCCCTGCGGGCCGTCTTCCGGTCCGGTGGCCACGTCGGCCTCACCTGGACTCTCCGGCCATGGACCACCCGGGAAGACTCCTGGGAAGCCTCGGTCACCACCTGGCTGGAGGGTGGGGAACAGATGACCGCCCTTGCCGTAGACGTCCGTCGGTTTCTCGACCGCGGCAATCCAGCTGGAACCCGTTGAATCTCGCCGTCAGCTCGCACAGGTTCGCCGGAACATGTGCGCTTTGGTGAAGGGTGAGTTCGTCGTGACGGCCGTGGCCCTTCGCTCCTCGCGCTCGGTGAAGATCTGGAACAGCGGCTTGACGCCCTTGCGGTCCAGGTTGAGGTAGCCGAACTCGTCCAGGCACAAAAGATCGATCTTGCTGTAGCGGGCGATCACGGAGGACAGGCGGCGGGCCGCGTCGGCTTCGGCAAGTTCGTTCACCAGCGCGCTGGTGGTGGTGTAGCGCACCGACAGGCCGGTCCCGGTGATCGCAGTGCCGATGCCGATCAGCAGGCGGGACTTGCCGGTGCCGGAATCGCCGATCAGCACTAGATGATCGATTCCAAGGGGTTTAGTGGTCGTAGGCGGTCAGTGCCCGCATGACCGGCTGGCCGGTGTGATCGTTGTGCCAGATGGCGGCGGTGAGCGCGAGGATCCGTTGGAGGACGCGGACCGTGCGACCGCCGGGTGTGCGGCCGCGGTGGCGTTCGAGGTCGAGTTGTCCCTTGAAGGTTTCGTTGATCGACTTGATGACCTGCCGCAAGGGTTTGAACAGCTGTGATCCGCCCGCTCGGCTTCGCCCTTGCGGGCCGGTCGCGGCCACACCCCGGCCGGCCACCCTGCACGAGCTGCGCACCGCCCTGTCCCGCTACGGCCTGCCCGGCGACCGCGACCTGTTCGAGCGGAACCTGGCCGCCGCCCTCGACACCTCCCCGATCGGCGACCTGACCGCCGTCGCCGAGGTCATCGCCACCTACCGCCACCGCCTCGACCTGCGCGCCAACGAGCAGGCCATGGCCTCCCTCGCCGCGCCCATCGGCGGCCAGCAGTGGACCCCGGCCACCGAGACCTTCGCCGCCCGGCTCCGCGCCGCCGGCGGCGACCGGTGACCGACCAGCCCGAACACCCGGCCCCGCTGCACGTCTTCCTCTCCGACGCCGCCGAGCACGCCCTCGCCGCGCTGCGCCCCGGCGAGCTGGACGCGGTCGAGAAGCTCGTCGAGCGCCTGGCGGTCTTCCCCCGGCTTGGCATCCCGGTCCCCGGCGGCACAGACCCCGGGGTCGACGACTACACCGCCCGCACCGATCCGGCCTCCGACTCCGGCGACCGCATCGCCGTCGCGTATCGCCTCCATGAGGGTATGTCCGCGATCTTCGGCCGGGTGTGGTGGCGGTCTCAATGGCGGTCACCTGGTGTTGACCCAGCGTGGTGGCGGTGGGTCGGTCGGTGATGTGGAGGGCGCCTGATGGGTGAGTGCCCTCACACGTGAATGCGGTGCACGACGGCGGATAGTGATGTCCGTTTTGCGTGACTTTGAGGTTATTTGATGGTGGGCTGACGAGTGTTTGCGCAGGCCAGAAGGGTCCGTGAGGATCGGCGCGCTCGGGGCGGACCGCCGGTCGAATCGGTGCCGGCTCTCTTCGACTACGACTGCGGATCGTAAGAGGGGGTCTTGGCGACCGCCGATCCGGTCTGGCAACTTGGCATTTGTCGTC
>NZ_MECK01000012.1 GCF_014596465.1 Streptomyces sp. CBMA123 | reverse complement strand
CCGCTGGCGACCGGCCCGCCGCCGGTGCCGCCCCCGGCGGGGTGCGCCGCCGGGCCGCTCGGCGAGGCGCCCGGCGTGATCGCCTGAGCGGGTGTCTGGCTCTGGGACGGTACGGCCTGCGCGGCCTTGCTCGATGAGCCGCCGTCACCGCCTCCGCCCTGATCGGTCATCAGCCAGGCGATCAGCGCGACGACCGCCGCGACGGCGACGAGCACGACGACGCGCCGACGCCAGTAGATCGAGGCCGGCAGCGGTCCCACGGGTTGACGCAAAGAGGGCACGATCAAACTCTATGGGACTGTGTGTGGCGATTGACTCACCAACACCGCACAGTCGCCCCTTCTTTCACATGATCCGCCATTTGATCCGTTCGAGCGAGCCTCCGGATCCGGAGAACCGGGCGGAAACCGGAAGATCCGGAAGCGTCATCTCCGCTTCGGTCGGGTCCCGTGGCCGTGGGAGGATCGAAGGGCCATGACTGCCATCACCGCCACCGAAGCCGCCACCGCGCCGCCGATGCCCCTGCCGCTGCTGCACTCGACCGTCATCGACTGGTACGAGGCCAGCAAGCGCGACCTGCCCTGGCGGACGCCCGACGCGTCCCCCTGGGCGGTCATGGTGAGCGAGTTCATGCTCCAGCAGACCCCGGTGAAGCGGGTGCTGCCCGCCTGGCAGGCCTGGATGACCCGCTGGCCCACCCCCGCCGACCTGGCCGCCGAGGCACCCGGCGAGGCGGTCCGGCTGTGGGGCCGGCTGGGCTACCCGCGCCGCGCGCTGCGCCTGCACGCGGCCGCCGTGGCGATCACCGAGCAGCACGGCGGCGAGGTCCCGGACGACCACGCCACGCTGCTCTCGCTGCCCGGGGTGGGGGAGTACACCGCCGCCGCGGTCGCCTCCTTCGCCTTCCGCCAGCGGCACGTGGTGCTGGACACCAACGTCCGCCGGGTCTTCGCCCGCGCGGTGACCGGCGTCGAGTACCCGGCCACCGCCACCACCGCCGCCGAGCGCCGCACCGCGACCGCCCTGCTGCCCGACGACGCCCCGACGGCCGCCACCTGGGCGGTCGGCGTGATGGAACTGGGCGCGCTGGTCTGCACCGCCCGCGGCCCGGAGTGCGGGGACTGCCCGCTGTTCACCGTCTGCGCCTGGCAGCGGGCCGGCCGCCCGCCGTACGAGGGCCCGGCCCGGCGCGGCCAGTCCTACGAGGGGACGGACCGCCAGGTGCGCGGCAAGCTGCTCGCGGTGCTGCGCGAGGCACACGGCACGGTGCCCCAGGCCCGGCTGGACGCGGTCTGGCCGGACGCGGTGCAGCGCGCCCGGGCGCTGGACGGCCTGGTCGCCGACGGTCTGGTCGAGCCGGTCGAGCAGGGCGTCTACCGCCTGCCCCAGTGAACGACGGCGCCCCCGGGAGGACCTCCCGGGGGCGCCGTGCGAAGCGGTGACCGTCAGACGGCCGTCGCCTCCAGCGAGGCCTCGGCCGGCTTCTCGCCGGTGCCGGCGCCGCGCAGCGGCACCTCGCGCAGGAACACCGCGGCGGCGATGGCGATCACGGCCACCCCGGCGCCCCACAGGAAGACGGTGTGCATGCCGTTGGACACCGCGTGGTGGTAGGCGTCCTGGACGGCCTCGGGCAGCTTGCGCAGCTCGGCCGGGCCCATCTGGCCCGGGTCCTTCGCCCCGCCGCCGGCCGAGGCCTGCTCGCCCAGCCGCGCGGTCATGGTGTCCTTCACCCGGTTGTTGAACAGGGCGCCGAACAGCGCGACACCGAAGGAACCGCCGATGGTGCGGAACAGGGTGGCGGTGGAGCTGGCGACGCCCATGTCCTTGAGCTCGACGCTGTTCTGGGCGACCAGCATGGTGATCTGCATCAGGAAGCCCATGCCGGCGCCCAGCACGATCATCCAGCAGGCCGAGGTGAAGCTGCTGGTCTCGGTGCCCATGGTGGAGAGCAGGATCAGGCCGCCGGTCATCACGATGGTGCCGATGATCGGGAAGATCCGGTACTTGCCGGTCTTGGTGACGGCCTGGCCGACCACGAGCGAGACGACCAGCATGCCGAACATCATCGGCATCAGCAGCAGGCCGGAGTTGGTCGCCGAGGCGCCCTGGACAATCTGCTGGTAGAGCGGCAGGAAGACGGTCGAACCGAACATCACGAAGCCGACCACGAAGCCGATGATCGAGACCAGGGTGAAGTTCAGGTTCTTGAACAGGCTCAGCGGCAGCATCGGTTCCTGGGCCCGCTGCTCCACGTAGCAGAAGGCGATCAGCGAGGCGACGGCGAGCGCGGCCAGGCCGAGGATCTCCTTGGAGCCCCAGGCGTACTGCTGGCCGCCCCAGGTGGTGATCAGCACGAGCGAGGTGATGCCGGTGGTGAGCAGCACGGCACCCGGGTAGTCGATCCGGGCGGTGTTGCGGACCTTCGGCAGCTTCAGGGTGACGACGACCACGGCGAGCGCGACGATCCCGAGCGGCAGGTTGATGTAGAAGGTCCAGTGCCAGCTCAGGTGGTCGGTGATGAAGCCGCCGACCAGCGGGCCGCCGATGGTGGCGAGGGCCATCACGGCGGCGAACATGCCCTGGTACTTGCCGCGGTCACGCGGCGGGACGAGCGCGCCCATGATCGACATGACGCCGACCATCAGACCGCCGGCGCCGAGGCCCTGCACGGCGCGGAAGCCGATCAGCTCGTTCATGTTCTGGGACAGCCCGGACAGCGCCGAGCCCACCAGGAAGATCACGATCGAGGTCAGGAAGGTGCCCTTGCGGCCGTACAGGTCGCCGAGCTTGCCCCAGATCGGGGTGGAGGCGGCGGTGGCCAGGGTGTACGCGGTGACGACCCAGGACAGGTGCTCGGCGCCGCCGAGGTCACCGACGATGGTCGGCATCGCGGTGCCGACGATCAGGTTGTCGAGCATGGCCAGCAGCATCGTGACGACCAAGCCGACCATCACGAGGCGGATCTCGCGGGGTGACCGCGGCTGCTCCTCCTCGGCCGTCTTGTCCTCCGGTACCGGGCCGGCGGTCTTGGACTGTGACATGGGGTGGGGTCTCCCGGAGGGGTGTTTCGGACGGGCAGCGGGCCTTGCGGCGGATCACTTACTTGACGCCCGGCTAGTTTATCGATCGTCGGCACGGTAGGTTGTTTCCTAGCCGGTCGTCAAGCCAGTTTTAGGACCGGGCGCCTGGGCAGGGAGAATGAGCCCGGGGCGGACACCACCCCGGAGTCCGCAGCAGTAGTCACCGACGCAGTCATGAGGCAGGCCATGGGCACTCCGCACAGCCCCCGCAGCGACACCAGGGCTCGCATCATCGAGGTGTCGTTGGAGCTCTTCTCGGAGCAGGGCTACGAGCAGACCTCACTGCGCGAGATCGCCGACCGCCTGGGCGTCACCAAGGCCGCGCTCTACTACCACTTCAAGACCAAGGACGACATCGTCCTGGGCATCGTCGAGCGGATGGCCGCGCCGATCGACGAGATCATCGCGTGGGGCCGGGAGCAGGCCTGGAGCCCGGAGATGCGCGATGAGCTGATCCGGCGCTACGCGGACGGGATGACCGAGCGGGCCCCGCTGCTGCGCTTCTTCCACGAGAACCAGCCCGCGCTGCGCGAGTCCCCGGCCGGGCTGGCCTTCCGGGACCGCGTGATCACCATGATGCAGCTGGTGCACGGCCCGGAGGCGGAGTTCCGGGACCGGCTGCGCGCCACGATGGCGCTGTTCACCGCCCACTCGGCGTTCTTCCTGCTCAAGCAGGACACTGCGGACTGCGGCGACGCCGAGAACGTGTGGGGCGAGAAGCTGCCGTCCGCCGACCTGGGCGAGGCCCTCGAAGCGGCCCGCGAGGTCGCGCTGGAGATCAGCGGCCGGATCAGCCACCCCGCCCGCACCACCGACTGAGCAGCCTAGAACGCCGTGACGCCGTGCCCGGAGAGGTACGCGATCGGATCGTCAACCGGCCCGGTCCGGCCCGGCGCCCGGCCCGCCCGACTACTAGGCCCGGTCGTACCGCGCCGAAGCGCTGTGACGAGCGCCACCCGGCGGCGGGGTTCGAGCCGCCGCCGGAAAGCGTCCGGCCCGCCCCCGCGCGGTGGCGGGGACGGGCCGGACGGGGAGACTTCAGTGCCGCGCGATCACGGCCTGACCGTCAGGACGATCAGTTGTCGACCGGGCGGACCCGGATCCAGGTCTCCAGGTAGTTCGCGGACTCGTTCTCGACCTCGATGCTGGTGCCGGTCTTCGGCACGTCGACACCGCTGTACGGGTTGTCCTTCGACCACCACGACTTCAGGTCGGAGAACTCGTCGACGCCCTTGGACTTCGGGATGACCGTCTCGACGTCGGCCTTGTGCAGGGTCAGCGCCGGGACGCGACGCGAACCGAAGGTCGAGTCGAAGCCCTGCATGCGCGGGCGCATCAGGGTGCCGTCGGACCACTTGATCGGGGTCGGGTGCGAGTCGACCGGCAGCACCAGGCCGTGGCCCGGGTGGGCGCTGACGTTGTTGTCGGTCTGCGACTCGTCCCAGTACCAGATCAGCAGGCCGGGCTGGTACGAGTAGTGCTCGACCCAGCCGGGCTTGGCGGCCGAACCGAAGTTGTACGGGCCGGTCTTCAGCGTCTGGTCGAACGACACGTACTGCTTGTTCTCCGCGATGTAGTACTGCGCGTAGTCCTTGGTGTACGAGCCGCCGAAGCGGGTGAAGCCGGCGGCGGTCCAGCCGTTGTCGCCGTTCTCCACGTCGTCGCTGAACACGGTGGCGCCGTCGGCGGTCACCGCGATGTTGTCCGCCGCGAAGCCGCGGTAGTGCAGGCCGCCGTCGGTGGTGTTGTGGTAGCGGAACTGGATCTTCTTGCCGGCGTAGGCGTCCAGGTTGAACGACAGGTCACCCCAGGCGGCGGTGAGGCCGCTGAGGGCCGGGCGGCCGTTCTCCTTGGGGAGCGCGGCGCCGTTCCAGGTGCCGTCCACGACGGTCCAGGTCTTGCCGCCGTCGGTGGAGACCTCGCCGAAGGTGTAGTCGAAGTCCGGCTCCAGCTCGTACCAGGCCTTGGCGTTGATGCTGGCCTTGGTCTTGCCGGTCAGGTCGATGTCGCGGGTCAGCGTGACGTTCAGGTTGTCGGCGCTGCCGCTCCACCACTCGTTGTTGCCCCCGAAGGGCTTGTTGATGTCGGTGGTGATGCTCTTCTTCGGCAGGTCGACGATGAGCGCCTGCGGAAGGTTGGAGTTGTACTCCACCGGGCCGATGTGGTGGGTCGACTCGGTGCCGGCCTTGGCGCGGTCGGCCTTCAGCCAGCCGAGCTGGTACTTGCTCCAGGCGTCGAGGTCGTTCGGCATGTCGCCGATGCTGTCCTTGCCCTCGCCGAGCCAGGAACCGGAGGACATCAGCGACCAGAAGCCGACCGAGTTGTCGATGCCCTTGCCGGCGGTGTCGTAGAGGTCCGGCAGACCGAGGTCGTGGCCGTACTCGTGGGCGAAGACGCCGAGGCCGCCGTTCTCCGGCTGCATCGTGTAGTCGCCGATCCAGAAGCCGGAGTCACCGACCTGGACGCCACCGAGCTTGTTGTCGCCCGGGCCGGCCTGGCCGGTCAGGTTGCCGTAGACGTACGAGCGGTGGGCCCACAGGGCCTTGCTGCCCTGCTTGCCGCCACCGGCCGACTTGTCCTCACCGGCGTGCACGATCTGGAAGTGGTCGATGTACCCGTCGGGCTGGTTGAAGTTCCCGTCGTGGTGCGAGCCGTAGCGGTCCCACTGGTCGTACGAAGCCAGCGTCGCCTTGACCTGCTCCTTGGTCTGACCCTTCGCCAGCTGGTCCTTGTACCAGATGTCGACGGCGTCGCGGATCAGGTCCTGGGCGCTCGGGCAGACGTTGGAGCCGCAGTAGTCGGAGCCGTACCGGGCCTCGTTCCACGGCACCCGGACCCAGTCCGAGACCACGCCGTCGACCGAGTAGCGGCCCGAGGACTGCTTCTCGTAGAAGGTCTTCAGCGAGGGCTTGTCCTTGGCGAAGTACAGGTCCTGGTAGTGCTGCTGGTTGTAGTCGGCCTGCCAGGCGGTCGAGTTGTTCGTGGCGCGGTCCGGCGCCTCGATCTGGTTGTGCTTGGGGCCGGCCTCGCCGCCGTACTTGACCTTGCCGTCGGCGGTCTTGGTGGTGTTGTCGACCTGGTCGCCGAAGTCGACGAGGATCGTGAAGATCTTGTCCGTGCGCTCACGGGCGAGCTCGACGTACTTGTCCTTGCCGAGCTTCACGCTGGTGCTGCCGTTGTGCTGCTCGACCTGGGCGGTGCCGTTGAGCAGCTGCTCGGTGGCGGCCTTCTTCTCCGCATCGACCTTGGCGGTCAGCGGGCCCGGGATGTTGTGCTCGGTGTTGACGGACTGGACGGCGTCGGCGGGGTCCTTCGGGACCGGTGCCGAGCCGGACGCGACGGCGCTGCTCGGGAACAGGCCCGCGCCGAGCGTGACTATGACCGCCGCCGCGGTGGTGACCGCAGCGGCTCTCCTGGTGGTCTTCAAGGTTGTGACGCCCTCCCCGACCGAGCCGACTCTTGGCCAAGGCCCGGTAAACCAATATGAAAGACAGGTGGACGTCATTTGACCGAAGTGGGGCGGGAAAAGATAGACCTTGACCCTGACATGGGCACGGCGCTATGCTCGCCGATTTTCCGTCAGCTGATGCCCCGTCGGGAAGCGCCAGGTCCGGGCTGTGCGCGGCGGCCGGGAACGCACCGAGCCCCCGGCGCGAACGCCGGGGGCTCGGTGGCTGTGAAGTTGTCTGTTAAATGTTGGCTTACTTCGTCAGGTCCGGACCGGACGAGGCGACCGCGGCCGGAGTGTCCGCGACGGCCGACTTCTCCTCACCGCGGAAGGTGAACTTGGCTTCCTTGCCCTCGCCCTCCACGTCGACGACCACGATGTGGCCGGCCCGCAGCTCGCCGAAGAGGATCTTCTCGGAGAGGTGGTCCTCGATCTCGCGCTGGATGGTGCGGCGCAGCGGACGGGCACCCAGGATCGGGTCGTAGCCGCGCTTGGCCAGCAGCTTCTTGGCCTCGACGCTGAGCTCCAGGCCCATGTCCTTGTCCTTGAGCCGCTCGTCCACCTTGTCGATCATCAGGTCGACGATCTGGATGATGTCGTCCTCGGTCAGCTGGTGGAACACCACGATGTCGTCGACGCGGTTCAGGAACTCGGGGCGGAAGTGCTGCTTGAGCTCCTCGCCGACCTTCGCCTTCATCCGCTCGTACCCGGTCTGGGTGTCACCCGTGGCCGCGAAGCCCAGGTTGAAGCCCTTGGAGATGTCCCGGGTGCCGAGGTTGGTCGTCATGATGATGACGGTGTTCTTGAAGTCGACCACGCGGCCCTGGGAGTCGGTCAGGCGACCGTCCTCCAGGATCTGCAGCAGCGAGTTGAAGATGTCCGGGTGGGCCTTCTCGACCTCGTCGAAGAGGACGACCGAGAACGGCTTGCGGCGGACCTTCTCGGTCAGCTGGCCGCCCTCCTCGTAGCCCACGTACCCGGGCGGGGAGCCGAACAGCCGGGAGACGGTGTGCTTCTCGGAGAACTCGGACATGTCGAGCGCGATCAGCGCGTCCTCGTCGCCGAAGAGGAACTCGGCGAGCGTCTTGGACAGTTCGGTCTTACCGACGCCGGACGGGCCGGCGAAGATGAACGAACCGCCGGGGCGCTTCGGGTCCTTGAGGCCCGCACGGGTGCGCCGGATGGCCTGGGAGAGCGCCTTGATGGCGTCCTTCTGGCCGATGACGCGCTTGTGCAGCTCGTCCTCCATGCGCAGGAGACGGGACGTCTCCTCCTCGGTCAGCTTGAAGACCGGGATGCCGGTGGCGGTGGCCAGGACCTCGGCGATGAGCTCCTCGTTGACCTCCGCGACGACGTCCATGTCGCCGGCCTTCCACTCCTTCTCGCGCTTGGCCTTGGCCTGCAGGAGCTGCTTCTCGTCGTCGCGCAGGGACGCGGCCTTCTCGAAGTCCTGCGCGTCGATCGCGCTCTCCTTCTCGCGGCGCACGTCGGCGATCTTCTCGTCGAACTCGCGCAGGTCCGGCGGCGCGGTCATCCGGCGGATGCGCATTCGGGAGCCGGCCTCGTCGATCAGGTCGATGGCCTTGTCCGGCAGGAAGCGGTCCGAGATGTACCGGTCGGCCAGGGTGGCGGCGGCGACCAGGGCGGCGTCCGTGATGGAGACCCGGTGGTGGGCCTCGTAGCGGTCGCGCAGACCCTTGAGGATCTCGATGGTGTGCGGCAGCGAGGGCTCGGCGACCTGGATCGGCTGGAAGCGGCGCTCCAGCGCGGCGTCCTTCTCCAGGTGCTTGCGGTACTCGTCCAGGGTGGTGGCACCGATGGTCTGCAGCTCGCCGCGGGCCAGCATCGGCTTGAGGATGCTGGCGGCGTCGATGGCACCCTCGGCGGCGCCCGCGCCGACCAGGGTGTGCAGCTCGTCGATGAACAGGATGATGTCGCCGCGGGTGCGGATCTCCTTGAGCACCTTCTTCAGGCGCTCCTCGAAGTCACCGCGGTAGCGCGAGCCGGCCACCAGGGCGCCCAGGTCCAGCGTGTAGAGCTGCTTGTCCTTGAGCGTCTCCGGGACCTCGCCCTTGACGATCGCCTGCGCCAGGCCCTCGACCACGGCGGTCTTGCCGACGCCGGGCTCACCGATCAGGACCGGGTTGTTCTTGGTGCGGCGGGACAGCACCTGCATGACCCGCTCGATCTCCTTCTCGCGCCCGATGACCGGGTCGAGCTTGGCCTCGCGGGCGGCCTGGGTGAGGTTGCGCCCGAACTGGTCCAGGACCAGCGAGGTCGACGGGGTGCCCTCGGCGGGCCCGCCGGCCGTGGCCGACTCCTTGCCGCCGCTGGTCTGGTAGCCGGAGAGCAGCTGGATGACCTGCTGGCGCACCCGGTTGAGGTCGGCACCCAGCTTGACCAGGACCTGGGCGGCGACGCCCTCGCCCTCGCGGATCAGGCCGAGCAGGATGTGCTCGGTGCCGATGTAGTTGTGGCCGAGCTGCAGGGCCTCCCGGAGCGACAGCTCCAGGACCTTCTTCGCCCGGGGGGTGAAGGGAATGTGACCGGACGGGGCCTGCTGGCCCTGACCGATGATCTCCTCGACCTGCTGGCGCACGGCCTCAAGGGAAATCCCGAGGCTCTCCAGGGCCTTGGCGGCGACGCCCTCGCCCTCGTGGATCAGACCCAGGAGGATGTGCTCGGTGCCGATGTAGTTGTGGTTGAGCATCCGGGCTTCTTCCTGAGCCAGGACGACAACCCGCCGCGCGCGGTCGGTGAACCTCTCGAACATCGTTTATCGCTCCTCAGAGCGGTCGGGCAGTTCGGGGTCCGTCCCCGCCCTGTCCTTCCGCATGCTAGTCCCGCTCAGCGGCGCGGCCCACGGATTCACTCCCCGGTAGAGGAGCGAGATGCTGCGCGACCAGCCGACACCAATCCCAACCTGATGCTGGGAATCGGTGTTCCCACAGGTGGGCCGGATGCACCGGAAACCGCTACGCCATCGGCGAACAAGAGCCGCCGGGGCGGAGCCGGACCCTCTACGGCCGGTCGTACATGCTGCCCCTGGACGGGTCGAAGAACCCGTCCACCTGCATTCATACCCGGTATCGGGGTGGTTCTCGCGCAGTTTCCGCGGTGGCGGTGTTCGCCTGGCGAGAAGTCGGGCCGCAGGGGCGGTGGTTCGACGGCGGCCGGGGCCGGGCCGTACGCCGTCCCGGGGTGTCCGCGTTACCGCTTCGCCCTTACAGCGTTGCACAGCTCGTGATTGTTCCGCCGCCCGAGCCCGCCGCCCCGGCCGCCCGTGCCGACGCGGGCGCCGGTACCGGTGGCGCCGTGGTCGTCCGGGTGCACGCCGCGGGGCGCGGAGGTGTTCCCTCCGCGCCCCGCGCGTGTGTCGTCGGTGCCGTACGCGGTCGCCGGGGCCCCGCATCCGCTCCGGTGGGCCGGTGGCGCCGGGGTCAGGCCGCGTTGGCCTTGTCGTAGGCCTCGCGGACGGTGCTCGGCACCCGGCCGCGGTCGTTGACCTCCATGCCCTGTTCCTTCGCCCACGCGCGGACCTTCGCGGTGTCGGGCGCGCTGCCGGACGGGCGTGCCGCGGCGCCGCGGCCCGGACGCCGGGTACCGGCGAGCCGGCCGCTCTGCTTGCGGCCCTTCTCCAGGTAGGGCGCCAGCAGACCGCGCAGCTTGTCCGCGTTGGCGCTCTTCAGGTCGATCTCGTAGGCAACGCCGTCGAGCGCGAACGTCACCGTCTCGTCCGCCGAACCGCCATCGAGATCGTCTTCAAGAATGACCTGCACCCTCTGTGCCACGGGCTTCCCTTTCCGCTAAACGACCCATTGCCTAAGGAAAGGAAAGCGCCTTTCTCCGGAAAACACAAACCCTTGACCGGCTCGGAGCCGCTCAGAGGTGCAGCAGCATGCGCGAGTTGCCCAGTGTGTTGGGCTTCACGCGCTCGAGGTCAAGGAACTCGGCGACACCTTCATCGTACGAGCGGAGAAGTTCTTCATAGACATCCGTAGCGATCGCCGCCGGGTCTGTCGTACCATCATCGGTTTCCTGGAGCTCCCCGATCTCGGCGAAACCGTGTTTCGCGAAGAACGGAACCTCGAACGTCAAGCAGAAAATCCGACGGACGCCCAGCCAGCGCGCGGTCTCCACCAGCTTCTCCAACAGCCGGTGCCCGATCCCGAAGCCCCGGCAGGAGGGATCGACCGCGAGCGTCCGGACCTCGGCGAGGTCCTCCCACATCACGTGCAGGGCCCCGCAGGCCACCACCACGCCGTTGTCGTCGCGTTCCGCGACCCAGAACTCCTGGACGGATTCGAACAGTGTGACTGTGGGCTTGTCGAGCAGAATGCCGTCGCGCGAGTAGGCGTCGATGAGCCCGCGTACGGCCCGTACGTCCGTGGTCCGCGCGCGGCGGATGGTGACCTCCATGGCGGGACGTTATCGCGTCGCGCCCGGCGCGGTCCCGCCGGTATCCGCTCCGCCGGTATCCGGGCCGTCCTCGGGGGATTCCGCGGCGGGCGGATCGGACGGGAAGAGAGCCGCCACCCGCAACGCGTCCCTGAGTGCCTCGCGCTGCTCCGGGGACATCAGGCCGAAGAAGTGGACCAGGGCCGCCGCGGGATTGTCACTGGTGGCCCAGGCGTCGTTCATCAGGGCCGCCGTGTACGCCTCGCGCGAGGAGACCGGTTCATATCGATAGGCCCGGCCGGCCCGCTCGCGGCGCAACCAGCCCTTTCTGTGCAGCTTGTCCAGGACGGTCATCACCGTGGTGTACGCGATTTCGCGTTCCGACTGCAGATCCAGGAGAACCTCGCGAACCGTCACCGGTCGGTTCCACCGCCACACCCGGGTCATGATGGCGTTCTCAAGTTCGCCGAGTTGCCGGACCATAGTCCGGCCAGGATAGGGAGTGAATGGGGCAAATCTTGTGAAGTGCGCCAAACCGGCGCGCCGCCACCCCCGGGAATCGGGAATGACGGCGCGCGGCGGTCGGGGCGGCTGACGGTGCCAGTCGATCAGTCCATGTCTTCCTTGGCCTTCTGGGCCCCGCCCTGGCTGCGGATGATCGCCCGCACCAGGAATCCGAAGCCGATCGCCATGACCAGCGGCGGCACGATCGCGCTGACGTAGTCCATCAGGTCACTCCTCCTCGGTCTTCTCCGCCGTCGCGGCGGAAGCCTTGGGTTCCGGCTTCACCAGCGGGAAGAGCACGGTCTCCCGGATGTTCTTGCCGGTCAGCAGCATGATCAGGCGGTCCACGCCGAGGCCCAGGCCACCGGTCGGGGGCATCGCGTACTCCAGGGCGCGCAGGAAGTCCTCGTCCACCTGCATGGCCTCGACGTCGCCGCCGGCGGCCAGCAGGGACTGCGCGGTCAGGCGGGCGCGCTGCTCGACCGGGTCGACCAGCTCGGAGTAGGCGGTGCCGATCTCGGTGCCGAAGATCACCAGGTCCCACTTCTCGGCCACGCCCGCGATGGAGCGGTGCTGGCGGGTCAGCGGGGAGACCTCGGTCGGGTAGTCCTTGATGAAGGTCGGCCGGACGGCGCTCTCCTCCAGCAGGCGCTCGACCATCTCCAGCACGATCTGGCCGTGGCCCCAGCTCTTCTCGAACGGGATGCCGTGCTCGGTGGCCAGCGCGCGCAGCTCCTCGACGGTGGTCTCCGGGGTGACCTCGGCGCCCAGGCGGGCGGAGATGCCCGGGTAGACGCTGACCTCCTCCCACGGCTCGGCCAGGTCGATCTCGTGCTCCACGCCGTGCGGGTCCACGCCCTTGATCACCGTGGTGCCCAGGGCGTCCCGGGCGGCGTTGACGATCGTCGCGCGGATCAGCTCGGCCTGGGTGTCGTAGTCGCCGTAGGCCTCGTACGACTCCAGCGAGGTGAACTCCGGGTTGTGGGTGGAGTCCGCGCCCTCGTTGCGGAAGTTGCGGTTGATCTCGAAGACCTTCTCGGCGCCGCCGACCACCAGCCGCTTGAGGTACAGCTCGGGGGCGATGCGCATGTACAGGTCGATGTCGTACGCGTTGATGTGCGTCTTGAACGGACGGGCGTTGGCGCCGCCGTGCACCGGCTGCAGCATCGGGGTCTCGACCTCGATGTAGCCGCGGTCCTCGTAGGTGCGGCGGATCGAGCGGACGACCTTGCTGCGCAGGTGCAGGATCTCGCGCGCCTCGGGGTTCACGATCAGGTCGACGTAGCGCTGGCGGACCCGGGCCTCCGGGTCGGTCAGGCCCTTGTGCTTGTCCGGCAGCGGGCGCAGGCACTTGGCGGTGAGCTCCCAGCGGTCCACCATCACCGACAGCTCGCCGCGCTTGGAGGTGATCACCTCGCCCTCGACGCCGACCTGGTCGCCGAGGTCGATGTCGGCCTTCCAGGCCGCCAGCCGCTCGGCGCCCAGCTTGTCCAGGGAGAGCATCACCTGGAGGTCGCCGCTGCCGTCGCGCAGGGTGGCGAAGCAGAGCTTGCCGCCGGTGCGGGAGAGGATCACCCGGCCGGTGATCCCGGCACGCTCGCCGGTCACGGTGTCGGGTTCGAGGTCCGGGTGCTTGGCACGCAGGTCCGCGATGGTGGTGGTACGGGGGAATCCGACCGGGTACGGGTCGACCCCGGCCGCCCGGAGCCGGTCCAGCTTCTCGCGCCGGACGCGCATCTGCTCGGGAAGGTCGTCGGTCGCGGGAACAAGGCTCTGATCGCTCACCCCACAAGGGTAGCCAGCCGTACACCGTGCTCCGTGACCGGATCGCACCGGAGGGGAGGCCGTCGGTTCGACGGCCTCCCCTCGCGGTCGGTGGTGCGGGCCGGTCAGCCGGTGCCGGTGGCGAGTTCGATCTCGTCGGGGGACTGCTCGGCCGGTGGGGCGGGGTGGGCCGGGGGCTTGGGGCGGCGGCCGAAGAGTTCGGCCGGGGTGGGCATCCGGTGCGGGCGGGGCGGGGTCTGCGCGGCGGCGGGCTGCTCCGGGCGGGAGTCCCGGGAGTCGGTGCTGCTCATCGTGGTCCGTCCTCCTACAGGGGTGGGGTGACTGCTCGGTGGTGCGGCGGGGTTCGGTACGGCCACCAGGTGGCGCGGGTGCCCGGTGGTGAGGGCGAGCCGCTCGCGGACGGCGGCCTCGGCCAGTGCGTGGCAGCGGCCGGCCAGCCGGGAGCGGCGGGCCCGTTCGCCGTGGCCGCAGGGCTGGCGGGACAGCCCGCGCAGTGCGGTGAGGTCCTCGGGGCCGGGCAGGTAGCCGTCGGTCACTGCCTCCTCCAGGCGCTCCAGGTAGCCGGCGGCGCTGCCGGGGAGGGCGGCGCGGTAGCGGCCGAGGTCGGCGAGCAGGAAGGCGCGCAGTCGGCCGCCCTCCTGGACGGCCTCGTCGATCGCCTCGGTCAGACGCAGGGCGTCCTGGACGTCCTCGGCCCAGAGCTCGGCGCCCGGCCCGGCGAGCGCCGTCCGGTCGGGCACCTGGAGGTGGACGGGGACTGCGGGGTGCAGGGCTTGGGCGAGGGCTCGGCGCAGCACGCGGACTTCGTCGGCGCTGAAGGCCATGCCGCCGCGCGATCCGTGTGGCGTAGGCATGGGTTGACACTACGTGAGGAATATCCGATTTGTCGGTAACGTCGCGCGGAATTCCGCACGGTCGGCCCGCTGGAGAAACCTTTCGCCGAGCCCGTGGCGCTGCCCCGTACCCACCCGGGACTCCGCCCGCCGGGCGCCGCTCAGCTCGGCCGGTTGCGCTCGTACACCAGGCGCAGGCCGATCAGGGTGAGCCAGGGCTCGTGCTCGTCGATGGTGGAGGCCTCGCCCAGGACCAGGGGCGCGAGGCCGCCGGTGGCGATCACCTGGACGTCGTCCGGGTCCTTGGCCAGCTCCCGGGCCATCCGCTCGACCAGGCCGTCGACCTGCCCGGCGAAGCCGTAGAGGATGCCGGACTGCATGCCCTCGACGGTGTTCTTGCCGATCACGTTGCGCGGGCGGGCCAGCTCGATCTTGCGCAGCTGGGCGCCGCGGACGCCGAGCGCCTCGACCGAGATCTCGATGCCGGGGGCGATCGCGCCGCCGACGTAGTCGCCGCGGGCGTTGACGGCGTCGAAGGTGGTCGCGGTGCCGAAGTCGACCACGATGCACGGTCCGCCGTACAGGTGGTTGGCGGCCAGCGCGTTGACGATCCGGTCCGCGCCGACCTCCTTGGGGTTGTCCATCAGGACGTGCACCCCGGTCTTCACGCCGGGCTCCACGATCACCGCGGGGACGTCGCCGTAGTAACGGCGGGTCACCTCGCGGAGCTCGTGGAGCACGGCGGGGACGGAGGAGCAGATCGCCAGACCCTCCACCGCGGCGTCCCGGACCGCGGTGCGGCTGCCCGTCAACCCCTGCAGCAGCACCGCCAGTTCATCGGCCGTGCGGCGCGGATCGGTGGAGATCCGCCAGTGTTCCACCACTTCCTCGCCGTCGAACAGGCCGAGTGTGGTCTGGGTGTTGCCGACGTCGATGGTGAGGAGCACGGGGACGCTTTCTGCGAGTCGGGACGGGACTGCTCTCGACCTGACGGTCAGGCGCGCAGGTCCAGGCCGATGTCCAGGATCGGCGAGGAGTGGGTCAGCGCGCCCACGGCCAGGTAGTCGACACCAGTCTGGGCGACCTCGCGCGCGCTGGCCAGGGTCAGTCCGCCGGAGGCCTCCAGCTTCGCCCGGCCGGCCACCAGCGCGACGGCCTCCTTCAGCTGGTCGACGGTGAAGTTGTCCAGCAGGATGAGGTCCGCCCCGGCGTCCAGCACCGGCGGGATCTGCGCCAGCTCGTCCACCTCGACCTCGACCGGCAGCTCCGGGTACGCGGCCCGGACGGCCCGGAAGGCCTCGGCCACGCCGCCGGCCGCGACCACGTGGTTGTCCTTCACCAGGGCGGCGTCCGAGAGCGCCATCCGGTGGTTGGCGCCGCCGCCGCAGCGCACCGCGAACTTCTCCAGCGCGCGCAGGCCCGGGGTGGTCTTGCGGGTGTCCCGGACGACCGCGCCGGTGCCCTCCAGGGCGTCCGCCCAGGCCCGGGTCGCGGTGGCGATGCCGGACAGGTGGCAGAGCAGGTTGAGCGCGCTGCGCTCGGCGGTCAGCAGGTCGCGGGTGCGGGAGCGCACCGACAGCAGCACCTGGCCGGCCTCCACCCGGTCGCCGTCCTGGACGTGCCGCTCGACCTCGAACTCCTCCTCGCAGACCAGCGAGACGACCGCCTCGGCGACCCGCAGACCGGAGACCACGCCGGCCTGGCGGGCGGTGAAGTCGGCGGTCGCGACGGCCTCGGCGGGCACGGTGGCGACCGAGGTGACGTCCTCGCCGCCGGCCAGGTCCTCGGCCAGCGCCAGGGTGGCGATGTCCTCGACCTCGATCGGGTCCAGCCCGGCCTCCTCCAGCAGCTCGGCCAGCTGCGGGTCCAGGCCGGTCTCGTAGCCCTCGCCGTCCCCGCAGGCGCAGCCGTCGCCGCAGCCGCCCTGGTCGGCCAGGGGGAGTTCCTCGTGCGCGTGGGTCATGGTTCTACTGCTCCTCGGGGGTGCTGACGGGGTCGCCGGAGGCGGCGAGGGTGGTGATCAGGTGGCGCCGCCAGTGGGCGTCGTCGCGCTCGGGGAAGTCCTCGCGCCAGTGGCCGCCGCGGGTCTCCTCGCGCTGCGCGGCCGCTGCGACCAGGGCCGTGGCGACCAGCAGCAGGTTGGCGGCCTCCCAGGTCTCCACCCGGGGGTCGGCCGGCTTCTCCTCGGCCACGTGGGACCGCGCCTGCTCGGCGAGCAGGGCCAGCCCGGCCGCGGCCTCGGCCAGCGAGGCAGCCGAGCGCAGCACGCCCGCGCCGCGCGACATCAGCCGCTGGATCTCGGCGCGCGACTCGGAGGTCGGCAGCGGCACGGCCTTGGCGGCCTGCGCGGCGGCGACGTCCACGGTGCGCTCGGGCAGTTCGCCGGCCGCGTGCCGCTCGGCCAGGTCGGCGGCGATCCGCTCGGCGAAGACCAGGCCCTCCAGCAGGGAGTTGGAGGCCAGCCGGTTGGCGCCGTGCACGCCGGTGCAGGCGACCTCGCCGCAGGCGTACAGGCCCGGGACGGAGGTGCGGCCGTGCCGGTCGGTGCGGACGCCGCCGGCGGCGTGGTGCGAGGCCGGGGCGATCGGGATCGGCTCGGTGACCGGGTCGATGCCGTGGGAGCGGCAGGAGGCCAGGATGGTGGGGAAGCGGTGCTCCCACATCTCGGCGCCGAAGTGCCGCCCGTCCAGGTACATGTGGTCGGCGCCCTTCTCCTGCATGCGCCGGGTGATCGCCTTGGCGACGATGTCGCGCGGGGCGAGTTCGGCCAGCTCGTGCTGCCCGACCATGAAGCGCACGCCGTCGGCGTCCACCAGGTGGGCGCCCTCGCCGCGCACGGCCTCGGAGACCAGCGGCTGCTGGCCCGCGGCGTCCACGCCGAGCCAGAGCACGGTCGGGTGGAACTGGACGAACTCCAGGTCGGCGGCGGCGGCGCCGGCCCGCAGGGCCAGGGCCACGCCGTCGCCGGTGGAGACGGCCGGGTTGGTGGTGGCGGAGAAGACCTGGCCCAGGCCTCCGGTGGCGAGCACCACCGCGCGGGCCCGGACGGCGCCGACGCCGTCGCGCTGGCCCTCGCCCATCACGTGCAGGGTCAGGCCCGCGGTGTGGCCCGCGGCGTCGGTCAGCAGGTCGAGGACGAGGGCGTGCTCGATCAGTTCGAGGTCCGGGTCGCTGCGGACGGCGGCGACCAGGGCGCGGGAGACCTCCGCGCCGGTGGCGTCCCCGCCCGCGTGCACGATCCGGTGGCGGTGGTGGCCGCCCTCGCGGGTGAGCAGGATCTCGCCGTCCTCGCCGCGGTCGAAGGCCGCGCCGACCGCGATCAGCCGGCGGACGGCGTCCGGACCCTCGGTGACCAGGGTGCGGACGGCCTCCTCGTCGCAGACGCCGGCGCCGGCCACCAGGGTGTCGTCCAGGTGCTGCTCGGGGGTGTCCCCCTCGCCCAGGGCCGCGGCTATGCCGCCCTGCGCCCAGCGGGTCGAGCCCTCGTCCAGGACCGCCTTGGTGACCACCATGGCCCGCAGGCCGGCCTTGCGGACGTTGAGGGCGACGGTGAGGCCGGCGATGCCGGAGCCGACCACGACCACGTCGGTGGTGGCGGTCCAGCCCGGGGCCGGGGCGGTGAGGCGGTGGGTGACGGACATGACTCAGTGGCTCCTTCAGCGCGTGGCCGCGGTGGCCGCGCCGTCCTCGTCACGGTACGCGCCCCTGGCCTGGCGGCCGGGGGGTGCCCCCACGTCACCCCGGAGCAGTCCGGTGCCCTCCGGGGCATCCGCCGGGTCCCCGCCGAGGCCGGTGATCCGGTTGTGCTCGTCCACGAAGACGACCTTCGGCTCGTAGCCCTTGGCCTCGGCCGTGTCCATCTGCCCGTAGGCGATGAGTATGACCAGGTCGCCCGGGTGGACCAGGCGGGCGGCGGCGCCGTTGATGCCGATCACGCCGGTGCCGCGCGGGCCGGCGATGGTGTAGGTCTCCAGCCGGGCGCCGTTGTTGATGTCGACGATGTGGACCAGCTCGCCGGGGAGCAGGTCGGCGGCGTCGAGCAGGTCCTCGTCCACCGTGACCGAGCCGACGTAGTGCAGGTCGGCCTGGGTCACGGTGGCCCGGTGGATCTTGGACTTGAGCATGGTGCGGAGCATTGCGGGTCACGCCTCCTGTGAGTGCATGCCTGAAGGGGGTTCTTACCGCCGGTGTTGCCGGACGGTTCTGTGCCTGGTGGTCACTGCCTAGCGGCAGATGACGTGGACGTTGTCGATCAGGCGGGTCGAGCCCACCTGCGCGGCGACGGCCAGCACCGCCTCGCCCTGGAAGTCGTCCGCCGCCTCGGAGAAGTCGTGCGGGTCGATCAGGGCGAGGTAGTCGAGGGTGACGCCCTCGGCGCCGTCCAGGACGGCGGAGGCGGCCTCGCGCACGGCCTTGGGGCCCTGCGCGGCGACGTCCCGGCCGGCGAACAGCGCCTTGGACAGGGTCAGGGCGTGGCCGCGCTCCGCCTCGGAGAGGTAGCGGTTGCGCGAGGACAGCGCCAGGCCGTCCTCCTCGCGGACGGTCGGCACGCCGACGATCTCGACGTCGAAGTCCAGGTCGGCGACCATCCGCTGGATGAGGGCCAGCTGCTGGGCGTCCTTCTCGCCGAAGAACGCGAAGTCCGGGTCGGTGATGTGCAGCAGCTTGGCGACCACGGTCAGCACGCCGTCGAAGTGGCCGGGCCGGGTGGCACCCTCGAAGCGCCCGCCCATCGGGCCGGCCGCCAGGCGCACCTGCGGCTCGCCGTTCGGGTAGACCTCGTCGACGGACGGCGCGAAGACCACGTCGGCGCCGTTCTCCTCGGCCAGCTTCACATCGGCGTCCAGGGTGCGCGGGTAGCGCTCCAGGTCCTCGGACGGGCCGAACTGCAGCGGGTTGACGAAGACCGTCACCGCGACCCGGCCGTCCCGGCCGACCTGCTTGCGGGCGGCCCGGATCAGCGCGGCGTGGCCCTCGTGCAGGGCGCCCATGGTCATCACCACGGCGTTGTCCACCGGCTGCTCGTCCGGCCAGAACGCGGCCTCGAAGTCGTCCACGGTGTGGGTGACCACGGCCCGGTGGACCTTCGGCGCCCGCTGGGCCTTGCTCGGCTGCTTACCGCGTGCCATCTAGCGCTTCTCCTCGTTCAGTACGTCCAGCAGCGCCGCCGCCGACGCGTCGTCGATCGTCCCGTTGGCGAGTGCCCGCTGCGCGGTGGCGCGGGCCATCGCGCGGTAGGCCGCCGGGATGTCCGGGGACACCGTACTGAGCTGCGCCAGGTGGCGCCGTACGGTGCCCGCGTCGCCCCGGGCGACCGGGCCGGTGAGGGCGGCGTCGCCGGAGCGCAGGCTGTTGTCCAGGGCGGCGCCGAGCAGCGGGCCGAGCAGTCGGCCGGGCTCGGCGACGCCGGCCGTGCGCAGCAGGTCCATGGCCTGGGCGACCAGGGTGACCAGGTGGTTCGAGCCGTGGGCGAGGGCGGTGTGGTAGAGCGGGCGGACCTCCTCGGGCACCCACTCGGGCTCGCCGCCCATCTCCACCACCAGGGCCTCGGCGACCGGTCGCAGCTCCTCGGGGGCGGTCACCCCGAACGGGCAGCCGGCCAGCCGGTCGAGGTCGACGGAGGTGCCGGTGAAGGTCATCGCCGGGTGCAGGGCCAGCGGCAGTGCCCCGGCCCGGGTGGCGGGCTCCAGGATGCCGACGCCGTGCGCGCCGGAGGTGTGCACCAGCAACTGGCCGGGGCGGACGGCGCCGGTGGCGGCCAGACCGGTCACCAGGTCGGCCAGCGCGTCGTCCGGGACGGTCAGCAGGACCAGGTCGGCGGCGGCCATGACCTGCGGCGGGGTGACGATCCGCACGCCCGGCAGCAGCGCGTCGGCGCGCCGGCGGGAGGTGGCGGACACCCCGGAGGCGGCGACCACGGTGTGCCCGGCCAGCTGCAGGGCGGCGCCCAGCGCGGGGCCCACCCGGCCGGTGCCGATCACGCCGACGGCGAGCCGGGCCGGGCGGTTGCCGGGGTCGTGGGGATCTCCGAAGGCCGGGTCGCCGAGGCCGTCGGCGAGCGGGGCGAACTCACCGGAGTCGGCGAAGTCGGACGAATCCATGTCCACCCTTGTCCTGAATGACCGTTCCGGTCCATCTGCGGGTACCGGACGTACCGCCCCAGTGTACGGGCGGAGCTAGTCGGAGGACCCGGCCCGGATCAGTCCGGCCTCGTACGCGAGCACCACCGCCTGGACCCGGTCGCGCAGCCCCAGCTTGGCCAGGATCCGGCCGACATGGGTCTTCACGGTGGCCTCGGAGAGCACCAGCCGGGCCGCGATCTCGCCGTTCGACAGGCCCTGGGCGACCAGCAGGAACACCTCCCGCTCGCGCTCGGTCAGCGGGCCCAGGACGTCCGGGCCGGGCGCGCTCTGCGGGGTGGGCAGCACCTCGGCGAAGCGGTCGATCATCCGGCGGGTCGTGGTCGGGGCGACCACGGCGTCGCCGCCGTGCACCGCGCGGATCGCGGCCACCAGCTCGGTCGGCGGGACGTCCTTGAGCAGGAAGCCGCTGGCCCCGGCCTTGAGCGCGGCGAAGGCGTACTCGTCCAGGTCGAAGGTGGTGAGGATGAGCACGTGCGGGGCGTCCGGCAGCGGGCTGCCGTCCTCGGCGAGGCAGATCCGGCGGGTCGCCTGCACCCCGTCCAGGCGGGGCATCCGGACGTCCATCAGGATCACGTCCACCTGCGTGTGCCGCAGCCGTTCCACGGCCTGGGCGCCGTCGCCGGCCTCGGCGGCGATCTCGATGTCGCCCTGCGACTGGAGGATCATCCGGAAGCCGGTGCGCAGCAGTTCCTGGTCGTCGACGAGCATCACGCGGATGGTCAAGGTGGCTCCTAACAGGGGAGGGGGGTTGGGGAGTGTCCAGCGGATCCTCGCCGGGGCCCGACGGAATCCACAAGACACTCCCTAGTGCGCCGTCTTGAGCGGGAGGACGGCGCGGATCCGGAAGCCGCCGCCGGGGCGGGGGCCCACGTCGAGGCTGCCGCTGACCATGCCGACCCGCTCGCGCATGCCGATCAGGCCGTGGCCCAGACCGTCCGTGCCGCCGGTGGCCAGCTGTTCGTCGGTGCTGCCGCGGCCGTCGTCCTCCACCAGGACGGCCAGCTCGCGTTCACCGAAGTCGACCGCGACCCGGGCGTGGACGTCGGGGCCGCCGTGCTTGCGGACGTTGGTCAGCGCCTCCTGGACGATCCGGTAGACCGTCAGCTCGACGCCGCGCGGCAGCTCGCGGGGGTGCCCGGAGGTCGCGTAGTCCACCTGCAGCCCGGCCGTGCGGACCTGCTCCAGGAGGTCCGGCAGCTCCTCCACGCCCGGCTGGGGCACGTACTCCTCGGCGGTGTCCGCGGTGCGCAGCACGCCCAGCAGGCGGCGCATCTCGACCAGGGCCTGCCGCCCGGTGGAGGCGATCGTGCCGAGCGCCTCCTTCGCCTGCTGCGGGGAGTTGTCGAGCACGTAGGCGGCGCCGTCGGCCTGGACGATCATCACCGAGACGTTGTGGGCGACCACGTCGTGCAGCTCGCGGGCGATCCGGGCCCGCTCGGCCGCGACCGCCACCTTGGACTGGGCGTCCCGCTCGCGCTCCAGCCGGGCCGCGCGGTCCTCCAGCTCGGTCAGGTAGGCGCGGCGCACCCTGGTCAGCCGGCCCCAGGCCCAGCAGAGGATGAACGGGGTGCTCATCAGCAGGGCGTACAGCACCGACTCGCCGAACCCGAACGGGCGGGAGACGTAGTGCCCGGAGCCGGCGGAGACCGTCCTGGTCGGGTGCAGCCGCCAGAACTCCAGCGGCCCGGCGGCCAGACCGGCCACCAGGGCGAGCCGGGAGGTCCACTTCTGGCCGAAGGCGGCGCCGGTGTAGGCGAACACCAGGTAGGCGATGGCGGAGGCGCCCGGTTCGACGTCGGCGACCACCTGGCCGAGGCCGATGCCGGCGGCGGTGGCCACGGTGACGTCGGGGAAGCGCCGGCGGAAGACCATCAGCA
Source organism: Streptomyces sp. CBMA123 (assembly GCF_014596465.1). GTDB lineage: Bacteria > Actinomycetota > Actinomycetes > Streptomycetales > Streptomycetaceae > Kitasatospora. The sequence goes on along the minus strand of NZ_MECK01000012.1, from coordinate 5,397 downwards.
GCGGCAGCAGTACCGCGATCAGGATCTCGGAGTCGAGGAGCCAGCCGTCGTCGGGGTAGTTGCCGTTCGGCAGCAGGCCGAGGAGGAGTACGAACGACGCCCAGACGGCGTCGACCACCATGGGGTGACGGCGGAGCCAGGCGTTGAGTCGATGCACGTGTCCAGCCTAGGCAGTCGCACGAGGTGCCCAGGTCCGCCGGTAGGGCGATCCGTCCTACTCCGTAGGTCGGAGACGGGACGGCTCCGGTTGGGAGGGGTCCCCAGGAGCCGGGTAGCGTCGCGCCCCATGACGTGGATGCGCTGGGCGCCCGCCATGGAACGGGCCCTGTACGACCGGGACGGCGGCTTCTACCGCAGGCCGGAGGGCCCGGCCGGGCACTTCCGCACCTCGGTGCACGCCTCACCCCGGTTCGCCCGTGCGGTGGCACGACTGCTGCTGGAGGTTGACGCGGCCCTCGGCCGTCCGGAGGAGCTGGCCCTGGTCGACGTCGGGGCCGGGCGCGGGGAACTGCTGGCCGGCGTGCTGGCCGGACTGCCCGACGGGGTGCTCGCCCGGCTGCGCCCGTACGGCGTGGAGCTCGCGGAGCGGCCCGCCGGACTTCCGTCCACAGTCCTGTGGACGACGGAGCCGCCGCGCGGCGTGACCGGGCTGCTGTTCGCCAACGAGTGGCTGGACAACGTGCCGCTGGACGCCGGCGAGGTGGACGGGGACGGGGTGCTGCGCTACCGGGAGGTGGACACCGCGACCGGCCGGGAGCGGCTCGGCGACCCCGTCTCGGCGGCGGACGCGGCCTGGGCCGAACGCTGGTGGCCGGTCTCCGAGCCCGGGGAGGTGGTGGAGTTCGGGGCGCCCCGGGACGCCGCCTGGGCCCGGGCCGTGGCCGGACTGGACCGCGGACTGGCCGTCGCCGTCGACTACGGGCACACGGCGGGGCGGCGGCCGCCGTTCGGCACCTTCACCGGGTTCCGGGACGGCCGGGAGGTCGCCCCGGTGCCGGACGGCTCCTGTGACGTGACCGCGCACGTCGCGCTGGACGCCGTCGCCGTGCCCGGTCTCCACAGCCTGTGGACAACCCAGCGCGAGGCCCTGCGCGCACTCGGGGTCAGCGGTGGACGCCCGCCGCTCGCGCTCGCCTCCACCGACCCGGTGGCCTACCTGCGGGCGCTGAGCGGGGCCGGGGAGGGGGCCGAACTCACCGACCCGAGCGGGCTCGGGGCCTTCGGGTGGGTCCTGCAGGCCGTCCGCATGCCGCCCCCTGAGGTGTTCGAGAGGGCGGAAAGCCTGGAGCTGCCGCCGGGATGGCAGACTCTGGGGTCATGAGGGAGACCACGGTCGGCATCGGGGCGGGAGCCGAGAACTTCACCGGCGAGGCGGGCACCACCGACATGGTGCTCAACATCGGCCCCCAGCACCCGGCCACCCACGGCGTGCTGCGGCTGCGGCTGCTGCTCGACGGCGAGCGGATCGTCACCGCCGAGCCGGTGATCGGCTACATGCACCGCGGCGCGGAGAAGCTCTTCGAAGCCCGTGACTACCGGCAGATCATCATGCTGGCCAACCGGCACGACTGGCTCTCCGCCTTCTCCAACGAACTCGGCGTCGTGCTCGGCGTCGAGCGGATGCTCGGCATGGAGGTCCCCGAGCGGGCGGTGTGGGTCCGCACCCTGCTCGCCGAACTCAACCGGGTGCTCAACCACCTGATGTTCCTCGGCTCCTACCCGCTGGAACTGGGCGGGATCACCCCGATCTTCCACGCCTTCACCGCCCGCGAGGACCTCCAGCACGTGCTGGAGGAGGCCTCCGGCGGCCGGATGCACTACATGTTCAACCGGGTCGGCGGCCTCAAGGAGGACCTCCCGGCCGGCTGGCTCGGCCGGGTCCGCACCGCCGTCGCCACCGTCCGCTCCCAGCTGCCGGTCTTCGAGGAGCTCGTCCTCGGCAACGAGATCTTCCGCGCCCGCACCGCCGGCGTCGGCGTCCTCACCAAGGCCCAGGCCGAGGCCTACGGGGTCAGCGGCCCGATCGCCCGGGCCAGCGGCCTCGACTTCGACCTGCGCCGCGACGAGCCCTACCTCGCGTACGGCTCCGAGGAACTGCGGCAGGTGCTCACCGTCGTCACCCGCGAGGAGGGCGACTGCCTGGCCCGCTTCGAGTGCCTGCTGGAGCAGACCCTCAACTCGCTGGACCTCGCCGACGCCTGCCTCGACAAGATCGCCACCCTGCCGCCCGGCCCGGTCAACCAGCGGCTGCCCAAGGTGCTCAAGGCGCCCGAGGGCAGCACCTACGCGTGGACCGAGAACCCGCTCGGGATCAACGGCTACTACCTGGTCTCGCGCGGCGACAAGACGCCGTGGCGGCTCAAGCTGCGCTCGGCGTCCTTCAACAACATCCAGGCGCTGACCGAGCTGCTGCCGGGGACGCTGGTGGCGGACATGGTGGCGATCCTCGGGTCGATGTTCTTCGTGGTCGGCGACATCGACAAGTAGGGCCGGCCCGGCGAGGGGCCCGCACCGACCGGCAGGCCGGCCCCGGCGAGGGGGCCGTCAGTCCTTCTTGTTCTTCCTGACCGGGTCCGCCGGGTGCGGGGCCACCTTGCGGTCGCCCTTGGTGGCGATCCGCTCCTCGCACAGCCCGGCCAGCACCTCGTACGCCGCCTTGCCCATCAGCTCGGTGAGCTCGGGGCGGTAGCTGACGTACACCGGCACCGCGCCCTGGTGCGCGGCCGGGGCCCCGGTGCACCACCAGTGCAGGTCGTGGCCGCCCGGGCCCCAGCCGCGGCGGTCGTACTCGCCGATCGAGACCTGGAGGTAGCGGGTGTCGTCCGGGCGGTCGATCCAGTCGTAGGTGCGGCGGACCGGCAGCTGCCAGCAGACGTCCGGCTTGGTCTCCAGCGGCTCGCGGCCCTCCTTGAGGGCGAGCGCGTGCAGGGCGCAGCCGGCGCCGCCCGCGAAACCGGGGCTGTTCACGAAGATGCAGGCGCCGTCGACCCGGCGGGTCTGGCGGTCGCCGTCCTCGTCCAGCATGGTGACGCCGCCGTCCGACCGGAGCCGGCCCTTGGCGTCGGTGCCCTCGGCGAAGTTCTCCCACAGCTCGGGCGTCAGCCGGGCCGCGTGCCCCATGACGCGCTTCTCGTCGTCCTCGTCCGAGTAGTGCGCGCCCAGCGTGCAGCAGCCGTCGGACTCGCCGCGGCCCTCGCGGATGCCGTGGCAGCCCTGGCCGAAGACGCAGGACCAGCGGGAGGTCAGCCAGGTGAGGTCGCAGCGGAAGACCTGCTCCTCGTCGGCGGGGTCGGCGAACTCGACCCAGGCACGCGGGAAGTCGAGCGGGACCTCGTCGCGCGGGATCTCGCGGCGCAGGGTCGGCATCGCGAGGTCGACGGGGGCGGGGGAGGCCTTCGGCTTCGCCTTGGCCTTCTTCTTGGACGTTTCAGCTGGTGCCACCCGGCAAGGGTAGAGCTTCCCGGGGGCGTACGGGCCCGTGGTCGCGCCCGGGGCGTGCCCGTGGTCGTGCTCGGGGCGTGCCCGGGGTGCCGTGAAGGCGGGGTGAAGAGGTCCGGTCGTCGGCGCCGGCAGGGGCCGGCGCGTGCCTAGGATGGCGGCCGGTCCGCTACGGGGAGGTACGGGGATGGCAGACGGCAGCACCGGGAAGTCCGACGGCGACGGCGGCTCCTTCGCCCTCAAGCCGTGGGAACTGCACGGTGAAGGGCGGGAGTTCGAGAAGCTCGGGCGCGAACTGGGCAAGGCCGTGGGCACCCTGGAGAAGGACCTCGCCGCGCTCGGCACGCCCTGGGGGACCGACCAGCCCGGCAGCGCCTTCGCCGCCGTGTACGGCCCGGCGCACGGCGAACTCCTCGGCGGACTCAAGGCGTTGGCCGGCCAGGTCGGGGGCGTCGGCACCGGACTGCACACGATGGCCGAGCGGACCACCGACACCGACACCTCGACGGCGGACGGCTTCGGGGGCGGTCCCCGGCCGGCCACCGGGCCTGCCGCCCGGCCGGCCGTGTACGCCGTCCCGGCGGCGACTTCGGGGCCGGGGGCAACCCCGGGGGCGGCGCCGGCCGTCCCCACGGACATGTCGGTCTGAACGGCCCGGCTCGAAGGGGGAGAAGCGCGTGTCCCGGAAACTGCCCGAGGAACTGGTCCCGCTGCTGGCCCGGACCGGCCACCCGTGGCCGCAGGCCGACGAGGAGGCCCTGCGCACGGCGGCCGCGCACTGGCGGGAGTTCGCCGCCGAGGCCGACCGGATCACCCGCCGCGGCGGCGAGTCCGCCCAGCGGGTCGCCGCCGACAACACCGGCCACGCGGTCGACGCCTTCACCGCCTACTGGCGGACGTACAGCGACGGCGGCAAGGGCCGGCTGGCGGACGCCCACACCGCCGTCGGAGTGGTCGCCACCGCCTTCGACGCCGCCGCGCAGGCCGTCGACGGCGGCAAGGCCGAGATCATCGCCACCCTGCGGAACCTGGCCGCCGAACTCGAGCAGGCCCGGGAACAGGCCGCCAAGGTCCAGCAGACCGCCGCCGCGGTCTCCCGCAGCGCCGGGCGGACCGGACGGACCGGGGTGTTCGGCGGCCTGGAGAAGTCCGCCGCCGGCCTCGCGGACGACGTGAAGAACGCCGCCGCCGGCCAGGTCGCCGCAGGCGTCGAGGCCGTCGCGGTGGAGACCGCCGCCCTGAAGATCGCCGGACTGCTCACCGAACTCGGCCGCGGCATGAAGGACGCCCTGGCCACCGCGCTCAAGGACCCCGCCGCCGTCGCCCTGCTGCGGCTCGGCGCCGCCGCCACGCCGGGCGTCACCACCGCCTCCTACCGCACCAAGGGCGGCTTCGACCCGCGCGCCGCCGGACTGCCCGCCGCCCTCGGCGAGCCCGGCGTGCTCGGGAAGGACGGCACCGGGCTGATCGTGCTCTCCGGACAGGACGGCAAGCCCCTGGTCGGCGTGCCCGGCCTCAGCGTCAAGCTCGACGACCACGGGCAGCCCGTCCTCGGCCCGGACGGCAAGCCGGTCATCCTGCGCTCCGACGGCACCCCGGTCGCCGACGCCGCCGGGCTGCTGGTGACGACCGGGCCGGACGGCAAACCGGTGGTGGGGGTGGCCGACCTGGCCGTCCGGCTGGACGAGCACGGGCAGCCGGTGCTCACCGACCAGACGGGCCGGGACCTGCACGGGCTGCCGGTGGCGGACCTGACCGACCCGCGCGGCCCTCGGGACCCTCTCGACCCTCGGGACGCTCACGACCCGAAGGTGCCGGCAGTGGACCCGGCGGCTGCGCCCGTCGTGCCGTCCGTGCTCTCCGCCGTGGACCCCACCGTCGGCCAGGCCTCGGCCCCGGCCGCCGCTCCGGCGGTCGACGCCGCCCCGGCGGCCGCCCGCTCGCCCACCTCCCCGCCGG
>NZ_MECK01000011.1 GCF_014596465.1 Streptomyces sp. CBMA123 | reverse complement strand
GCCAGGCCCTGGGGGTCGCCGAGCATGGCCACCGCCTCGGGGGCGCGCAGCAGCAGGTCGGGGGCGAGCCGGCCGGCCGACAGCACCCGGGCCAGCTGCTCGGCGGCGGCGCTCTCGTCGCGCAGCAGCCGCAGGTACCAGGGGGTGCGGCCGAGCGCGTCGGAGACCTGGCGGAAGTTGAGCAGCCCGGCGTCCGGGTCGGCGGATTCGGCGAACCAGCCGAGCAGCACCGGCAGCAGGGTGCGCTGGATCGCGGCCTTGCGGCTGACCCCGGAGGCGAGCGCGCTGATGTGCCGCAGCGCGGCGGCCGGGTCGGCGTAGCCGAGCGCCTCCAGCCGGGCCCGGGCCGCATCCGGGGTCAACCCGGCGGCGCCGGGCGGCAGTTCGGCGACGGCGTCGAGCAGCGGCCGGTAGAACAGCTTCTCGTGCAGCCGCCGGACCTCCACCGCGTGCCGCTTCCACTCGCGCTGCAGGGCGGCCACCGGGTCGGAGCGGGTGTCGTCGTTGATCAGCGTGGCGAGCGAGCGGGCGAGGCGGCGCTGGTCCTCCTCGGCGGTGGGCATCAGGTGGGTGCGGCGCAGCCGGTGCAGCTGGATGCGGTGCTCCAGGGAACGCAGGAAGCGGTACGCGGTGTCCAGCGAGACGGCGTCGGCCCGGCCGACGTACCCGCCGCGGGAGAGCGCGGCCAGCGCCTCCAGGGTGTTGCCGCTGCGCAGCGCCGGGTCGGTGCGGCCGTGCACCAGCTGGAGCAGCTGGACGGAGAACTCGACGTCGCGCAGCCCGCCGGGGCCGAGTTTGAGCTGGCGGTCCAGTTCGGGGGCCGGGATGGAGTCGATCACCCGGCGGCGCATCTGCTGCACGTCGGTGACGAAGTTCTCCCGGGCGGCGGCCTGCCAGACCATCGGGGCGAGCGCCTCGACGTAGGCGGCGCCGAGTTCGGCGTCCCCGGCGACCGGGCGGGCCTTGAGCAGCGCCTGGAACTCCCAGGTCTTGGCCCAGCGCTGGTAGTAGGCGAGGTGGCTGGCCAGGGTGCGCACCAGTGGCCCGTTGCGGCCCTCGGGGCGCAGGTTGGCGTCCACCGGCCAGATGGTGCCCTCGCCGGTGGTGTCCGAGCAGAGCCGGGTGAGCGCGGCGGCCAGCCGGGTGGCAGCCTGGACCGCCTCGTGCTCGGCCACGCCCTCGCGCGGCTCGGCGACGAAGATGACGTCCACGTCGGAGACGTAGTTGAGTTCGCGGCCGCCGCACTTGCCCATCCCGATCACCGCGAGCCGGCAGGCCGCGGCGGCCTCCGGGTCCTGGTCGGCGGCGAGGTCCAGGGCGGTCTGCAGGGTGGCGCCGGCCAGGTCGGCGAGTTCGGCGGCGGTCTGGGCGAGGTCGGTGGTGCCGGTGAGGTCGCGGGCGGCGATGGCCAGCAGGCAGCGGCGGTAGGCGACCCGCAGCGCGTTCTCCGGGTGGTGCTGGGCGCCTTGGACGCCCTCGGCGAGGGCGCGGCGGAAGTCCGCCGGGCCGGGGTGCATGTCGCGCAGTTCGAATGTGACCAGCACGTGCCAGTCGTGCGGGTGCCGGGCCAGGTGGTCGGCGAGCGCGGTGGAGACGCCGAGCACGCCGAGCAGCCGGTCGCGCAGCGGTTTGGAGGTGGTGAGGGTGTCGCGCAGGGTGTGTCGTTCGGCGTCGTCGGCGGCCTCCAGCAGCCGGGCCAGGCCCAGCAGTGCGAGGTCGGGGTCGGCGGTGGCGCCGAGCGCGTCCAGCAGCACCGGATCGTCGGCCAGGCCCTCCAGTCCGGGGCCGTCCAGCAGCCCTACGGCCTTCGCGGGATCGGTGAACCCGCGCCGGACCAGCCTGATCTCGGGCCGGCTGACCCGGCTCCCGGCTCGCTGCTCCTCCACGCCATCGCCCTCCCAGCACGCCCGGTGGCCCGCGCACGTGCCCGGGCCCTGGACCTACCTTCCCAGGAGCCGGTCCGCCCGCGCCACGGGGGCCGTGGCGCGGGCGGCCGTAACGGTGTCAGGCCCGCTCCGGCATCCGGTTCACCAGGTGCCAGAGCAGCGCCGACAGCAGTACCGAACCGGTCGCGGCGGTGCCCGTCAGCAGCAGGGACTCCCGGTCGAGCAGGCTGCCGGAGACCGCGCCGAGCACGCCCAACCCGGCACCCGTCAGGGCGAGGCCGAGTCGCCGTCGTTCCGACATCCGGGTGATGACGCCCCGGCGTCCTTGACGGCCGGTCCAGGACGTCAGATGCCGGCCCAGCACCCATTCCCGGAACATCACCCAGAGGGAAACGACGGTGCCCATGGTGCCCACCACGAGATAGGCCGGATAGCAGCTGAGCGTCCGCCGGATCCCGATTTGCAGGGCCGCCGTTCCGAAGGTCAGCGCCACCATCATCAAGAACCACACACCCATCCAGCGGAAGGCGTCGAAATGGGCGAACCTGGTGACCAGCTGATAAAGCAGCGAGACGTATCCGGAGGCCATCAGGACACTGTCCACGAGCATCGCACCGAATACCCGGGTGAATCCCCAGTTGCGGAAGAACAGACCGCGGTGCTTGTACAGCGCCTGCGCCCAGCCCGCCGCCCACCGGTGGGTCTGCGCCCAGTAGACGGACCAGCTGCCCGGGTCGCGCACGCACACGTACGCGCCGGGCACGAATCCCGCCTTCCGCCCCGCCCGGTTCATCTTGAGCGCCAGTTCGACGTCCTCGCAGAGGCTGTCGGTGGACCAGCCGCCGACCGCCCGGACCGCCTCCGTGCGGTAGACGCCCGCACAGCCGGACAGCACGGCGACCCAGCCGTGCCAGGACTCGACCGTCCGGGACATCCGGTGGGCCGCCGCCCACTCGATCACGCGCGAGCGCTGGAACACGCCCTTGACGGCGTGCGGCGTGACGGACATGCAGACGCCGCCGTAGTCCTTGGCGCAGATCCGTTCCAGGCACATCTCCAACGCCCCGTCGGAGGCGAAGTAGCCATCCGCGTCGAGCAGGGCGACGAACTCGGTGGTCACCTCCGCGAGGGCGAGGTTGAGCGACTCCGGCTTGCTCCTCCGGTCGACCTCCAGCACGTCGGCGCCGCACCGCCGGGCGATCGCCACCGTGTCGTCGGTACAGGAGTCCGCGATGACCAGCACGGTGCGCGGCCGCGCCGTCTGACCGAAGGCGGACTCCACCGCGGACGCGATGAAGTCCGCCTCGTTGTGTGCCGGAATCAGCACGGTCAGCGACTCGGTCACCGCCGGGCGAACCACTTCACAGCCGCACCGATCGCGGCGGCGGCTCCGCCGGTCGCCAGCAGCGCCAGGGAGGCGACGCCAGTATGCGCGAGTCCGTACATGATTATTCCTCACTGACTGGTCCGACTTCTTGTCCGGTGAATTCATGCGCAAATCCGAAGGAATCGGCGAGCATCGGGCCACCGCCATAAAACCCACGCGAGATCTATCACGAACCGGCCGATGCGCCTCAATAACACACCAATCCGGGGCACGCGATCCGGGGTGCTGGTACGAAATTCATCCGGACGGCTCCGTCTGATGCGCGGAGTGACCGCGCGCCCCGGATGCTGGGCGTCATGGCAATGCGACTCCTGCTGGCAATGGCGGTGACGGCCGTCGCTGCGGTGACCGGCGCCCCCGCGTCAGCCGCGCCCGCCGCCCCGCTCGCCCGGGACACCTCCGTGCTGCTGGAACGGTTCGAGACCCTGGATCTGGGCCCGGGTCACCGGTGGGGCTGGCAAACCGCCGCGTACGCGGACTGCACCGAGAACCCGGACAGCTGGAAGCTCGACCGGTTGACCACCGACGCGCTGAGCACCGCCGACGGACGCCTGACCATCACCGCCACCCACCGCCCGGACGGCGCCTGGGACACCGGCCTGCTGACCACCGGCGACTCCTGCGACTCCGGTGGTTCCGGAGTCCAGGTCCGCACCGGCGACCTGGTCACGGTGCACGTCCGGCTGCCCGCCGCGAACACCGGCGCCTGGCCGTGCCTGTGGACCTGGCGCGACGGCGGCAACGAACTCGACCTGTTCGAGTGGTACGCCGACCACCCGGACCGGATCGAGTTCGTCAACCACGTGCGCTCGGGCAGCACCGTCTACTCCGGCCCGGAGATCGGCCCCGAACGCTGGGTGTACGTGGCAGTGCGCCTCGGCGACCAGAACGACACCTGGTACGTCGGGCCGTCCCAGGACGAGATGACGCCGGTCTGGTCCGACGGGACCGGCGTCGGGCCGGACTTCGCCGCCTACCTGATCCTCAACCTCTCGATCGGCGACGGGACCTTCCACGACCCGCCGTCGCGCACCGACCCGGTCACCATGCAGGTCGACCTGCTGAGCATCGACCGTCCCAGGCGGTAGGCGGGCGCGGCCGCCGGACGCTCCGGGCGGGCGGCCGCTCAGCGCAGCTCCGGCGGCGGCACCCGCCCGGGCGTCATCGCCTCCTCCCGGACCAGGCTCCCCCAGACCACCAGCCGGAAGAGCGAGGTGTACGCCGGCGTGCACGTCGTCAGGGTGATGTAGCGCCCCGGCGAGCGGTACGGCGAGCCGACGGGGACGGGTGCGATCACGCCCACGTCGTCGGGAGAGGTCTCCGGCAGCACGCCGTCGACCCGGTAGACGTACCAGCGGTCCCTGGTCTCGACCACCAGGGGGTCACCCGGGCCCACCTGGTCCAGGTCGTGGAACTTCGCACCGTGGCCGTCCCGGTGCGCCGCCAGGGCGAAATTGCCCGCACCCTCCCAGGGCGGCACCGAGCGGTACGGCCACGTGTACACGCCGGCCACTCCCGCCGCCAGGGTCTCGTCGTCCGTGCCGAGCCTGATCAGCACCTGGTAGTCCCGGCCCATGGCGGGCACGTGCAGGAAACCGAGGTCCGCCCCGCCCAGCCCGGCAACCGGCGCCGAGGGCTCCGCAGTCGGCGCCGGGGCGGCGACCGACCAGCTGTCACGCAGCCGCCCGGCGGCCCGGCCCGCCTCCCGGTCGGACACCACGTTGCTCCACCAGAGCGAGTACGCCGCGAAGAGGGCCATCAGCAGGCCGAACGTCAACAGCACGTCCCCGAAACCCCGGGCGGCCGCCCGCACCACCATGCCGATCCGCTGCCGCTGCGCCACCCCGGTCCTCCTCACCACGGCTCAGGCGGCAACTCCAGCGCTCCGCCCGACCCGTGGCAAGCCAACACACTCCGGCGCGGCGCTCCTCCCCCGAACGGAGTAGGGCCGCGGCCCGCGCCGGAACCCCCGCCGCACGCCCCCTACAGCACCTGGAGGTTCTTGCGCAGCTCGAACGGGGTGACCTCGGAGCGGTACTCCTCCCACTCCTGGCGCTTGTTGCGCAGGAAGAAGTCGAAGACGTGCTCGCCCAGGGTCTCGGCGACCAGTTCGCTGCGCTGCATCAGGTCGATGGCCTCGCCCAGGTTCTGCGGCATCGGCTGGATGCCGAGGGCGCGGCGCTCGGAGTCGGACAGCGCCCACACGTCGTCGTCGGCGCCGGGCGGCAGCTCGTAGCCCTCCTCGATGCCCTTGAGGCCGGCCGCGAGGGTGACGGCGTAGGCGAGGTAGGGGTTGCAGCCGGTGTCCAGCGAGCGGACCTCGATCCGGGTGGAGCCCTGCTTGCCCGGCTTGTACATCGGCACCCGGATCAGCGCCGAGCGGTTGTTGTGGCCCCAGCAGATGTACGAGGGGGCCTCGCCGCCGGCGCCGGCGGTGCGCTGGGAACCGCCCCAGATGCGCTTGTAGGAGTTCACCCACTGGTTGGTGACGGCGGCCGTCTCGGCGGCGTGCCGCAGCAGGCCGGCGATGAACGATCTGCCGACCTTGGAGAGCTGGTACTCGGCGCCGGACTCGTGGAAGGCGTTGCGGTCACCCTCGAACAGCGAGAGGTGGGTGTGCATCCCGCTGCCGGGGTGCTCGGAGAACGGCTTGGGCATGAAGCTCGCGTGCACGCCCTGCTCCAGCGCGACCTCCTTCATGACCAGCCGGAAGGTCATGATGTTGTCCGCGGTGGACAGCGCGTCGGCGTAGCGCAGGTCGATCTCCTGCTGGCCGGGGGCGCCCTCGTGGTGCGAGAACTCGACCGAGATGCCCATCGACTCCAGCATGGTGATCGCCTGGCGGCGGAAGTCGTGGCCCACCCCGCGCGGGGTGTGGTCGAAGTAGCCGGACTGGTCGGCGGGGATCGGCGGGGTGCCGTCGCCGGGCAGGTTCTTCAGCAGGAAGAACTCGATCTCGGGGTGGGTGTAGAAGGTGAAGCCCTGGTCGGAGGCCTTCTCCAGGGTGCGCTTGAGCACGAACCTCGGGTCGGCGTAGGAGGGCGAGCCGTCCGGCATCAGGATGTCGCAGAACATCCGCGCGGTGCCCGGGGTCTCCGAGCGCCACGGCAGGATCTGGAAGGTGGTCGGATCCGGCTTGGCGATCATGTCGGACTCGTACACCCGGGCGAATCCCTCGATCGCCGAGCCGTCGAACCCGATGCCCTCCTCGAAGGCCTGTTCCAGTTCGGCCGGCGCCACCGCGACCGACTTCAGGAAGCCGAGCACATCGGTGAACCACAGCCGGACGAACCGGATGTCACGCTCTTCGAGCGTCCGAAGCACGAACTGCTGCTGCTTGCCCATGGGGACAGTCTCACCTCTGCTCTTTACGCTCGTGTTACGCCCGGGAGGCCCCCGAAAGACCACGTAAAGCGATTGCCCCCATCATGGCCGATCCCCGCCCGGCGCGGCAGGGCCGACCCCCGGTCCGATCGCCGCACGGGACATCGCGTCAGTTAGACGATTAGACTTCGGGGCATGCCCAATCTCCGTCTCGCTCTGAGCCAGATCGACCCCTGGGTCGGTGACCTCGCCCGCAACAGCGCTGAGGTGGTGCGCTGGACCAAGCAGGCCGTGGAGGCCGGCGCCCAGCTGGTCGCGTTCCCCGAGATGGCCCTGACCGGCTACCCGGTCGAGGACCTCGCGCTGCGCCGCTCCTTCGTGGAGGCCTCGCGCGGCGCCCTGGTCGAGCTGGCGGGCCGGCTGGCCGACGACGGACTGGGCGAGGTGCCGGTGGTGGTCGGCTACCTCGGGCGCTCCGAGCACGCCTCGCCGCGGTTCGGCCGCCCCGCGGGCTCGCCGCAGAACTGCGCCGCCGTGCTGCACCGGGGCGAGGTGCTCACCCGCTTCGCCAAGCACCACCTGCCCAACTACGGCGTCTTCGACGAGTACCGCTGGTTCGTCCCCGGCGACCAGCTGCCGGTGCTGCGGCTGCACGGGGTGGACGTCGCGCTGGCGATCTGCGAGGACATCTGGCAGGACGGCGGCCGGGTCACCGCCGCCCGCGAGGCCGGGGCCGGACTGCTGCTGGTGGTCAACGGCTCGCCGTACGAGCGGAACAAGGACGACCAGCGGCTGGAGCTGGTGCGGCGCCGGGCGGCCGAGGCGGACTGCGCCCTGGCGTACGTCAACATGGTCGGCGGCCAGGACGAGCTGGTCTTCGACGGAGACTCGATCGTGGTCGGCGCGGACGGCGAAGTCCTCGCCCGAGCACCGCAGTTCGAGGAGCACCTGCTGGTCCTGGACCTCGACCTGCCGGCCGCGAGCAGCGACCACACCGACGGCCTGCTGCTGAGCGACGGGCTGCACCTGGTCCGCACCGAGCTGAGCGACCGGCCCGCCCCGGCCCCGGCCGGGAAGCCCGCCGCCGGCATCGCGCCGCGACTGTCCGACGAGGCCGAGATCTGGGCCGCGCTGGTCGCCGGCACCCGGGCGTACGTGGCCAAGAACGGCTTCCGGTCCGTGCTGATCGGCCTCTCCGGCGGCATCGACTCGGCGCTGGTCGCCGCGATCGCGGTGGACGCGGTCGGCGCCGACAACGTGCACTGCGTCTCGATGCCCAGCCGCTACTCCTCCCAGCACTCCCGGGACGACGCGGCCGAACTGGCCCGCCGCACCGGGCTGCACTTCCGGACGGTCTCCATCGCCCCGATGTTCGACGCCTACCTCGGCGCCGTCGAACTGACCGGCCTGGCCGAGGAGAACCTCCAGTCCCGGCTGCGCGGCACCCTGCTGATGGCGATCTCCAACCAGGAGGGGCACATCGTGCTCGCGCCCGGCAACAAGAGCGAGCTGGCGGTCGGCTACTCGACCCTGTACGGGGACTCGGTGGGCGCCTACGGCCCGATCAAGGACGTCTACAAGTCGCTGGTCTTCCGCCTCGCCCACTGGCGCAACGAGGAGGCCGAGCGGCGCGGCGAGGTGCCGCCGATCCCGGAGAACACCATCACCAAGCCGCCGTCCGCCGAGCTGCGGCCGGACCAGGTGGACAGCGACTCGCTGCCGGACTACGACCTGCTGGACACCGTGCTGGCCCGGTACATCGAGGACGACGAGGGCCGGGACGCGATCGTCGCGGCCGGCTTCGACCCGGCCGTGGTGGACCGGGTGGTCCGACTGGTCGACACCGCCGAGTACAAGCGGCGCCAGTACCCGCCGGGCCCGAAGATCTCGGTCAAGAACTTCGGCCGGGACCGCCGGCTGCCGATCACCAACCGCTGGCGGCGCGGCTAGCCGAACTCGGTCCGGCCGCACCCGGCCGCACCCGGCCCAACTGCGCTCTGCCTAGCCGAACTTGTAGGCGGCGACCACCGCGAGGTGGTCGCTGCCGTCCCGGGGCAGGGTGCGCGAGTCCACCGGCCGGAGCCCGCCCTTGCTCATGATCTGGTCGATCCGCGCCATCGGGAAGGCCGCGGGCCAGCTGAAGCCGAAGCCGTCCCCGGCCGCGCCCTGGGCCGAGCGCATCTGCGAGGTGACGGGCGCCAGGCTGCGGTCGTTCATGGTGCCGTTGAGGTCGCCGAGCAGCAGCACCTTCTTCACCGGCTCGGCCTGGATCGCGTCGCCGAGCGCCTGGGCGCTGACGTCCCGCTGGTTGACGGTGAAGCCGCCCTCGGCCTTGAGCCGCACGGACGGCAGGTGGGCGACGTACACCGCGACCGGGCCCTGCGGGGTGGTGACCTGGGCGCGGAACGCCCTGGTCCAGCCCATCTTCAGGTCCACCGGGGAGACGTCGCCGATCGGGTACTTCGACCAGAGCCCGACCGTCCCCTCCACGGTGTGGTGCGGGTACGTCCCGGCGAGCCCGGTCTCGTACTCCCGCAGCTGCGGGCCGGCCAGCTCCTGCAGGGCGACGATCTCGGCGCCGGAGGCGACGAGGCCGCGGACGGTGCCCGGCACGTCGGTGTTGCCGGCGGCGACGTTGTGGCTGACCACCGTCCAGTCGCCCTTGCCGCCGCTCTTGTCGGACACCAGCCCGCCGAACAGGTTGACCCAGAGCACGGTGGGCAGCAGCAGGACGATCAGCGCGGTGGCGGAGCGGCGCAGCAGCGCGGGCACCAGCAGCACCGGAACGGCCAGGCCCACCCAGGGCAGGAAGGTCTCCAGCAGACTGCCGAGGTTGCCGACGCTGTTGGGCACCTCGGCGTGGAAGGCCAGCAGCACCGCGGTGAGCAGGGCCAGCAGGCCGGTCAGCAGCCCGCGTCGCCAGGTGTTGGCACCGCGGGCGTCCCGGCCCCAGTGCCGCAGGCCGAGGAAGCCGCCGGTACGGCCGGTCGCCGCGCTCGCACCGCCACGGGCCGTGGTCCGTTCGGTGCTGTCCGCCTGCGCCATGCCGTGGCTCCCGTCGCTCGTGCCGTCGCCGGTCCGGCGTCCGGTCCGTACGGGTACGGGCGCGGCGCCGGACTGGTGCCGGTTTGATCGGATACCCGGCTCAGCCTATGCCGGGACAGACGCGCGGCCCGGAGAGCGGGTTCCGGCGTGGCCCGCTTTGGTGAGCCAGGCCACGTCCGGGCACGAAGCAGTGGTCCACCGGCCCTAGCGGGGCGCGAGGCCGTCGAGCACGGCGTCGACCATCTTGCGGGCGAGGTCCGGGTCCTCCAGGTCGGAGTCGTCCCACAGGATGCTGCGGTAGAGGATCGGGCCCATCAGCAGGTCGCCGAGCAGGTCGAGGTCGACGTCGTCGCGGATCACGCCCGCGGCCACGGCCTGGCGGATCAGGCAGAATCCGGCCTCCCGGCGCGGCCTGATCACCCGCTCCCGGTAGGCGGCGGCCAGCTCGGGGAGGGTCTGCATCTGGCCGAGGGCGGCCTTGAGCACCCAGCGGGTGCGCTTGGCGAGGCCGCGTCGGCGGACGTGGTCGACCATCGCGATCAGGTCGTCCCGGGCGGCGCCGGACGGCTCCGGCATCGGCACCTCCAGCCGGCTGACCACGTCGACCAGCAGGGCCTCCTTGTTGGGCCAGCGCCGGTAGATGGTGGCCTTGCCGACGCCGGCGGCGGTGGCGATGCCCTCGACGGTGAGCTCGGAGAGCGCGGTGCCGGCGGCCATCATCTCCTCGACGGCGGTGAAGATGGCCTGCTCGGCGGCCTCGCTGCGGGGTCTGCCGCGGCGTACCGCCGCGCAGGGCTGCCCGGTGTCGGCGCTCGGCGTGTCCGTCCTCATCCCCGCTGTCTCTCCCTCGGTGGTCCCGGCGCGCGGGCGCCGTCGGTGGTTCCGTCGGTCCGGCCCCGGGGCGGGTCTCCCCCACCCCGGACCGGGGCCCTGCCGGTCGGATTCACCGGCCGACAGGGCCATTGTCGCTCAGCCGACCCCTGGTCAGGCGCCCGCGGGTCGAGCGGGCAGCGGCGGGCAGCGGTCAGGCGGCCGCAGCCTCGTGCGCCTGATCCTGCTGCTCGGGCGCCTTCCCGCCGCGGACGCCCGGCCCGCCGGGGGCGGCGGTGCGACGCGGGAGCAGGAACCAGGCGACCAGCGCGCCGACCAGCGAGATGCCGACGGAGAGCGAGGCCACCACGTGCATGGCGTGGATGAAGGCGTCGTTCGCCGGGGCGATCAGCGCCTGCCCCTTGCCGTCGGGGATCCGGCCGGCGATGGCCAGGGTGGCCTCCAGTGACTCGCCCGCCTTGTCGCGCAGGTTCTCCGGCAGGTGGGTGAGGGTGTCGGCCATGCCGTCGCGGTACACGGTGGAGAGCACCGCGCCGAGCACGGCGACCCCGAGCGAGCCGCCGACCTGGCGGAAGGTGTTGTTGACGGCCGAACCGGCGCCGGCCTTCTCGCGGGGCAGCGAGCCCATGATCGCGACGGTGACCGGCGGCATGACGTGCGCCATGCCCGTACCCATCACCAGGCCGAGCACGATCAGCACCCAGATCGGGCTGGTCGCGGTCAGCACGGTGTAGCCGACGAAGCCGAGCGCGACCAGCACCATGCCGCCGGCGGCGGTGGCGGCGACGCCGAGGCGGTCGACCACCAGCCGGGCCCGCGGGGCGAACATCAGCTGGGCGACGGCCAGCGGCAGCATCAGCAGACCGGCCTGCAGCGCGCTGTAGCCGCGCACGCTCTGGATGTAGAAGACGCCGAAGAAGGAGACGCCCATCAGCGCGAAGAAGATCACGCCGACCACCACCACGGAGGCACTGAACACCTTGTTGCGGAACCAGGTGACGTCCAGCGCGGGGAACGGGATGCGGCGCTCGTAGAGGACGAAGGAGACCAGGGCGACCACGCCGAGCAGGGTCGGCCCCCAGGCGGCGAAGGCGGTGAAGTCGGCCAGCTCGCCGCCCTTGATGATGCCGTAGATCAGCGCGACCAGGCCGACGATGGACAGCAGCACGCCGACCGGGTCGAGCGCGCCCGGGCTGGGGTCCTTGGACTCGGGGACCAGGATCGCCATCGCGATCACCGCGACGATCACGATCGGGACGTTGATCAGGAAGACCGAGCCCCACCAGAAGTGCTCGATCAGCACGCCGCCGGTGATCGGGCCGATGGCGATGGCCAGGCCGACCGCACCGGCCCAGATGCCGATCGCCTTGGGCTGCTCCTCGCGCTCGAAGACGTTCATGATGATCGCCAGCGTGGCGGGCATCGCGAGCGCGGCGCCGACGCCCATCAGGCCGCGGTAGCCGATGAGTTCACCGGGCGAGCCGGACATCGAGGACAGCAGCGAGGCGATGCCGAAGACCACCATGCCGATCAGCAGCGCGAGCTTGCGGCCGAAGCGGTCGCCGAGCAGGCCCGAGGTGAAGAGCAGCCCGGCGAACACCAGGGTGTAGGAGTTGATCGCCCATTCCAGGTCACTCTGGGTGGCGCCCAGTCCGACCGGGGCGGGGGTCGCGATGGTCTTCATCGCGACGTTGAGGATCGAGTTGTCGAGCACGACGACGAGCAGGGCGAGCACCAGGGTGCACAGGATCGCCCAGCGCCTGCGGTGGATGGCTTCCGGCACACGGGGTGGCGCGGCTGCGGTGGTCATTGGTCTTCCCGTCCGTGTTGGCGTGGCACTGGCGGGCATTTGCGAGTCGCGGACGTCTCGTAACCCCCCGGGAACAGATTAGCGGCCCATACGATACGAGACGTGACCGTTTCGTAAAATCGAGGCAAAGCCCGGACCGGCCCCAGGGGCCCGTGTGGCGTGGATCGCACCCCGGCGACCGCACCCCTCTTTGCGCTCACGCCGGGGCGTGCAAGCATGGAGGTGATCCGGGGACGCCGTACGGCGCCACGAGACGACAACCCTTCAGGAGCCCGTTCGATGAACGCTTCTTCGCCTTCGCCTGCCCAGAACCAGGCGTCGACCGCCACCCTCTACGGCGGGGTCACCAACCGCCGTATCACCGTCCGCGACCTCGCCGGCGCCAAGCAGCGCGGCGAGAAGTGGGCGATGCTCACCGCCTACGACGCCCTGACCGCGGGCGTGTTCGACGAGGCCGGGATCCCCGTCCTGCTCGTCGGCGACTCGGCCGGCAACTGCCACCTCGGCTACGAGACCACCGTGCCGGTGACCATGGATCAGATGGTGATGCTCTCCGCCGCCGTCGTCCGCGGCACCCAGCGCGCCATGATCGTCGCCGACCTGCCGTTCGGCTCGTACCAGGAGTCGCCCGCCCAGGCCATGCACAACGCGGCCCGGCTGATGAAGGAGGCCGGGGTCGGCGCGGTCAAGCTGGAGGGCGGCGAGCGCAGCGCCCGCTCGATCGAGCTGCTGGTCGAGGCCGGCATCCCGGTGATGGCCCACATCGGCCTCACCCCGCAGTCGGTGCACGCCTTCGGCGGCTACCCCGTCCAGGGCCGCGGCGACGAGGCGGCCCACCAGCTGCTCCGCGACGCCAAGGCCGTCCAGCAGGCCGGCGCCTTCTCGGTGGTGCTGGAGGCCGTCCCGGCCGAGCTCGCCGCCCAGGTCACCGAGCAGCTGGCGATCCCGACCGTCGGCATCGGCGGCGGCCCGGAGACCGATGCCCAGGTGCTGGTCTGGACCGACATGGCCGGCATGACGGCGGGCCGGGTGCCCAAGTTCGTCAAGAAGTACGCCGACCTGCGCGGCGTCCTCGGCGAGGCCGCCCGCGAGTTCGCGGCCGAGGTCCGCAGCGGCGCCTTCCCGGCGGAGGAGCACAGCTTCCACTGACACCGGTGACAGCGGGCTGACAGTGGGGGCGGGCGGGCGACAGGGGGGTGACAGGCGGGGCGGACAGCCTGGGGGCATGACAGGAATCGCCACCGCCCCGAACACGCGGGGAACAGTCGGGAACGCCGTCGAGGTGCACGGCATCGTCAAGCACTTCGGCGACACCAAGGCCCTCGACGGCGTCGACCTCACCGTCCGCGAGGGCACCGTCCTCGCCCTGCTCGGCCCCAACGGCGCCGGCAAGACCACCCTGGTGCGGGTGCTCTCCACGCTGATCAAGCCGGACGCGGGCACCGCGTTCGTCGGCGGCTACGACGTCCTGCGCCAGCCCAAGCAGCTGCGCCGCACCATCGGCCTGACCGGCCAGTACGCGTCCGTGGACGAGCTGCTCTCCGGTTACGAGAACCTCTACCTGATCGGCCGGCTGCTCGACCTCTCCAGCCGCGACGCCAAGGCCAGGGCCACCGAGCTGCTGGAGCGCTTCTCGCTCACCGAGGCCGCCAAGCGGATCGCCAAGACCTACTCCGGCGGCATGCGCCGGCGCCTCGACCTGGCCGCCAGCATGATGGGCCGCCCCCGGGTGCTCTACCTGGACGAGCCCACCACCGGCCTGGACCCGCGCACCCGCAACGAGGTCTGGGACGAGGTGCAGCGGATGGTCGCCGAGGGCAGCACCGTGCTGCTGACCACCCAGTACATGGAGGAGGCCGAGCAGCTCGCCGACGAGCTGACCGTCATCGACCGGGGCAAGGTGATCGCCAGCGGCGGCGTCGCCGAGCTCAAGGCCAAGGTCGGCGGCCAGATCCTCCAGGTCCGCCCGGCCCACCCGGCCGAGCTGGCGGAGATGGCCCGCTGCCTCCACGAGGCCGGGATCGCCGCCGCCACCATCTCCCCCGACGAGGGCCTGCTCGCGGTGCCGATCACCGGCGAGGAGCAGCTCACCGCCGTGATCGGGGTGCTCGGCGGACGCGGCTTCGCGATCGCCGGGATCGACACCAAGGTCCCCAGCCTGGACGAGGTCTTCCTCGCCATCACCGGCAAGCCCACCGCCGGCGCGGCCGACGCGCCCGCCGACGCCCTCGTCAAGGAGCCCGTCGCATGACCACCGCCACGCTCACCCCCGCCCGGGCCGAGGGCTCCCCGGCCGACGACACCCGGATCGGCCCGGCCGGCACCCTGCGCCACATCGGCGCGCTGACCCGCCGCAACCTGATGCGGATCAAGGCCGACCCGGAGTCGATGTTCGACGCCGTGCTGATGCCGATCGTCTTCACCGTGCTGTTCGTCTACGTCTTCGGCGGCGCCATGTTCGCCGGGGACCAGGACAAGTACAAGCAGTTCATGATCCCCGGCCTGCTCGGCCAGACCGGCATGACGCTGGCGCTGGCCGTCGGCACCGGTCTGAACAGCGACTTCCAGTCCGGGGTGATGGACCGTTTCCGCACCCTGCCGATCGGACGGGCCTCCGTCCTGCTCTCCAAGATCGTCGCCGAGACCCTGCGCGCCCTGCTCTCCTCCGCGATCCTGCTGACCTTCGCCTTCATCCTCGGCTTCGAGCTGAAGACCGGCGTGCCGGAGCTGCTCGCCGCGGTCGGTCTGTCGCTGGTGTTCGGCATGTCGATCGTCTGGATCTCGATGCTGCTGGGCATGTCGATGAAGAGCGCCCAGGCCGTCCAGGGCGTCTCCATGCTGGTCCTGATGCCGATGCAGTTCGGCAGCTCGATCTTCGCGCCGACCGACACCATGCCGGGCTGGCTGCAGGCCTTCACCAAGGTCAATCCGCTGTCCGCGCTGGCCGACGCCTCCCGCGCGCTGCTCAACGGCCAGGGCGCGGTGGCCCACCCGGTGATGATCGTGCTGATCTGGTCAGCCGTCTCGACCGCGATCTTCGCCCCGCTCGCGGTGGCCCGCTTCCGCAAGCGGACCTGAGCGAGCCGGGGACGAGGTCCGGCCGGCGGCCGTGGACAGGACGCCGGCCGGTACGAAGGGCCGGTCGTACGGGTGACCAGGGGACGGGCACCCGTACGACCGGCCTCAACCGATCAACTCCCCGAGCATCTCCTGGGTCTGCCGCTGGTTCAGTTCCTCGCCGGCGGCGTGCGCCGCCGCGTAGTCGGCCGCCCCCAGCATCTCCCGCAGGACGGCTTCCGAGCGCTCGCGCTCCACCCGGTCCAGGTAGCCGCCCTTCGGGCCGTTCAGCCGCTTGTGCGCGCCGATCAGCACGGCCGCCTGCCGACCCCGCTCCAGGTCGCCGTCCCGCTCCGCGAAGGCCCGCAGCACCCCGACCACGGCCGGCACCACCATGACCGTCATCTGCTCGGCGAACCCGCTCGCGGCCGTCATCGAGACCAGCAGCCGGCGGCCCTCGCGCAGCAGGGCGAGGCCCTCGTCCGGGTCCCCCGCCCGGGCGACTATCCAGCCCCGGGCGCTGAGCAGCATCCCGCGCACGATGCCCGGCACGAACCCGCCCGTGGTGATCGCGTCGAGTGCCTCCAGCCCCGCCAGGGCCTGCGGGTACTCGCCGCGCTGGGCGTGGAGGCCGCAGAGCGTCAGGTGGCCGAACAGCAGGGCGCCGGTGGTGGCCTGGTCGAGGCCCGGGCCGTCGATGGCGGCCAGCGCCTCCCGGATGATCCGCTCGCCGCGCTCCAGGTCCTGTTCCAGCAGGGCGCTGCCGAGGTTCACCTGCAGCATCGGCACCTCCTGCGGTGCGCCCAGCTCCTCGGCCAGTTCGATCGCCCGCGCGTACGCGGCGGCGGCGCCCTCGGCGTCGCCCCGGTTGGCCAACGACTCGCCGCGGGCCGTCAGCGCCTGGGACACCCCCCAGAGGTCGCCGGCCTGCTCGAACAGCTCCAGGGAGCGCACGCCGTCCCGGATGCTCTGCTCCTCGCCGTCCGGCCAGTCGTTCAGCATCCTGGCCCGGAGCTGCAGGGCGAACGCCAGGTCGTTCGGATCGCCGTGCACCTCGCAGCCGCGGACCGCGTCGTCCACCAGCTCCCGCATCGCCTCCAGCCGGCCGGCCAGGAAGGCGCCGAACACCCGCATCAGCGCCGGGAAGCGGTAGGCCTGCGGGAGGTCCGGGGTGTAGGTGTCCAGCAGCACCTCCGCGGTCCGGACCGCGTCCGCGTTGCCGAGCACGTCGAGGTTCCCCTCGAACAACCCCATCAGCCGGAACATCGCGACCAGTCGGCGGGCCTCCTCGACCACCCCCTGGGGCATCGGGACGCCGTACGCGAGCACGTTGCGCTCCAGCGGCACCGGTCGCGGGGCGCCCGGGCCGAACGGGTCCGGGCCGAGCGCGCCGATCGCGGTGTACCAGCCGCGGGCCTCCATGCTGTAGCCGCGCAGCGACCAGTACCAGCCCATGCCGACGGCGATGACCAGCGCCTGCTCCTCGTCCGCCCGGTCGACCGCGCGGCGCAGCGCGGCCCGGATGTTGTCCTGCTCGCGCTCCAGCACGGTCAGCCAGTGCAGCTGCTGCGGGCCGTGGATGTTCAGGTCGGCGGTGGCGACCAGCGCGCGGAAGTGTGCCAGGTGGCGGGCCTCGGCGGCGTCGCGCTCGGCGGCAGACTCGGCCAGGCGCTCGGTGGCGTACTCGTGGATGGTCTCCAGCATCCGGTAGCGCGGCAGGCCGCCGTCGTCGGCGAGGTCGGCCACCAGCAGGGACTTGTCGACCAGGGAGAGCAGCAGGTCGGCGACCTCCGGGCCGACCACCGCGGTGCCGTCGGCGCAGATCGCCTCGGCGTCCTCCAGCTGCCAGCCGCCCGCGAACACCGAGAGCCGGCTCAGCACCGCCCGTTCGCGCTTGCCCAGCAGCTCCCAGCTCCAGTCGACCACCGCGCGCAGCGTCTGCTGGCGCGGCAGCAGGGTGCGGCTGCCGGCGGTGAGCAGGGCGAACCGGCCGTCCAGGCGGTCGGCGATCTGCCGGGCCGTCATCACCCGTAGCCGGGCGGCGGCCAGTTCGATGGCCAGCGGCAGGCCGTCCAGGCGGCGGCAGATCTCGGCGCAGGCCTCCGGGTCGCTCTGCGGGTCGAAGCCGGGGCGGGCGGCCGCGGCCCGCTCCGTGAGCAGCCGCAGCGCCACCGGGTCGGGCAGCGGCTCGACTGGCAGGACGGTCTCGCCGGGCACGCCCAGCGGCTCGCGGCTGGTGGCGATCACGGTCAGCCCGGGGCACTCGGCGAGCAGCGTGTCGACGAGGTCGGCGGCGGCCTGGATCAGGTGCTCGCAGTTGTCCAGGACGAGCAGCATCCGGCGGTGGCCGCAGTGCTCGACCAGCCGGCGCAGCGGGTCCTCGGCGCGCTTCTCCAGCACCTCGGCGACCATGCCGCCGCTGTGCAGCACGATCTCGCGCAGGCCGAGCGCGGAGACCACGGCGGCGGGGACGGCCTCCGGGCTCTCCAGCGGGGCGAGTTCGGCCAGCCAGACGCCGTCCGGCCAGTGCCCGGCGGACTGTTCGGCGCGGCCGGCCTCGACCGACAGCCGGGTCTTGCCGGAGCCGCCGGGGCCGATCAGGGTGATCAGTCGACGGTCCGCCATCAGCTCGCGCAGGGCGGCGAGATCGCCTTCCCGACCGACGAAGCTGGTCAGCCGGCCGCGCAGATTGCCCGTGGTGCGCGGGAGTTGGGCGGTGGGCGGGGGTGCGGGAGCGGCGGGCGCGGCGGGTGCGGGCGCGGGTGCGGCGGCGGGCTCTGCCGGTACGGCGGGTGCGGATGGGTCGGATGGAGCGGATACGGCGGGTGCGGGCGGCGTCGGCTCGGCTGCCGACACCGGCGCTATCTCCTCCGACTTGAGCAACTCGGCGTGGAACGACCGGAGTTGCCGGCCAGGGTCGGCGCCGAGTTCGTCCGCCAGGGCGCGCCTGGTGCGCTCGTAGTGGCGCAGCGCCTCGGCGGTGCGGCCGCTCCCGTGCAGGGCCCGCAGCATCAGCAGTTGCAGGGGCTCGTCCAGCGGCTGCCGTTCGCAGAGTTCGGCGAGTTCGGCGACCAGTTCGCCGGCCCGGCCGAGTCCGAGGTCGGCGGTGATCCGGTGGCGGCGGGCCTCGTCCCGCTGGGACTCCAGCCGGGCGGCCGGTCCGATGCGGTCCGGCAGGTCGGCCAGGGCGGGGCCGCGCCACAGTGCCAGGGCGGCGCGCAGCCGTTCGGCGGCCAGCACGTGGTCGCCGGTGTCGAGGGCGCGGCGGCCCTCGGTGCTCAGCCGCTGGAAGTCGGCGAGGTCGGTGGCCGGGTCGGTCAGCCAGTACCCGGCCGGGCCGGAGCCGATCCGCTCCCGCCCGATGGTGCGGCGCAGCCGGCCGACCAGGGTCTGCAGCGCGGCCGAGGAGTCCTGCGGTGGCTCGGCGTCCCACACCTCGTCCACCAGCAGGTCGGCCGGGACCGGCCGGCCCTGCCGCAGGGCCAGCGCGGTCAGCAGCGCCCGCAGCCGGGCACCGCCGAGCGGGACCGGCGTACCGTCGTCGTGGTGGGCCGTGGTGGTTCCGAGGATGCCGTAGTGCACCGGTCCATTCTGATCGATCGGCGGCGGCGTGGGCGCACAATTGTGCTGACCCCCACCGGGCCCCGCCGCCCGAAGGAACCGGGCACCGCCCCTCGGGCGTTCACCCTGGGCGGCTTGTCCGGCCACCGGCCCGCCCGGCATGATCGGTCCCTGCCGGTAGTCCCCCGTCCCTCTGTCCACGGAGCACCCACAGATGACCTTCGCCGCCACGCCGCGCACCCGCAGCGAGGACCGCCGGATCAGCCCGGTGTTCTGGGTGCTGCTCGCCACCCTCGGCACCTCCGCCTGGGCGGTGTACTCCGGCTACGGCAACGCCCGGTTCGGGGTGTTCCTGTTCGTGGTGTCGGGCTGGATGGTCTCGCTCTGCCTGCACGAGTACGCCCACGCGCGCACCGCGCTGCACGGCGGCGACATCACCGTCGGTGCCAAGGGCTACCTCACGCTCAACCCGCTGAAGTACACCAATGTGCTGCTCAGCTTCGTGCTGCCGATCGTCTTCGTGATCCTCGGCGGCATCGGCCTTCCGGGCGGCTCGGTGTGGATCGAGCGCAGCCGGATCCAGGGCCGGCTCAAGCACAGCCTGATCTCGGCGGCCGGGCCGCTGGTGAACCTGGTGTTCGCGGCGGCGCTGCTGATCCCGGTCGGCGCGGGCTGGCTGGACGGCTCCGACCTGCACGCCTCGTACTACGGCTACGAGCTGAACGTCTCCCCGTTCGCCTGCGCCCTCGGCTTCCTCGGCCTGCTGCAGCTCAGCGCGGCGCTGCTGAACCTGCTGCCGGTGCCCGGCCTGGACGGCTACGGGATCGTCGAGCCCTGGCTCTCGGCCAAGACCCGGCGCTCGGTCGAGCCCTTCGCCCCGTACGGGATGCTGGCGGTGTTCGCGCTCCTGTGGCAGCCCCAGGTGAACTCGTTCTTCTTCGGGATCGTCCACGACCTGATGAGCCTGTTCGGCGTGGACACCGACTACGCGACGGTCGGCCGGTACCTGTTCAGCTTCTGGAAGAGCTGAGGCTCCGGAGGGGCCGCCCGCCGCTCAGCCCTGCTGGGCGGCGGCCGCCGCCTCGGCCAGCTTCGCCTTGCGCCGGTTCAGCCACAGCACATTGCTCGCCACACCGGCGAGCGGGAGCCAGATCAGCCCGATCCAGAAGCCCTCGATCATCGAGACCACGGCGGCCACCAGCGCGAGGACGACGACGAGCAGGGCGAAGAGGGACGTGCGAGGCATGGCGCGGGGCTCCTAGGACCGGGTACGGACGGCCGGGTTGCGGCCGGCCCCCATTGTCGCCGACCTCACCCCCGGACGACTCCAGGGGTGAGGCCGAAGGGGTGAGGCCGACACGACGTCGATCACTACACGTCACTACACGTCACTACACGTCGGTGATCCGCAGGCCCGCGTGGGCCTTGTAGCGGCGGTTGACCGAGATCAGGTTGGCCACCAGCGCCTCCACCTGGTGGGCGTTGCGCAGCCGGCCCGAGTAGATGCCGCGCATGCCGGGGATCAGGCTCGCCAGTGCCCGGACCACGTCAGTGGCCTCCCGGTCGTCGCCGAGCACCATGACGTCGGTGTCGATCCGCTCGACCGACTCGTCCTGCAGCAGCACCGCCGAGAGGTGGTGGAAGGCGGCGGTGACCCGGGAGTCCGGCAGCAGGACGGCGGCCTGCTCGGCGGCGCTGCCCTCCTCCGGCTTGAGCGCGTAGGCGCCCTGCTTGTCGAAGCCGAGCGGGTTGACGCAGTCGACGACGATCTTGCCGGCCAGTTCCCCGCGCAGCGCGGTCAGGGTGGCGGCGTGGCCGTCCCACGGGACGGCCACGATCACCACGTCGCTCTCCCGGGCGACGGCGGCGTTGTCGGCGCCGCGCACGCCGAGGCCCAGCTCGGCGGCCGAGGCCTCGGCCCGGGCGGCGTCGCGGGAGCCGATGATCACCTGCTGGCCGGCCTTGGCCAGCCGCAGGGCCAGGCCGCGCCCCTGGTCGCCGGTGCCGCCGAGGACGCCGACCACCAACTGCGAGACGTCCGGCAGCTCGTGGGCCGGGTTTGTCGCTGAATCGAGGGAAGTCATGGGCCGATCTTCCCAAATCGCGGGCCCGGCGCGACATCCTGGCCCGCATGGACGCAGTGAGAGTTTCGGCACTCCGGGAACGGCTCGCGGGCACCGGGTGGCTGGAGGTGGTCGGCGGCTTCGCCGGCGCGCTGCGGCGCTCGGTGGAGCGGCGCGGGGCGGGCGAGCTGCTGCTGGTCGGCACCGAGGGGTACGAGCCCTGGCACCTGGCCGCCCATCTGGAGGACGAGGCCGCCTGGTCGGCCGTCCCCCGACTGGCACCCACCCTGCTGCGGCACGCACCGCCCGCCGCGGCCCCGGCCCACCTGGCGCACGACCTGCGGCGGCTCAGCGAGGCCGGGCGCGGCGCCACCGTGCTGGTGGTGGCCCCCGGGGCGGCCGGCGTCCCGCTGCTGGAGCGGGTGCAGGACGCCCGCCGGCACGGCGCGACGGTGCTGGCGCTGGACGGCGGCGCCGCCGACGGCACTCCGGGCGGCCTCGACGGCCCCACCGACGTCACCGACGTCACCGACGTCACCGGCCTCGCCGATCTCGCCGCCGTCACCGACCTCGCCGGTCTCGCGCACGCGCGGCTCGGCGTCGGCACCGCCGCCGAGGAGCCCTTCGACCTCGCCCAGCACCTGGTCAGCGCCGCCGCCGGGCAACCGCCCCGCCGCCGCTCCACCCTGGACCGGCTGGCCGGACTCGCCGGGCGGCTGACCTCGGGGCCCGTGTTCAACCGCTGGTGAAAAACCCGTTGCCGACAGGGAACCGGCCGTCCCAGGATGGTGGTTCGTGAACGATGACGAACCACCGCATACCGGTCGACCGCGCACCCTACTGCGCTCGCTGACGCCCGATCTGACGCCCTGGCGCGCCTCCCGCGACTTCCGCTACCTGTGGACGAGCGGCTGCGTCACCAGCTTCGGCAGCTTCCTGACGTACGTCGCCGTACCGATGCAGATCAAGGAACTCACCGACTCCTCCTTCGCGGTGGGCCTGATCGGCGCCGTCGAACTCGTTCCGCTGATCGTCTTCGGCCTCTGGGGCGGCGCCCTGGCCGACGCCCTGGACCGCCGCCGGCTGGTGCTGCGCTCCGAGGCCGGACTCGGCCTGCTCACCGGGCTGCTGCTGCTCAACGCCCTGCTGCCGCACCCGGTGCTCTGGCCGATCTACCTGGTCGCCGCGCTGGTCGCGGCCTGCGACGGCCTGCAGCGCCCGGCGCTGGACTCGCTGCTGCCGCGGATCGTCCCGCACCAGCACCTGACGGCCGCCTTCGCCCTCAAGTCCCTGTACCACAACGTCGCTTCGGTGGCCGGGCCGGCACTGGCCGGTGTCGTGGTGGCCTTCTCCGGGGTGCAGACCGCGTACGCGCTGGACGTGCTGACCTTCGCCGTCTCGCTGCTGCTGCTCGTCCGGATCAGGGCGGTGCCGCCGCCCATCGGCGCCGAACGACCGTCCGTGCGAGCGGTGTTGACGGGTGTGCGGTACGCGTGGAGCCGCAAGGACCTGCTGGGCACCTACGCGATCGACCTCTGCGCCATGCTGTTCGCCTTCCCGGTGGCCGTCTTCCCGTTCCTGGCCTCGGAGTTGGGCGCGGACTGGGCGCTCGGCCCGATGTACGCGGCCTCCGCCGCCGGCGCCCTGCTGGTCGGCGCGACCAGCGGCTGGGCGTCCCGGATCCACCGGCACGGGCGGCTGCTGGTGGCCGCCGCGGTCGGCTGGGGCGCGGCCATGACGCTGGCCGGGCTGTCCGGGAACGTCTGGGTGGTGCTGCTCGGGCTGGCGCTGGCCGGCGGCGCGGACGAGATCAGCGGACTCGCCCGCTCCACCATGTGGAACCAGTCCATCCCGGACGAGGTCCGCGGCCGGATGGCCGGCGTCGAGCTGCTGAGCTTCTCCGTCGGCCCCCAGCTCGGCCAGGTCCGGGCCGGCACCATGGCCGGCCTGCTCGGGGCCCGCGCGGCCGTCTGGACCGGCGGCCTGGCCTGCGTCGCCGCCGTGCTCGCGGTCGCCGCCGCCCTGCCGCGGCTGCTCGCCTACGACGACCGCACCGACCCGCACACCGCGGCCGTGCGGGCCGAGCACGAACGCACCGCCCGCGAGGCCGCCGCCCCGGCTTGACACCGGGGCGGGGGCGGCGGGGCGGCGTTCCGTCAGGTGCCGTAGACCGTGGAGCGGTGGCCGACGTGGACGACCCACACCACCAGCTGTCCGTTGTCGATCGTGTAGACGATGCGGTAGTCGCCGACGCGCAGGCGCCGGCGATCGGGCTGCGACACGAGTGCGGTGGTGTTGAAGCCGAGCGGATCGCTCTCCAACTCGGTCAGCTTGGCCAGGATGCGGAGCGCCGTGTCACGGGGGAGCTTCTGGAGTTCGTCCCGCGCCTCGGGCCGGAAGACGGTGCGGTACTCACTCACTGCGGGCCAACGTCTCCCTCATGACATCCTCGATGGGGACGCCGGGCGAGGAGTCGGCCATCCGCTCGTCGATGATCCGGTTGATCTCGCGCTCTTCCCACTCCTGGTACTTCCGCAGGACATCGATCGACACGACGGCGGCGACCTCCTTGCCACGGCGCGTGATCACGGTGGGCACGTCGTCCCGATCGGCCCGCTCGACGACCTCGGCGAGGTGCGCGCGGACATCGCGGATCGACTCTACGGGCAACGGCTGCGTCATGCGCCCAAGAGTACCCGATGCCCCAGGTGTACACACGGGCCCGATCGCAGCGCCCGCGCGGTCCGGCTACTCGGCTCCCTCGTCCTTGGGCTGGTCGCTCCAGCGCGGATCGTTGCGCCACTCCCGGTTGCGCTCGTCCGCGATCCGCAGCGCCTGGGCGGCCTCCTCGGGGCTGGCATACGGGCCGAGGCGGTCCTTGGCCGGGCACTCCGGGCCCTCCTCGACCTTGCCGTGCTTGATGCAGTAGAACCACTCGCCGGGCTTGCCGGTCGGCTTGCGGTTGAATCCGAGGGGCATGGCCTTCTCCGTCCAGACATCAGGGGTCGGTACCGATCATTCCCCGGGCCGAGCCGCCGTGCACACCGCACGGGGAACCGCCGGGTGGGGGCAGGAGCGCGACTAGACTCGCCGCCATGGCTCTCGTACCCGGCATCCAGTCCCCCACCCGCAAGGTCCCGGCGAACATCGCGCGCCCCGAGTACGTGGGGAAGCCCGCCCCGACGCCGTACACCGGGCCCGAGGTGCAGACCGCCGAGACGATCGAGAAGATGCGGATCGCGGGCGGGATCGCCGCCCGGGCGATGGCGGAGGCCGCCAAGCTGATCGCCCCCGGCGTCACCACCGACGAGCTGGACGCCGTCGCCCACGCGTACATGTGCGACCACGGGGCCTACCCCTCCGACCTCGGCTACCGCGGCTTCCCCAAGTCCGTCTGCACCTCGATCAACGAGGTGATCTGCCACGGCATCCCGGACTCGACCGTGCTGCAGGACGGCGACATCGTCAACATCGACGCCACCGCGTACATCCACGGGGTGCACGGCGACCTCAACGCCACCTACCTGGTCGGCGACGTGGACGAGGAGTCCCGGCTGCTGGTCGAGCGCACCCGGGAGTCGCTCGACCGGGCGATCAAGGCGGTCAAGCCGGGCCGTCAGGTCAACGTCATCGGACGGGTCATCGAGTCCTACGCCAAGCGCTTCGACTACGGCGTGGTGCGGGACTTCACCGGACACGGCATCAACACGTCGTTCCACTCCGGCCTGATCATCCCGCACTACGACAGCGAGCGGGCCACCGAGGTCATCAAGCCCGGCATGACCTTCACCATCGAGCCGATGCTCACCCTCGGCACCTACGACTACGAGATCTGGCCGGACGGCTGGACGGTCGTCACCAAGGACCGCAAGCGCACCGCCCAGTTCGAGCACACCCTGGTGGTCACGGCGGACGGCGCGGAGATCCTCACCCTGCCGTAGGACCTGTCGCGACCGCCCCGGCGCGCTCCGAACCGAAGGGGCGCGCCGGTGCCGAAAGGGAGAAGCGACCAGCGGGGTACGAGCACTGGAGCCCCGACCGTCGGCGCCGGGTCCGAGCGGCCCGGAGGCGAGCGGGCGAGTCCCCGCCCCGAGCCGAAGGGCCGCGCCGGTGCCGAAAGGGAGAAGGGCCAAGCCGCCGACGAAGGAGGTGGCGCAGCGCCCGCCGACCGTCGGCGCCGGGTCCGAGCGGCCCGGAGGCGAGCGGGCGAGTCCCCGCCCCGAGCCGAAGGGGCGCGCCGGTGCCGAAAGCGAGAAGGGCCAAGCCGCCGACGAAGGAGGTGGCGCAGCGCCCGCCGACCGTCGGCGCCGGGTCCGAGCGGCCCGGAGGCGAGCGGGCGAGTAACAGCCTCAGCCGATCAGCCACTGCTCCTCGGCGACGGCGCCCACCTCGGTGCAGGCGTCGGTGAGCACGTCCAGGACGCGCAGCGGGTCCGGCAGCGGCAGTTCGGGCCCGCGCAGCCACCGCACCTCGGAGCCGTCCGGCAGCGCGGCCGGCGGGAGCAGGGTGTACGAGCCCCGGCAGTGCCAGCGCAGGCCGGGGTGCTCGGACACGGTGTCAGGGGTGGAGTCGAGCGCGCTGTCCCACCACTCGTCCTCGTCCTGGGGGGTGCCCCGGGTGGCGGTGAAGAACAGGTAGCGGTCCTCGCCGACGGCGGCGACCGGGCCCTCGACGCCCAGTGCGGTCAGCCGTTCCAGGGCCAGCCGGCCGGCCTCGGCCGGGACGTCCAGCACGTCGTGCACCCGGCCGGTGGCGGTGACGAAGTTGGCCTGGGGGTCGCGGGAGAGCCAGCGGGAGAGCTGTTCGGGGTCGGTGGTGGCCTGGGTCTGCCAGGCGAAGGAGACCGGGTGCTGGGCCGGGGCCGGACAGGCCACCCGGTCGCAGGAACACCGGTAGCCGGCCGGGTGGGCGGCGGGTGCCAGGGGGAATCCGGCGCGTACCGCGCCGAGCAGCTGATCGAGTCTGGCGGCCGGGTCCGCGCCCCCCGGGCGGGTCCGCTGTCGGTCACGCTTCTGCCACCAGGTCGTCCACCTGCCGCCGGCTTCCATCGGGCCCCTTCCGCGCAACTGCCGTGCCTGGTGCGGCACAGCGTTCGACGTACCACTCCGACGCAACGCACGGCGCCCCCCCGCTGCTTCCCCGGGGCGGTGCTCGGCCCTGCTGTCCCGCGCCCCGTCGACCGCGGCCCGGGGTCACCGGACGGCCGACGCCGGGTCTCGGTACGCCTGTCGCGGCAGCACGCTGTCCGCGCCGGTGACGGCCGGAGGGCGCGCTGACACGCGCCCCGCCCGGCCCGTACGGGCCCGCTGACCCGGGGTGGACCCCGAGGGCGTAACAGGAAGGATAAGGGTGCGCGGGGCCTCCGGATGACCGGGGGCGGTGCCTCTCCGGTCACACTCCGGGCACTCGGCCCTCACCGGGCCTGCGCCCCGGGGTGCTCCCGCCGTGGCCGCCGCGTGGAGGTGAGACCCTGGAGGGGTGAAGAGCGCGGACACCGAATTCGTCGGCGGCCCCCTGGACGGGAGGATCCTCCCGATCCCGCTGGGGCCGATGCTCGGCGTGCCCAAGAAGTACAAGGTCCCGGTCCCCGCGCAGGGTGACTTCCCCGCGCGCACACTGGTGTACGTCCGGAGCAAGCAGGTGCGGGGGCTGAGCTGGTTCTGGCGCTACGAGTACGACGAGGCGGCCTCCACCGGACCCTCGGACTGATCCGGCCGCCCGTTCCCTCCTTCGCCTCCCCGGGAGGTCGGCATGGCCAGGACGGTACGGCACCCCGTACGGCGTTCCAGGAGCCGCGCGCAGGCGGCCGCCCACCACAACCGGCAGGTCGCCGGGGTGACGGGGGTGCTGCTGCTGGTGGTGTGCCTCTACAGCGTGACGATCGGCCCGGACGGCTGGCTCTGGTTCGGCTGGGCGGTGCTGCTGCTCGCCTGCGTGGCCCTGTTCCAGGTCCGCCCCTGAGCAGCGGCACCACCCCTGGGCAGCCGCACCGCCCGTGTCACCGGCTGCCGCCGGGACCGGCCCCCCGTACCGGTCAGTCATCCTCGGCGAGGATGAGGTAGAGCTTCTTGCGGGCCTCGGTCAGCACCGCCAGGCCCTTGGCGCGCTGCGCCTCGGTGCCCGTCCGCATGACCTGCTGGACCGCCTGCTCGACCGCGCCGAGCGCCTGTCCGACCTCCTGGACGGCCTCCCAGTCGACCTCCCGGCCGGCCTCGGCCCACGGCTCGGCGGGCCCGGCCTCGGCCTCGGCGCGGCCCGCCTCGGTGAGCGAGACCAGTCGCTTGCCGCCGACCTCCTCCGCCGTGATCAGGCCCTCCTCCTCCAGCAGTTGGAGGTTCGGGTAGATCGAGCCGGGGCTGGGCCGCCAGGCCCCGTTGGTCCGCTCGGCGATCTCGGCGATCATCTCGTAACCGTGCATCGGCCGCTCCTTGAGCAGCGCCAGCAGCGAGGCCTTGACGTCGCCGCGCCGGGCCCGGCCGCCGCGCCGCCCGTGCGGGCCACCGCGCCGGCCGCCGTG
>NZ_MECK01000010.1 GCF_014596465.1 Streptomyces sp. CBMA123 | reverse complement strand
CGGCGGCGGGCTCGACCCGCTGCTGGTCGCCGCGCCGCTGCTGCTCGCCGTCACCGGCGGGCTGCTGCTGGCCCGGATCGAGCCGGTGCTGGTCGGCTGGCTGGCCGCCCTCGCCGGGCGCGGCCGCGGCCTGATCGGCTTCCTCGGCCTGGCCCGGGCCGCCCGGGACACCTCGGGCCGGCGCCGGCCCTCCGTACTGCCGCTGCTCGCCCTGCTGATCGCCGTCACCACGACCGGCTTCGGCGCCACCGTGCTCGACACCGTCGACCACGTCCGGGCCCGCGCCGCGCGCCTCACCACGGGCGGGGACATCAGTGTGTCCCTCCCGGACTACTCCACCCTGTCCGAGTCGTTCACCAAGGCCGCCGCCGCCCTGCCGGGCGTCCGGGCCTCGACCGGTGCCTGGGTCGAGCCCAAGGCCCGCTTCTTCGGCGCCGCCGGCCAGGACTACACCGAAGCCTATCTGGTGGTGGTCGAGCCGGCGGCCTACGCCGAGATCGCCCGGACCGTCGGGGTCGGCGAGTTCGACCCGGCGAAACTGGCCGGCACCTCCGGCGGCCGGGACACCCCGGTGCCCGCCCTGCTCAGCCGCGACCTGGCCAAGCGCCTGGCCGCCGGCCAGGCCGAGGTGCGCACACCCAACGGCAACGGCCTGCGGCTGACCGTCGCCGGGCTCGTCGCCGCCACCCCCGCCCTGCCGGACCCGGGCAAGCCGTTCGTCGTCGTCCCGGCCGGCCCCGCCTGGCAACGCCTGCCGGACCTTCCGCGGACGAACAAGTGGTTCGCCGTCGGCGACGTCGACCCCGAGCAGGTCCGGTCGGCGCTGCGGAACAACGGCGGCGCCCAGCCGACGGGCCTGGCCAAGCTGGTCGCGGACAACGCCGTGGACGCCGGCAAGGCGACCCACGGCCTGCCCGCCGGGTACACCGTGCACAGCAGCCGGGAGACCACCGCCGCGCTCGCCGACGACCCGCTGCAGCACGCCGCCGAGCGGCTGTTCTGGTACGCGGCCGCCGCCGGAGCGGGGTACGCCCTGCTCGCCGTGCTGCTGACGCTGTTCCGGGCCGCGCCCGACCGCACGGCCGTGCTCGCCCGGCTGCGCACCATGGGCCTGCGGCCCCGGCAGGGCCTGGCGCTGATCATCACGGAGGCGCTGCCGCAGACCCTGGCGGCGGCCGTCGGCGGTGGCCTGGTCGCGGTGGCGGCGGTCGCCCTGCTGGGCGGCGCCTTCGACATCTCGACGCTGGTCGGTGCCAAGGTCGGGGAGGTCATCACCCCCGTGCTGGTGCCGGTGCTGCTGCCCACCGGGGGCCTGGCCCTGCTGGTCGGCCTCGGGGTGGTGCTGGAGACGCTGGTCGCCGGCCGGCGCCAGATCGCCACCGAGCTGCGGGCGGGGGAGCAGGCGTGACAGCGGGACCAGCGGCGCGGGCCGCGACAGTGCAGAACACCGGGAGCCGGCCGCGCGCCGGGACCGGCCGGATCAGCCGGATCAACCGGAGCACCCGGATCAACCGGAGCACCCGGAGCAGCCGGATCAACCGGACCGTCCAGACCGTCGAGACCGTCGAGACAGGAGAGCAGCCGTGAAGAGCACCCCCCAGGAGCGGTCGGCCGTCGAGGCCCCCAGCCTCCAGGAGCTCCGGCAGCGGGCCCTGGCCGCCGCCTCGCCCAAGGCGTACGGAGCGGGCGCGGCCATCGCCTGCGACCGGCTGGTGCGGATCTTCAGCGCCGAGGGGATCGAGGTCCAGGCGCTCCAGGGCCTGGAACTGACCATCCAGCAGGGCGACCTGGTCGCCCTGGTCGGGGCCTCGGGCAGCGGCAAGTCCACCCTGCTGACCATCCTCGCCGGGCTGGACGTGCCGACCGCCGGCACCGCGACCGTCGCGGGCTGCGACCTGCTGGAGATGTCCGCCAAGGAGCGGCTGCGCTACCGGCGCGAGGTGGTGGGCTTCATCTGGCAGCAGACCGCCCGCAACCTGCTGCCGTTCCTGACCGCCGCCGAGAACATCGCCCTGCCCATGCAGCTGCGCGGCCGCCGGGCCGGCGCGCTCGGCGCGAAGCAGCAGGGCGCCCGGGTGGCCGAGCTGATGGAGGCGCTGGAGATCGGGGAGCTCGCCCACCGGCGCCCCAACGAGCTCTCCGGCGGCCAGCAGCAGCGGGTCGCGATCGCGGTGGCGATGGCCAACAACCCGCCGGTGCTGCTCGCCGACGAGCCGACCGGTGAGCTGGACTCCGAGACCGCGGGGGTGATCTTCGAGTCCTTCCGCACCGTCAACCGGGAGCTGGGCACCACCGTCGTGATCGTCACCCACGACCCGATGGTCGCGGGCGAGGTCCGCCGCACGGTGGCGATCCGGGACGGCCGGACCAGCAGCGAGGTGCTGCGCCGCACCGTGACGGACGAGCACGGCGAGGAGTCGGTGAACGAGCGCGAGTACGTGATGCTGGACCGCACCGGGCGGGTGCAGCTGCCGGTGAAGTTCCTGGAGGCGCTCGGGATGGAGCACCGGGTCGCGGTCGACCTCGCGGCCGACCACATCGAGGTCCGCCCGGACGACGTCGCCGGGAGCTGAGGCGGGCTCAGCCGTCGCCGCCCATCCGCGGGAAGAGGCCGCTGCCCTCGGCGTCCTTCCGGAGGTCGGGCGGCGCGGCGCCGCCGACGCTCTCCCCCCGGGAGGCGCCGGTACAGCGGGCGAAGACGAGCAGGGCACTGGCCGCCACGGCGAGGATGCCCAGTGCGGTCAGGACGCGGAGCCAGGTCAAGGGAGTGCCTCCTGGGGACGGTGCGAGGGAGCGCCGCCGGGGTGTATCGGCAGCTCGGCCCGCACGGTCGAGTGCCCACGCTCGGTTCTTCCCGCCGACTGCGGTGCGACAGGTGGCCCGCGCGGGCGCTCGAAGCATCGGACGGGCGCGTCACACTCCCTTGCGCGCCCCCAGGGCGCGCAGCGCCGGCAGGCCGGGCTTGCCGGGCCCGTTCAGCGGGATCGCGGGCAGCCCCGGTTCGGTGTACGTCCGCCCAGGCTCTGTCATGCTCACCCTTCCGCGACTGACGAGGCGTCAGCCCCCTGGGCGGGGGGCGCCGCGCGCCGCGGTCGCCCGGACCGGCGTACCCGCGGGCGCGGGCGCGGGCCACGGCCTTGTTAGGGTCGTCGGTCGGTCGGTCGGTCGGTCGGTCGGTCGGTCGGTCGGTCGGTCGGTCGGTCGGTCGGTCGGTCGGTCGGTCGGTCGGACGGACGGACGGACGGACGGACGGACGGATGGCGGCGGGGGAGCGGTGGGCGGCGAGGTGGGGACGGCGGTCGTGGCGCCGCGCGGGGTGCTGGACCTGCGGGGCGAGGCCGGGGCGGGGTTCGTCGTGGCGTACCCGGCCGATGCCGTGGTGGTGGTCTCGGGCCTGCCGGGGGCCGGCAAGAGCACCCTGCTGCGGCGCTGGGCGGCGGGCGGAGCGGCGGCGACGGTGGACCCCCGGACGGTGCACGAGGCCTGCGAGGCGGTGATGCCCGCCGGACTGCCGTACGCCGTGTACCGGCCCTGGGCACGGCTGGAGCACTTCCGGCTGCTGCGCGCCTCGGTGCGGCGCGGCGGCCCGCTGCTGGTGCACGACTGCGGCAGCCGCGCCTGGATGCGCCGCCGGCTCGCCCGGGAGGCCGGCCGGCAGGGCCGCGAACTGCACCTGGTGCTGCTCGACGTCGGCGCCGCCACCGCCCTCGACGGCCAGCGGGCCCGTGGGCGGCGGGCCTCCGCCCGGGTGTTCGCCCGGCACCACCGGGGCCTGGGACGGTTGTCGGCGGAGTTCACCCGGTACGCCCGGTCCGGTGGGCCGGTGCCGACCCCGGAGGCGGCGTCGGTGCTGCTGCTCGACGCCGTCTCCCGGTCGCGGGCGGATGCGGCCACCTTCGGGGTGCCGCGCTGAGGTCAGTCGTGGGCCGGGCGGTCCGGCCCGACGGGGTGGATGAGCCCGCGCGCCACCGGTTCGCGGCACACCGACGGCCTGCTCGCCGAGGCCGGCTACCGCTGGACCGGCGACCACGGCGACCACGACCTCCCGCAGGTCCTGTCCACCGCTCACGGTCTCGGTCCTGACCACCGCGCCGCCTGCACCCCGACGTGATGACCTTCGAGGACTGGCCGCACCACACCGGACGGACGGGATGACCCGCCGGTCGGCGGGGGCGCCGGCCAGGGGAAACCGGGTTGCCCGGACGGCGGTCGATCAAGGATCATCCTGAGGTCCTGACACCCCCCGACCCCTGGAGACACATGGCCACCGAACTGTCCGAAGCATGGGAGCTCTTCGAGTCCGGCGACTCGCAGGGAGCGATGCGGGCGCTGCGCTCCGTCGCGGACCGGCTCCCGCCCGCCGAGGTCGCACCGCTGGTGGCCAAGCTGGCCGAGGGTGCCGGTTTCGAGGATCTGGCAGAGGCTTCGACAGCGTTGGCGGCCAGGCCCGGGGAGGCCGACCGGCTCTACACCTACGGCTACGCCTGCGTCGAGCGCGGCATCGACGCGGTGGCCGTCCCCGCGCTGCGGGAGGCGCTGCGGCTGGTCCAGGCGCCGCCCGCCGCCCCGGAGCGCACCGGCCTGTTCCGGCGCAAGCCCAAGGTGCAGGCGGCCCAGCAGCTCGGCCTGCGCAAGGTGCTGCTGGAGTTGGTCTCCGCCCTGGAGGGCTGCGAGCGGCACGCCGAGGCGCTGGCCGTGCTGCGTGAGCACGACGCCCGGCTCGGCGACTGGCCGGACCGGTACCTGACGGTCTACAACGCGCTGATGAGCGGGCAGATCGCGCCGGCCCGCGAGGTGTACGCGGCGCTGTCGGCCCCCGAGGGGGTCTGGGTGGGCCCGGGGCAGCGGGTCGGGCGGATGCTGGAGCGGGCCGCGGCCCTGCCGCCGGTCGACGACCGGGACCTGCGCGGCTGGCACTACGTGCTCACCGGTGGTCTGCTCACCACCCTCTCGCCGCACGGTTTCGACCAGGGCATGACCGGCCGTTGGGCCTACCTGCAGGACGACTTCGGGTACTGCCGGTACGGTCTGGAGCGCCTGCGCGCCGTGCTGGCCGCCACCGACCGCAAGCCCGCCTCGGTCGCACTGCTGGCCGACCGGGGCAGCCGGGCGCTCGGGCTGGCGGCGGCGCGGTTGCTCGGGGTGCCGACGGCGCCGTACCAGCCGGGCACGCCGGGGGTGCTGGTGGTCGCGTACGACCTGAACGAGTGCGATCCCGCCGAGCTGGCGCAGCTGCACGAGCGGGCGGAGGGCCAGCTCCTGTTCGAGCACGCCACCTGCTGGACCGACCCGCCCGCCGTGACGGCCGACGTCTCCACCCTGCTGGGGCAGATCGTGAACGCCCCCTGGGAGCCCGGCCTGCAGTTCGGCGAGGACGGCGAACCGGCGGAGGCCGAGCCGGACCGGCGCTCGGCCGAGGAACTCGCCGAGGCGATCCTGGCCGCCCCTTCGACCGCGCCGGAGGGCGACGGCCGGACCCCGCCCGACACGGACGACACCCTCCTGGCCTTCGCCACCCGCGCGACCGGCTGGCCCGCCGCAGGCCCGCGCGACCGCATCGGCTCCGCCGGCCCGGTCAGGAGCTCCCGCTTCGCGTGACGGGCCGTCCCGGCTGATCCGGTCCGCGGACACGGGTGTGACCTGTGGCGACCGGATCAGCCGGTCGGCCGGAGCCGGGGGGCCGGTCCGGCTCCCCGGTGGAGATCCACCCGGTCACGCGGTCGAGGGCACCCCCGGTGCGCCGTAGGCCCGGGCGACCGCGGCGAAGGCGGCCTTGGGCGTGGTGCGCCCGTCCGGCCAGGAGCGGACCAGACCGTAGCCGACGGTGTCGAGGTCGTCCGAGGGGTCCTCGGCTGCCGGGTAGGCGGGGGTCACATAGGTGAAGACGAAGGCGCCGGCCAGCCCGGCGGCGGTGAACAGGTCGATCAACGAGGCCAGTTCACGGGCCTGGGCCGCCTCGTCGCGGACCAGGCCGGGGCGCGGGCGGCGCGTGCCGGTCGAGCGGTCGACCAGCATCCAGGCCGCGCTGCCGTGGTCGGCCGCCCCGGTGAAGGTGGCGCAGCCGAACTCGGCCGCCACCACCGGCTTTCCGTGCCGGTGCAGCGACTCCAGGGTGGCTCGGAGGGTGGTGGCGTTGGCCGCGTCCCGGTAGGCGTCGACCGCCACCAGGTCGAAGGGAGTCCAGTCGATGTCCTCCCAGAGCCCGGCGGCGTAGCCGACCGGACCGGCGAAGTGCTGCCGGGCGGCGGCGACCGCATCGGCCAGCAGGGCGTTGAACCGGACCGGCGGCGGGCCCGCCGCGAAGTACTCCGGCGGCCAGCCCATCGGGTCGGCGAGCGAGGCCAGTCGGGCGGCGATGTCCGCGCCGGGCACCAGGCCGGCCATGAAGACGCTCAGCTCGCAGCCGATGACCAGGGTGACGTCCCCGCCCGCGCGGTGGAGCTCGCCGGCGACCTCGGCCGCGGCGGTGATCAGTCCGAGTGTCGCCACCTCGTCGGCGTTCGGCGACATCGGGGAGATCCACACCGCCAGGCCCAGCCCGGTCGCCGTCTCCGCCGCTTGCCGCAGCCTGGTGACGTCGTCGCCGGTGATCCTTACCGCGGTGCAGTTCAACTCGCCCGCTATGGCGGCGAGTTCACGCTCCATCGTCGCGGCCGTGAGCTCCGGTCGGGTGACCGAGCCGTCGACGGTCGGAGTGCCTGTGTCATAGGTGACGCCCTTGATCCTCACCGCCCCAGTTCTACCGGACCGGTGGACGCTCCCGGCCGGGCGGGGTGCGGCGCGGCACGATGGACGGCGAGTCGGAGGGAGTGGCGGAGCGGATGACGGGCGAAGCGGAACGAGGCGTTCCCGCCGGGGTGTTGGCGGCCGAGCGGGCGGCGGCGCGGCTGGGGTTCACCAAGAGCTGCACCCGGGAGGTCGGCCGGCTGCGCCTGCGCTACCTGACGCATCCGGCGCTGGAGGCGAGCGAAGTGCTGACCACGCCCGGGAGTTCGGCCGTGCTGGCCGTTCGACGGGCCTGAGCGGAGGGCCTGGGCGGATGGGGCGGATCGAGACCTCCCGGCCGAAGCCGCTGGGCCGGAAAACCGTTGGGCCCCGCAGGGTGCACCCCTCTACGCTCGGCGCACCGGACGGGCGAGCACGGGGGAGCCGATGAGCGGGGCCGAGGCGGTACGGGCCGCCAATGCGATGGGGGAGCGCTGGGTCGGGCAGGCCGACCTGCGGCGCGGGACGGTCCTGATGCCGGCCGGCGTCTGGCCGCTGCTCGGGCTGCTGGCCCCGGCCGGAAGCACCGCCGTCCAGGGCGAGTTGGCGCAGGCGCTCGGGGTGCCGGTCGCGGCCGCCGCCGAGCGGGCCGGTGAACTGCTCGGCCTGCTGCGGTCCATCCCGGCGGTGCGCTCGGCGCTCGGGGTGTGGAGCGATGACCGGCTGAGGCTGCGCCCGGAGTGGCTGGCCTCCGTCCCGGCGGACCTGGCCGGCCGGCTGACCGGTGACCGGGAGCGGGACCGCGCGCTGCTGGACGCCTGGGCGGTCGAGCGGACCGACGGCGCGATCGAGGAGATGCCGATCCAGCTGACCCCGGACTCCCGGCTGGTGCTGGCCGCGGCGCTCACCGTCCGGACGGAGTGGATCAAGCCGTTCAGGGACTACGGCGCCTTCGGGGAGCCCAGGGCGGACGGCTGGGACCGGGCCGTCCACTACCTGACCAGGGCGACGCCCCTGCTGGACCGCGCCGCCCTGCTGGAGACGCCCGTCGGCCCGGTGACCGAGCTGCAGGTGCTCGGCTACCGCGACATCACCGTCCATCTGCTGCTCGGCGAGCCCGAGGCCGCGCCCGGGGGTGTGCTGGCCGCCGGGATCGGGGCGCTCGCGCAGCGGCACCGCCGGACCCCTGCCGACCGGCTGCCCTTCGGCGACGCCGGCCCCGGGCTGAGCATCGAGGCGGTGCGGCGGTTCGTACCGGAGGACGTCCTGTTCGCGGCCGTCCCGAAGTTCACCGTCGGGGCCGACCACGACCTGCGGGCCCGCCGCGCGCTGTTCGGGCTGGAGACGCTCGCCACCCCGTCCGAGACCGAGGACCGGTTACCGGGCCTGCACGACGGTGCGTGGCCGCTGTTCGTCGACAGCGCGCGCCAGGCGGCCACCGCGTCCTTCGGTGCCCGCGGGTTCCGGGCCGCCTCGGTGACGGCCATGGGGATCGCGGGCGCCGGCGCGGGAGGCTCCCGGAGGCCGCCGTACCTGCGGCGCTTTGTCCAGGTGGACTTCGGCCGCCCGTTCGGCTTCCTCGCCGTCCACCGGCTCTCCGGGCTGGTCCTGGCGGCCGGTTGGGTCACCGACCCGGATCCGGGTGAGGACCCGTGGGCGGCGCTGCCGGGCGACTCCGAAGAGGACTGAGGAGGGCTGGGGAGGGTTGAGCGAGGGCTGGGGAGCGGCGCGTGATCGGGGCGGCGCGCCGTAACAGCCCCCGGCGCGGCGGGCGCGCTGCGAGACTGGGGTGAGCACAGTCCGACACGGAGAGAGGTCACACCCCGCATGCCCAGCAGCGCCGCCGTCGACAACCCGTGGTTCCGCCGGTTCAACCCGTCGGACTCCGCTCCCGCCCGGATCGTGATCTTCCCGCACGCCGGCGGCGCGGCCAGCTACTACCTGGGGTACGCCAACGCGCTGGCCCCGTACGCGGACGTGCTGGCCGTCCAGTACCCGGGCCGGCAGAACCGGTTCGCGGAGCCGGCGATCCACTCGGTGCCGGAACTCGCCGAACAGCTCTACCAGGAGCTGCGCGAGTGGATGGACCGTCCGGTCCTGTTCTTCGGGCACAGCATGGGCGCGGCCGTCGCCTTCGAGGTCGCCCGCCGCTTCACCCGGGACGGACTGGCCGGGCCCGAGCGGCTGTTCGTCTCGGCGGGCCGCGCGCCCTCGCTGCCCCGGGACAGCTCGGTGCACGCGCTGTCGGACGACGGCATGCTGCGGGAGATCATCCGGCTCGGCGGGACGGACGAGCGGATCCTCGACGTGCCGGCCCTGCGCGAGCTGGTGATCCCGGCGCTGCGGGCCGACTACACCGCGATCGAGACCTACCGGGCCGAGCCGGACGCCGTCGTCCCCCAGCCGATCACCGGCCTGGTGGGGGAGAGCGACGGCAACGCCACCGTCGAGCAGGTCGCCCAGTGGGAGCGGCACACCACCGGTGGTTTCAGTCTGCGGGTCTTCCAGGGCGGGCACTTCTACCTGGCGGAGCAGATCGACGCGGTGGTGCGGCTGCTGACCGCGCACCTGCGCGGCTGAGGGCCGAAGC
This sequence comes from Streptomyces sp. CBMA123, assembly GCF_014596465.1. Lineage (GTDB taxonomy): Bacteria > Actinomycetota > Actinomycetes > Streptomycetales > Streptomycetaceae > Kitasatospora. The sequence goes on along the minus strand of NZ_MECK01000010.1, from coordinate 18,225 downwards.
CGCGCGGGTGACCGGGCGGGGGCGGGTCAGGTGGTGTAGTCGGCGTTGAGTTTGACGTACTCCTCGGTGAGGTCGCAGCCGTAGACGGTGAACGCGCCGTCGGCGATGCCCAGGTCGATCCGGATGACCACCTCCTCGCCGCCCAGGTACGCGCGGGCCCGGTCGAGGAGGGCCTCGCCCGGCTCCTCGGGGTACATCGGGAGGTCGCCGAACGCGATCCGGACGGCGGCCGGCTCGATGTCGGTCTCGTCCTGGAGCTTGCCGACGGCCATGGTGACGCGCCCCCAGTTCGGGTCGGCGCCGTGCACGGCCGCCTTGACCAGCGGGGAGTTGACCACGCTCTTGCCGACCCGCTTGGCCTGGGCGGCGTCGCGGGCCCCGGAGACCTCCACCTCGATCAGCTTGGACGCCCCTTCGCCGTCCGAGGCGATCTCGCGCACCAGGTGCAGGGCGCACTCGTACAGCGCCTGTTCGAAGGCGGCCGGGTCGACCGGGCCGGCCAGTCCGTTGGCGAAGACCGCGGCGGTGTCGCTGGTGGAGGTGTCGGTGTCGATGCTCAGCGCGTTGAAGGTCCGGTCCATCACCCGGCGGAACAGGGCGTCGAGTTCGGCGGCGGGGAGGTCCGCGTCGGTGAAGAAGAAGGTCAGCAGGGTGGCCATGTTCGGCTCGATCATGCCGACGCCCTTGGCGATGCCGACCAGCACGGCGTCTCCGCAGCGCGCGTGGACGTACTTGGGCCGGGTGTCCGTGGTCATGATCGCCCGGGCCGCCGCCGGGTAGTCGGCCTCGGGGAAGGGCCAGCTCAGGGTGGCGAGCCCGGCGCGGATGGAGTCCATCGGGTACGGGCGCCCGATCACGCCGGTGGAGCCGATGACGAGTTCCTCCGGGGCGATCCCGACCACCTCGGCGACCCGGCGGCGCACCTCGGCGGCGTTCTCCGCCCCGGTGCGCCCGGTGGCGACGTTGGCGTTGCGGGAAAGCACCACCATGCCGCGGCTGCGCCGGAGCGCGGCCGCCTCGCGGCTGAGCAGGACACTGGGCCCGGCGAAGCGCGAGCGGGTGAAGACCGCCGCGGACCGGCAGGGGACTTCGGAGACGACGGCGGCGAAGTCGTCCTCGACGTCCTTGAGGCCCATGTTGGTCGTGATGGCCCGGAAGCCGCGGGGTGTCACCGGCTGCATGGTCGATCGGCCCTCTCGGAGCGGGTGGAGTGACGGGAGCGCTGGATAGATTTGCAGAGTCATGGATACATTGGCAATCCCTTTGCGCTCAGGGGCAGGCCCGAATCGGATGCTTCATACTCAGGCTCTGTATGGATATGCGGAGTGCGGGGGTGGCGTTCCGGGTCGTCCATCCGGTCCGACCCCTGCCCGCGGCCCGGCGGCTCGGCTACTGTGCCTGCTGGACGCACCGTGTTCGAGGAGCCGACAAGCCGTCAGCAGACCACCGGGAGGTCACCGTATGCGCCGGATCGCCGTCGTCGGAGCGGGCCAGGCCGGCCTGCAGCTCGCGCTCGGGCTGCTGGCCGACGGGGACGAGGTGACGCTGGTCGCCGAGCGCACCCCGGAGCAGCTCCGGGGCGGGCGGGTGCTGTCCACCCAGGCGATGTTCGGCCCGGCGCTGCGGATCGAGGCGGCGGCCGGGCTGGACCACTGGGCGGGCGAGGCCCCGGTGGTGTACTCGGTCGACGCCGCGCTCGTCGCGCCGCCGGGCACCCGGGCGCTGGAGTTCACCATGACTTTGGACGAGCCCGCCCGGTCGGTGGACCAGCGGATCAAGCTCGCCCACTGGCTGGAGCTGTTCGCCGAGCGCGGCGGCCGGGTCGAGTACCGCTCGCTGGACCGGGCCGGGCTGCACGAGCTGGCCCGGCGGCACCGGCTGACCGTGGTCGCGGCCGGGCGCGGCGAACTGGCCGGGATCTTCGAACGCGACGCCGCGCGCTCGCCGTTCGACCGGCCGCAGCGCGCGCTGTCCTGCCTGTACGCGCACGGCGTCGGCGCGCCCGACCCGGCCGCCGGGCCCCGAGCCCGGATGCACGCCCTGCCCGGCCTGGGCGAGCTCTACCTCCAGCCCGCCCTGACCCGCTCCGGCCCGTGCGACATCCTGCTCTGGGAGGCGCTGCCCGGCGGCCCGCTGGACGTGTTCGGCGACGGCCCCGCGCCCGACCTCCAACTCGACCGGATCCGGGCACTGTTGGCCGAGTACCTGCCCTGGGAGGCGGAGCTCTGGCGGGCCGCCGAGCCGACCGACGCCGGGGCCGGGCTCTGGGGCGCGGTGACCCCGGTGGTCCGCCGCCCGGTCGCGGAACTCGGCACCGGCGTCGACGCCGTGCACGTGCTGGGCCTCGGTGACGCGGTGGTCGTCAACGACCCGATCACCGGTCAGGGCGCCAACGGCGCCGCCCGTGCGGCGGAGGCGTACCGGCGGGCGATCCGCGAGCACGGTGACGCCCCGTTCACCGCGGACTGGATGTGCCGCACCGCCGAACGGTTCTGGCGGCAACACGCCCGCCACACCGTCGAGTTCACCGCCGCGATGCTGACCATGCCGGACCACCTGCAGGCGGTCTTCGCGGCCGCCGCCGAGCACCCGGAGGTCGCCCGGCGGCTGGCCAACACCTATGCGGAGCCGAGCGACCACGCCGCCTGGCTGGCCACACCCGAACTGACCGCCGAGTACCTCTCCTCGGTGGGCAGTTGACTGCCGACGGGCAGGGCCGGGGGCGTCACACCAGGTCGTAGGCGGTGGGGCCGCGCCCCGCCCAGATGGTGCGGGAGGCCTGCCCGGGGTAGCGGACGGTCTCCGGGGAGGCGCTCAGCACCCGGGTGAGCTGGTGCTCCGGCTCGTGGGCGGCCCAGCCGGGCTCGCCGGTGGTGACGAACCGGGCCCAGGCCTGCCGCAGCTCCCGGGAGACCTCGACGGCCTCCGGGCCGGGCAGGTCGCCGAGGAAGTGCCGGCCCATCGGGCTGTCCAGGGTGCCGAAGGACAGCGGGACGTCCAGGCCGTGGCAGGCGCCGAACGCCCCGCCCAGGGCGGGGGCCGGACAGGCGAGTTCGAAGAGGTACGAGGTGCCGCCGGCCGCCGTGTTGCCCTCGGCGAGGTGGAGCGAGGGCATCCGGAACAGCGAGTCGGAGAAGACGGCTTCGACCAGCTCCCCGGGCGTGGCTCCGGGGAAGGCGGCGCGGTAGGCGCCCGGGCCGTCCGGGTGCGGGGCGAGCTGGTCCAGGGCGAGGGCGGCGTCCTGCTCGGTGAAGTTCCCGTGCCGGCCGGCGAGGACGGCGAACAGCCGGAACTCGTCCCGGGTGTGGCCGACCAGCAGTTCCGTCCCGGCGGCCCGCCCGGCGGCCAGGGCGGCCCAGGGCTCCTCGGTCAGGACCTCGCCGTCGACCACCGGGACGGTGGCGACGCCGGTGTGGGCGAGCCGCCCCCAGCGGGCGAGGTGCCCGGGGAGCGCGGCGCCGAGGTCGGTGACGGCCGCGGCCAGCTTCCAGGGGTCGACCTCGGCCAGGCCGGCGGCGGTGGGGGCGGCGCCGAGCCGCTCCGCCAGGGCGGCGGTGACCTCGGCGGCCAGGGCGGGGGTGGCGAGGTTGCCGCCGACGGAGTGGGCGACGGCCCGGTGGAACAGTCCGCGGGCGCGGGGCATGGTCAGCAGCGCGGCCACCGAGGAGGCCCCGGCGGACTGGCCGGCGATGGTGACCCGGCCGGGATCGCCGCCGAACGCGGCGATGTTGCGCTGCACCCATTCCAGGGCCGCGATCTGGTCGAGGAAGGCCCGGTTGGCGGGGGCGCCGTCGAGGAGCGCGAAGCCCTCCGCGCCGACCCGGTAGTTGACGGTCACCACGACCAGCCCGGCCCGGGCCGTCTCGACCGGGTCGTACAGCGGGTCGCCGGCGGTGCCCGAGATGAAGCCGCCGCCGTGGATCCAGACCAGCACCGGCAGCCCGGCCGCGTCCGGGGCCGGGGTGCAGACGTTGAGCGTCAGCCAGTCGGTGCCGGTGGTCGGTTCGGCCTGCAGCGGCCCGGACTGGGGGACGACGGGGCCGAACTCGAAGGCCTCGCGGACGCCGTCCCAGCGTTCGGGCGGGGCGGGGGCGGCGAAGCGGAGCGCCCCGACGGGCGGCCGGCCGTACGGGAGGCCGCGGAAGACGGCGAGTCCGCGGTCCAGGAGGCCGCGGACGGCTCCACCGGTGGTGTGGGCGACGGGCTGTACGAGCATGGGACGCTCCTCCCTCGGAATGCCTCCCACGTTAACGGTCGGCGAAGTGGCCCGGGAGGCCGGAGGTGTCGCCCGGTGGCGGCGTGGGAGGCTGGGCGGACGCCCGCCGCGGCACCCCGTGACGTCGACCCCGTGACCAGGAGCCCCCGCATGGACCGACCCGCCGTCCTCCGCCTCGACGCCACCGCCTCCGGGCACCCGGCGGGCATCCTGGACGCCGCCGAGCAGGCCGAACGCCGGGGCATGGACCGGCTGGTGGTCGCCGAGACCGCCTACGACCCGTTCCTCCAGCTCGCCCGGGCCGCCGACCGCACCCGGTCGATCGAGCTGGCCACCGGGATCGCGGTGGCCTTCGCCCGTACCCCGATGACGCTGGCCTACCAGGCCTGGGGGCTGCACGCGGCCTCCGGCGGACGGGCCGTCATCGGGCTGGGTTCGCAGGTCAAGCCGCACATCGAGAAGCGCTTCGGGATGCCCTGGGACCGTCCGGCCGCCCGGATGCGGGAGTACGTGCACGCGGTGCGGGCGATCTGGCACAGCTGGCAGACCGGTGAACGGCTGCGGTTCCGGGGCGAGTTCTACACCCACACGGTGATGACGCCGGTCTTCTCGCCCGACCCGGTCCCGGCCGGGGTGCCCCGGATCCTGCTCGCGGGCGTCGGGCCGCTGATGACCCGCACGGCGGGGGCGGTGGCCGACGGCTTCCTCGCCCACCCGTTCTCCTCCACCGCCTACCTGGCCGAGCAGGTGCTGCCCGGGCTGGTCGGGGCGCGCGAGCAGGCGGAGGCCGAGGGCGCCGGGTGGACCGGGCGGCCGTTCGAGATCGTCGGCAACGTGCTCACCGCCACCGGCCGGACGGAGGAGGAGCTGGCGGCCAACCGGGCCGGGGTGCGCGAGCGGCTCGCCTTCTACGCCTCCACCCCGGCCTACCGCCCGGTGCTGGCCCAGCACGGCTGGGAGGACCTCCAGGAGGAGCTGCACACCCACTCGGTGCGCGGGCGCTGGGCGGAGATGACGGCGCTGGTCTCGGACGAGGTGTTCGACACCTTCGCGGTCTCCGGCACCGTGGAGGAGGCGGCCCGGGAGATCCACCGCCGGTACGCGGGGCTGGTCACCCGGCTGTCCGTCAACCTGCCCGAGGAGGCGGACCCGGCGCTCGGCCTGGACGTACTGGCGGCGGTGCGCGCGCTGGGCTGATGCGCGCGTGGGGGCTGATGCGTGCGCCGGGCCGAGCGGAAAGCGGTCCGGGACCGGCCGGGTAAGAGTCCTGATCGGTCAGTACATGGTCAAGACCGGGCACCTTCGGGCAAGCAGTTCCCGGCGGCCCGACCGGGCGGCAGGATCGCGCTGGGCAGGTGCATCGTGCCGGGGCGGCGCGCGTCTGTCATGCCTTGGCCATCCGCCGACGATCGTGGGGGTGCCCGCATGTCCGTGTCCGACGATCGCACCGCAGACGATCGCACCACAGCAGAAGTGCACCGGACCGAGGGCCCGGACGAGAGCGAGGAGCCGTACCGGAGCGAGGAGCCGTACGGGCCGGAAGACCGGTGCGGGAACTGGGGCCTCGTCGAGGACGGCGAACTGGCCGACCTCGACGAGTTCCTGCGCGTCTGCGCCGGACTGACCGGCTTCGACGTCCCCGAACTGCGCGCCACCGGCATGGCGGACGAACACCACCGGACCGCCCTGGCCCACCGGGTCCGCGACGAGCACGCCCTGGTCCACCTCTGGTACATCGGCGCCCGGCCCGGCGAAGCCCCCAGCTCCGCCCGCGCCCACGACCAGGGCCTGGTCTGGCGGACCTTCCGCGCCAGCCCGCCCGGCGCCGCCGCCCCCGGCCACGGCAGCTGGGCCCAGGCGCCGCGCGGAGGTGAGCGGCGGTGAGAGTGCGGCGGAACGGTCCGGGGAGCGACGACACCCGCTGGGACGCCGTCGTCGTCGGCGCGGGTTTCGCCGGCAGCCTGGTCGCCCAGCGCCTCGGCGCCCGGGGCTGGCGGGTCCTCGTCCTGGAGGCCGGACGCACCGCGCCCACCGCCGGCGGCACCCACCTGATGGGCGACGCGCCCGGCACCTCCGTGGTCGACCAGTGGCAGCGCTGCTGGGACCACCCCAACCTGTACGCCGTCGGCTGCGGCTCGATGCCCTCGCTCGGCACCTCCAACCCCTCGCTCACCATGGCCGCCCTCGCGCTGCGCAGCGCCGAACGGATCCACCAGGACCTGCTGGCGCTGCGCCGGCCGGCCGCCCTCTCCGCGCCCTCCCCGCCTTCCTCCCCGCCTTCTTCCTCGCCCTCGGAGCCCTCATGACCGGCCTGCCGCTGCCGCCCGTCCCGGAGCCGTACCACCTGCCCTTCCACTACGGCGCCTTGCACAACATCGGCGTCGACTACCTGGTGGAGCCCGAGCGGGCCCGCCGACTGCTCGACAAGCGCCACCCCGCCCTGACCGCCGCCGTCTTCGACGGCGGGGCCTGCGTCTCGCTCAACTACCAGCTGTACTTCGCCCAGTACCCCCACGGCGGCGGCATCACCGAGGAGCTGGAGATCAACCTGATCGCCCACCCGGTGTTCGCCGAGGAGCGCATCCCGGTGGTCAACTACGGTCAGTACGCCCGGGGTTACGACCAGACCAAGCTGCTCGGCATCGCCCGGCTGCACGTGCTGTGCGACAACCCGCTCGCCATCGACGCCGGGCGGCGGCTGTACGCCGAACCCAAGCACCCCGGCTGGTTCGAGACCACCCTGCCCTCGCTCAACGCGGCCGCCGTGCGCGAACGGTGGAGCATCTCCTGCCGCCGGGCCGAACTGGGCACGGCCGGGTCGGGCACGGCCGGGCTGCGCCGGCACCAGGAGGAGATCCTCGCCCTGGACGTCGACCTGACCGGCCTCACCCCCGAGTCCGTCGACAGCACCCCGATCACCGGCTACGGCACCGACGACGAGGGCAAGCTGCTCGCCGGCCCGCTCAACGTCCACCACCCCTACCGCTACTACGCGTTGGACGACCGCACCGCCGACCGGGTCCGGCTCGACCTCGGCAACCCGGCCGAGGAGGCCGCCCGCGACCTCGCCCTGCTGATCGGCGACGCCCCGGCCGCCGGGGTCTGGACCTACCAGTCCGCGCCGGTGGCCGCCCATCACCGCCCGTACTACGCCCGGTGACGGCCCACCTCTTCCCGGCCGGGAGCACCGCCGTACGCCGGGACGTCGTGGGCGGCCGGATCTGGACGGCCATGCCGTACACCGTGCTCGCGGACGACGGCGCCACCCTGACCCTGACCGCCCGCCCCGGCACCGAGAGCCTCGCCCCTGCCAGCTGGACCACCTCCCGGCGCCACGGCGACGTCGCCGCCCGCAGACGCGGCCTCGACGACCTGGCCACGGGCCGCTGGGAACTCGACCACTGGACCTGGCGCGACACCGTGGTGATCGGTCGCTTCACCGCCGGGGAACCGTACAGCGTGCACCGGTTCCTCAGCCCCGAGGGCCGCCCGCTGTGCTGGTACGTCAACTTCGAACTCCCGTACCTGCGGACGGCCATCGGCATCGACACCTTCGACCTCTACCTGGACCTCGTCGTCACCCCCGACCTCGCCTCCCACACCTGGAAGGACGAGGACGAGTACGCCGAGGCCCGGCGGCTCGGCGTGATCGACGACGCCACCCACCGTCAGGTGGACCGGGCCCGCGACCAGGCCCTGGCCCAACTCCACGACCGCACCGGCCCGTTCGCGCCCGACCCGGAGGCCTGGACGCTCCCCGCACCGGGCCCGCTGCCCGTCCTGCCGGACACCGTCCTCAGCACCCCGGCGGCCCGGGGCTGAGGGCGGCGCGCCGACTGCTAGGCTCCCGCGCCATGACGGAGGACGGGGAACTGCACCACGGCGGGGACTACCTGCGGGTGGCCGAGCGGACGGCGGACCCGGAGGTCCTGCGCCGACTGGCCCGGGCGGACTACCCGTTCGTCTGGCACGCGATCGCCCGGAACGCCGCCGCGCCCGCCGACCTGCTGGCCGCGCTGTCCGTCCGACGGAACAGCATCGCCAACGACAACCACCTGCTCCGGCTGGTGGCCGCCCACCCCGCGCTGACCGGTGCGGAGCTGGAGGGGCTGGTCGCCGTGCTGGCCGAACGCCTGCGGGAGGGCGACCGCCCGTACGCGGCCGTGCTGGAGCTGGCCCGACGGACGGAGCCGGCCGCCGGGCTGCTGCTCCGGCTGGGGCAGCAGCCCGGGGCCTCGGCGCGGCTGCGCCGGGGGATCAACCGGAGGCTGGCGGCGCGGCCGGTTCCCTGACCGCCGGCGGGGCCGGACCGTCGGTGGCGTCGGTGGCGTCGGTGGCGTCGGTGGCGTCGGTGGCGTCGGCGCTGTCGGCCGGGGCGTGGGCCCAGCGGCCGGCGAGCACGGTGCCGACGAGCAACTGGAGCTGGTGGTAGGCCATCAGCGGCAGCACCATCGCCCCCGCCTCCGATCCGAACAGCACGGTCGCCATCGGCAGCCCGTTGGCCAGGCTCTTCTGGGAGCCGCACAGCATCGCCGCGATCGCGGCCGGCCGGTCCAGCCCCAGCACGCGTGCGCCGAGCCCGGTGGCCGCCAGGGCGGCCGCGAGCAGGGCGAGCAGGACCACGACCATCCCGAGCAGGGCGACGGGCGTCGCCTGGTGCCAGATGCCCTGGGCCACCGCCGCGCTGAACGCGGTGTAGACGACCAGCAGGATCGAACCGCGGTCCACCGGGGTCAGCACCCGCTTGTGCCGGGAGACCAGGCCGCCGATCCACGGCCGCAGGGCCTGTCCGAGCAGGAACGGCGCCAGCAACTGGAGACCGATCCGCAGCAGCCCGTCCGCCGAGAGCCCGGCGTGCGAGCCCAGCAGCCCGGCGACCAGGAGGGGAGTGAGCAGCAGCCCGGCGAGGCTGGAGTACGTCCCCGCGCAGATCGCCGCCGGGACGTCGCCCCGGGCGGCCCCGGTGAGCGCCACGGAGGACTGCACCGTGGACGGCACCAGGCAGAGGAACAGCACCCCGGCCTGCAACTGCTCGGTCAGTGGCACCGGCGTGAGCAGGGCGGTGGCCAGGCCGAGCAGCGGGAAGAGGGCGAAGGTGGCGGCGAGCACCAGCCCGTGCAACCTCACGTGCCGCAGCCCGGCCAGGGTCTCGCGGGTGGAGAGCCGGGCCCCGTAGAGGAAGAACAGCAGCGCCACCGCGATGTCGCAGGCCGTCGCGGCGATTCGGGCCGAGGCCCCGGAAACCGGGAACAGCGCGGCCAGGCCGACCGCCCCGGCCAGTGCGAGCAGGTACGGATCGAACCTGCGCCGGCGTCGTGGGCGGGTCGGGCGTGCGGTGCGGGTCGGGCGTGCAGCGGGGGTCGGGCGTTCGGTGGGGGACGTCATGGCGGACCTCCGCCGCCGACCAGGCCCCCGATCAGCGATCCGGAGCCGTCGTGGTCACTCCCCGCCGACCCGCCGCCCTGCTGGACGTTGGCCGTGCGGTCGACCTCCAGCCAGGAGTCGGCGTTGGAGTTGTCGATGACCGTGACCGGACTTCCGCCCGCGACGGCCGGGACCGCGCCGACCGCGAGCAGGGCGCACGCCCCGGTCAGCCCCAGGACGGTGGCCCGCAACGCGGCGGCCGCCGAGGACGGGGCGGGCCGGCGCGGCCCGGGGCTCACACCGTCACGTCCGCGAGCCGGCGGGAGCGGGCGATGTTCCGCTCCAGCAGCTCGGTGGACTCCCGCACGCCGACCGGTTTGTTCTGCCCGGCCGTGGCGGGCAGCCGTCCGTCGGCGGTCTTCAGACCGGTGAGCGCCTCGTCGATCGCCTGGTGGGCCGCGAACAGGCACGGGGTGCTGTAGATCGCCACGTCGACGCCGAGCTCGGTCAGCTCGGAGAGCGACAGCCGGGGGGACTTGCCGCCCGCGATCTGGTTGAAGAGCAGCGGCTTGTCGCCGACCTCCTTGCGGATCCGGCGGATCCAGTCCTCGCTGCGCACGCCGTCGACGAGCACCACGTCGGCGTCCGTCTCGGCGAGCGCACGGGCGCGGCGCAGGATGTCCTGCTCCTCCGTGGCGTCGGTGCGGGCGACCACCAGGAGGTCGGTGCGGTCGGCGAGGACGAGTTCGAGCTTCGCCAGGTACTCCTCCAGCGGGAGGACCTGCTTGCCGTCGGCGTGCCCGCAGCGGCGCGGGCGCTTCTGGTCCTCCAGGATCACGCCGGAGGCGCCGATGGCCTCCAGCCGGCGCACGACGTGGCAGGCGACCTCGGGATCGACGTAGCCGTCGTCGATGTCGACCAGCAGGTGGTGCCGGGGGAACGCGCCGCGCAGCCGTTCGACGAAGGCGACCATGTCGGGCCAGGCGATGAAACCGATGTCCGGAAGGCCGTAGTAGGAGGCGGCGAAGCCGAACCCGGAGACGAACATGCCGTCGTAGTGCTCGGCCGCGATGGAGGCCGAGTACATGTCGTGGACGCCGATCAGGGGGGTGGTGCCCTGGTCCGCGATCGCCGCGCGGAGCCGCTGCCCGGGGCCCGCGGGGGTGGAAGCGTGGAACATGGGTCTCTCCTCACTCGCAAGGATTTTGCCTGAACTTGGCTTTCTCAAGGCCAAACTGAGGTGACATCACTCTGTGGGCTTTAATGCTCCATAGGCAAACCTTTAAGAGCGATTCACCCATGTGAGTGAATGACTTTTCGACAATACGTCAGTCATATGAAGTGAATATTCCGGGTCCGATCCCACGCCCGGATGACGGCCGCACTTCGGGCCGCTGAACGGTGCGGACCGCAGGTGACGGCATCGGATGCCCCGTCGTCACCGCCGCACCGCAGGTCCCCGCCGCAACGCGGAACGCCGCCGCAGCGGGTGCTGCGACGGCGTTTCACGGGGTCGGACGGATGCCCGGATTCAGTTGTGGAACGGTCGGGCCGGCGCCGGGGCTGGGCTCGGCCCGGGGAGCGGTCAGGCGCTCGGGGTGGGGCGGACGGCGCGGCGCTCGCGCAGCGTCCGCAGGACCCGGCGGGTGGCCCGGGTGGCGACCGGCGGCAGCAGGTCCAGGGCGAGCCGGCGCGGGGCGGAACGCTGGAGCTGCGCGGGCGTCTTGACCTGGTAGTTGAGCCGCAGCACCTGGTGCCCGGCGATGGTGTCCTCGTCGACGGTGTAGTTTTCGGCCCGCCAGTCGCGCTCCAGCAGGACCCGCCGGGCGGCGTCGGCGTCGCCCCAGGTGCCGTAGAACTTCATCGGGGTGAGCAGCACCGGGCGCAGCCCGTCGGTGAACACCGCCTCCCAGACGGCGGCCGAGACGCCCGGGGTGTGCTCGGAGCGGTAGTCGTCCAGCGAGACCAGGCCGTCCTTCGTCAGCGCCGACCTGGCCACCCGGATGTCCGCGCTGACGTGCTCGTACAGGTGCGAGGCGTCGACGTGGACGAAGCGGCAGCTGCCCGCCGGGATCCTGCCGTCGGCCAGGACGGCGGTGGGCGCCTGGACGATCTCCGGCAACTCGTCGTGGAAGGCGAGGTAGTTGGACTCGAAGGCGCTGCGGGTGAGCGTCTTGCGGTAGGACATCGCCATCTCGGCGGCGTTGTCGGCGTCGCCCGCCTCGGAGTCGAAGAGGTCGCAGACGGTCAGCCGCTCGCCCGGCTGGAGGTGGTCCCCGAGCAGTACGGCGCTGCGGCCGAGGTAGCTGCCGAGCTCCAGGATGTCCCCGCTGACCCCGGCCGCCGTCTGGGCGGACAGCAGGTGGGAGAACGCGGCCCGGTCCAGGCCGAAGAACCAGCCGGGGATGTCGTCCCGCTTCAGCGGGGCGGGGCTCGCGGCGGCGGTCTCTTCACTGGGCACGGCTGCCTCCAAGGCGGGCGGGGCGCGGTGGTGGGTCACGCCGCGGAAGGCGCCGTGGTCGTGAGACGGATCATCATAGCGAGGCCCGGGCTCCGTGGGGCCGGGTGCCGAAAGGCGCAAGTCCGGTCCGCCGCCCGGTTGTTCGACGGGGTGTGCGGACGGGACGGCCGCGCTGCGGACCGTTCGGGCGCTACCGGTCCTGGTGGCTCCCGGTGCCCTCGGCGCCCGCCGCGCCCTCCAGATCGGCGATGGTCTCGGCCAGCCAGGCCCGCTCGGCGGCGCCGGAGGCCCGGGCGACCAGCAGCATGCCGCGCCGGAACGGGTTCGGCTCCCGCTCGGCGGTGACCGGCCGGCCGTCCCCGTCGTAGAAGAAGCTGCTCGGCGCCTCCAGGAAGGCCAGTCGGCGGCGGAGCACGGCGGCCTGTCGGGCCGGGTCGGCGAGCTGGTGGAGGAAGGTGGCGAGGGTGAAGAAGCGGATCTGGTCGGTGATTTCGGCCTGCTCCGGATCGGCCAGCCGCCGCAGCAGTTCCGAGCGGCCCTCCCCGGTGAGTTCCAGGGTCTGGCGCGGGGCTGCCCCGGTGCCGGGCTCGGTGCGGCGGCGCAGCAGCGCGGCCTTCTCCAGCCGGGTGATCGCGGGGTAGAGCGCGCCGTCGCTGACCGGTCGGACGTGGCCGGTCAATCCGGTGATCCGGGACTTGAGTTCGTAGCCGTGCAGGGGCTGGTCGTACAGGAAGCCGAGGATCGCGAGGGTCAACACGGTCGGAGCCCTTTCGTCGGAGTGCGCCCCATGATGCGCCCCATCGTGGGAGTCATGCTACCTCTTGTCGCGGTATATCGAATCGATGTATATCTCTTCGAGGCAGTCGCCTGCGACGGAGTGGGCGGCACGAGAAGAGGGGGTGGCCATGCGTGAACAGTCGTTCCGGCTGGCCGTACTGGCCGGGCCGGTCTACGCCGAACTGCTGTCCGGGGTGACCGCCTCGGTGATCGGCACGCTCTGGGTGGCCGGCCTCGGCGGCGCGGCCGTCGCCGCCGTCACCCTGGCCGGCACCCTCGAGAACCTGCTGCTCGGGCTCGTCCTGGTGGTGTCCTCCGGCGTCAGCGTCCGGCTCGCCCGCGCCCTCGGCGCCGGCGACCGGGACGAGGCCGCCCGCACCACCCGCGCCGCCTGGCGCCTCTGCGTCCTCGGCAGCCTCGCCCTCGCCACCCCCGGCTACCTGCTGCGGGACCGGATCGCCGCCGCCTTCCTCGACGGCGAGGCCGCCGCCCGGGCGGCCGACTACCTCACCGTCGCCTTCCCGGCCTTCGCCCTGTTCTTCGCCCAACGCGTCGCCGACGAACTCTTCAAGGGCGCCGGGGACACCCGCACCCCGATGCGGATCGCCCTGCTCTCCAACGCCCTGCTGCTCGTTCTCGACCCGCTGCTGATCCTCGGCCCGGGCCCGCTGCCCGCCCTCGGCGTCCCGGGCGCGGCCCTCGCCCTGGCCGCCTCCCGGGCGGTCGCCCTCGCCGTCACCCTGCGCCGACGGCCCCGCACCGGCCGTCCGGTCGGGGGCGTCGGCGCGGCCGCCGTCCGGATCCTGCGGGCCGGTGCGCCCTTCGGCCTGGACTTCACCGCCAGGATGGCCGTCGGCACCGCCCAACTCGGCCTGGTCGCCGGCTTCGGCGTCGCGGCGGTCGCCGGGTACGGCATCGGCTACCGGCTGCTGCTCGTCCTCACCATGGCCTTCTACGCGCTGCGCCAGGCCGCCGCCCTCCAGGCCGCCCGGCTCAGCGGCGCCGGCGCGGACGCCCCACTGCACGCCCTCCACCGCGCTGTCGCCCGTTCCGCAGCTCTGCTGGGCGCCGTCGCGGCCCTGCTCGCGGCCTGCGCGGCCGGCCCGCTGACCGCCCTGTTCACCGACGACCCGGCCGTGACCGCCCAGTCCACCGGCTTCCTCCAGCTGGCGGCCCTCTACCTGCTCCCGTACGCCCCGGCGGTCGCCCTCGGCGGCTACCACCAGGCCACCGGAGCCGGGCGGCCACTGGTGCTGTCGGCCGTCGCCGGGCTCGGCGCCCAACTCGCCGCTGCGGTCGCCCTGTCGGGACCGCTGGGGGTGAGCGGGGTGTGGCTCGGCCAGAGCGTCGGGGCGGTGGTGCAGCTGGGGCTGCTGGTGGCGCTGACGCGGGGCCGGGACGCCCGGGTGCCGGTGGCGGTCGAGTGATCCGGGAGGGGTGGCCGGTGGCTCGGGACGGGACGGGACGGCGGGCCGGGGCGATGGGAGGGTGGTGGCGCGGCCGCGGCGGGCCCGACCCCTGTGCGGGCCCGCCGCGGCCGGTCAGGCGGTGGTGCCGGGGTGCGGGTGGAGGGACTCGGCGAAGGCGCGGGCGGCGGCGAGGTCGTGGGGGCCGGGACGGTGCTTGCTGATGCCGCCGACCAGGCGGAACGGGAGCCAGGTGTCGTGGCCGCGGGTGGTGAAGGTGTCGACCACGTGGAAGCCCTTGGGCTCCAGGAGACGGGCCAGTGGGCCGGTGAAGGGGCGGAAGCCGGGCTCCGGGAGGCCGCTGGTGGCGAACACGAAGGCCCGGGTGGGGTGTTCGGCCGCCGGGAGGGCGCGGACGAAGTCGCGCAGCCGCGGGTGGAGCCGGCCGGTGAAGACGCCCGAGCCGAAGCCGACCAGGTCGTAGCCGCCCAGGCCGGCCGGGTCGAGCTCCTCCGGCTCGACGACCCGGGCGGCCAGTGGGCGGGCCATGGCCTCGGCGATCCGCCGGGTGTTGCCGTGGGACACCGAGACGCACACGATGACGGCCTTCATGATGATGACGCTCCCTTCGTTCTGCAGGTACCAGGTGGACCGGGCAGGACGGCGGAACGTGACATCGGGGCCGGGGCGTGTGGTGAAAACGCCCGTTCACTTGGAGGAGACGCTCCACGGATGTCCGCCCGCCGCAGCGGCGTTGCCGAGCAGGGCAGTCCACGCGGCGTCGTCCCCCCGGAGAACGTCGAGGAGGTAGGCGGAGATCGCGTCGGCGACGAGGGTGACGCGGGCGGGGTCCTCGTCGGTGGTCTCGGCGACCTGCTCGCCGGCGAGGCCGCCGAGGGTGTGCTCGCCGTCGGCGATGGTGAGCAGGCTCTTCGGGGACGGGCTGAGGTGGTAGGCGTCGGTGAACCACTCCGGTCCGCGGGTGGTGAGCCGGGACTGGTCCTTGCCGCCCGCGATGACCAGGGCCGGAGCGGCCATGGTGGAGAAGTCCGGCCTCATGAAGGGAAGGTGCTCGGCGGCGAAGGGGGTGAGGGTGTCACCGGTGCCGGCCGCGGTGATGAGCGCACCGGCGGTGACCGCCGGATGGGAGAAGTCCTCTCCGGGAATGCCGTCGGCGTCGAACACGCGCGCGCCGAGGAGCGCACCGGCGGTCTGGGCGCCCCAGGAGTGGCCGACGACGGCGATGCGCCTCCGGTCGACCCGGGTGTCCAGGTCCCCGGCCTGGGCGAGGATGTCGTCGAGGCCGTCGAGGACCGCGTGGAGGTCGGCGATCCGGACGCGCCAGATGGTGGCGAAGCGCGGGTCGTCGAGTCCGAGGCCGTTGCGGCGGGAGTCGAGGTGGGTGGGCTGGACCACGACGAATCCGGCCGCGGCCCACCGGTCGACGAGCGGCTCGTACGCGTCCAGGGACCACGCGTTGCCGTGGGAGAAGACGATGACGGGCAGGTGCTGTCCCGCCAGCGGGGCGGTGACCTTCACCTGCAGCTCGATGCCACGGTCGGGCGCGGGAACGCTGATGGGCTTGACTGCGACGATCCGCCGGTCGCGGTGGCTGGAAGGCATGGGGAACCTGCGCTTTCTCGAGGGGATCGCTCTGCCATACTTTGGCGGAGCGTCGTTCCGCCAAGTTAGCGGAACATTGTTCCGCGAGTAAAGGGAGGGCCCGTGCCGGAATCGGTCGGAGTACGCCGAGCACAAGCGCAGCGCACCCGCAGCAGCGTGCTGGCGGCCGCGGCGGCGGTCTTCGTTGACCAGGGCGTCCAGGCCCCCGTGCGCGACATCGCCGAACGCGCCGGCGTCGGCGTCGGAACGATCTACCGGAACTTCCCGACCCGGCCGGACCTCGTCGCCGCCGTCTACCGGCACCAGGTCGACACCTGCGCCGCACTCGCGCCCGAACTCCTGGCGGAATCGGCCACCCCGTTCACCGCCCTGACCCGCTGGACGGAGGCGTTCGTGGAGTTCCTGGTGACCAAGCACGGCCTCGGTGCCGCGCTGGGGTCCGGTGACCCAGGACTGGAGAGCCTCCACGCCCTCATGCTCGACACCCTGATCCCGGCCTGCGCGACGGTGCTCGACGCCTGTGTCGCCGCCGACGAGATCACCCCCGACATCAGCGCCTACACGCTCCTGCGCGCCATCGGAAACCTCTGCATCACCGGCCCCGACTACGACCAGGCCGACGCCAGGCGCATGGTCGCCACGCTCCTCGCCGGATGCCGCCGCAGGGCGTAGGCGGGCGAGCGCCGCTGGGTGCCCGAGTGCACGGAGAAGGACGGGTGGGCTCCGCCCGCGCCTGCCCGGTGTGCGTGGTGGCGGGTGAGCGCGCCCCCGAGGCGCCCGGGCGCACCCTGGAACACGCCCGCACCATTGGCAGTCCCTTTTCACTCCCCGCCCCATCCGTCGCATTTCCGCACAGCCGCCCCCGGCGCCATTCCAGTCACTCTGCCGCGCCCGTGAAAATCTGGTGCGGGGCCGTCGGGATCCGACTGCGACGGTTTCGGCCAACCAATTCGCGGGCGTCATCAGGTGCTACGCCCGTGGTCGGAAGCCGCATCAGGGATTTCGCCGGTCCGATTCCCGTGAGAATTGCTTTCCGTTCAATCGGAAGGGGTTGCGAGCGGGTGATCCGCCGTGAAGACTGTTCCGCGTTCGTCTTTCGAACGTACGGACCGTCCAGGATTGCGCGGTCACCCAGGGCTGTTGCGGCGGGCATCGCGCGGCGGTCGCGGGGGAGGCGCGCAGGGGGGATTGCGATGCCGGGTGGGGCGACCCTGCGGGGTGTGGGCCGACGGGTCCGCAGGCCGGAGTGTTCGGGGTGGCAGCTTGGTCCGGCCGGCCGGGGGCGGGCATTCGGCCGCCCGGGTTTTCCGGAGTAGCCGGGAAATCAGGTCGTATTCGAGCGGTCCGGCCGCGGTGCGCCGTTGCGGCGTGGAACGGCTTCGCGTGCGCCGTTGTCGCCCCGGGGCGCGCCGGGAGCCGACTCCATTCCCGTTCGTGTCGGGTCGGCCGTGGCCGGGACGGCGTCCGGTCATTCCCGCCGTCCGTGCCGCTCTTTGCGCCGGAGAGCGCTGCCGGCCGGAAATCTGGTAAGGCGTTCCTCAGCAATCCGGAATTCATCCGCGGGTGCGCCGTCGCGCCCGCACCCGAGAACCAGTCAACGGGAGCCACCGCCCATGCCGTACCCCGCCACCGCGCCGGTCCGCGAGCGCGCGCCGCAGCAGCTGCGGCGCGCGCTCCAGCACCGGCTCGACACGCTCGCGCGCCGCCACCGGGTGCCCGGTGCCCAGCTGGTGCTGGACACCGGGTCGGAGGTCGTCGCCCTGCACACCGGCGTGGCCGACGCCGCCACCGGCGCCCCCTTCACCGAGGACACCGCCGTACCGGTCGGTTCGCTCACCAAGCCCTACACCGCGGCCCTGGTGGTGCTCCTCGCCGACGACGGGGACCTCGACCTGGACGACCGGGTCGCCGCCCACCTCCCCGAGTTCCGCCACCTCCGCGACGTGACGGTCCGTCAACTCCTGAGCCACACCGGCGGACTTCCCACCGGCCCGGACTCCGACGCGGCCGCCCGGACCACCGCGGCGCGCTACCTGGCCTCGGTCTGCACCGCCGAGGACGCGCTGTTCCCGCCCGGGACGGGCTTCTCCTACTCCAACGCCGGCTATGTCGCCGCCGGGCGCCTGGTCGAGACGGTGACCGGGATGCCCTGGCAGGAGGCGGTGGCGGCGATGCTGCTGGAGCCGCTCGACACCGTGCCCGCCTTCCTGGGGGCCGGTACGCCAACCCGCCCGATCGCCGCCGGGCACGCGCTCAACACCGCCACCGGGCGGGTCCGCCCGGTGGCGCAGAACCTGGCGCCGCTGGAGGCGCCGGCCGGGGCGCTGCTGGTGATCGCCACCGACCTGGCCGCGCTCGGCGCGGCGGTGACCGGCCGG